>CAZCEN010000076.1:7741-12753 GCA_964497205.1 uncultured Sporomusaceae bacterium
CAAAACTTCATTGGCCGGGGATAGTATACTATGGGCTATCAGCTCCTGACCGGAAATCATAAATTGAATATCCAGATACTCTACATGAGCCTCTGCCCGCCTGGCACCGCACGGCTCAGTTTCGTATTCATTAACAGACACATAGATGTCTTTGCCCTCTATTTCATGCTTACCAACAGGCAAGCTGGCTATTTCAGTTTTAGCAAGATATGTAAGCCCTTTCACAAGTGCTTGGGGAAGTAGTGCTGCATCCTGTTTCCAAGTCGAAATATGTCCAAAAATCATAATTACACCTCCGGTACATGCTATTGTATTCTTCTGGCCCCAAGATATCTAGGCTTCCAGTAGTCTTCGTCCAACCGGCTAATCATTACACCGCGACTAGTAGCGGCATGAATGAACTTACCATTGCCATAATAAATACCCACATGAGACGCTCCTGGTGCATAGGTAGTAAAAAAGACCAAGTCGCCGGCTTTGAGATTAGTACGCTCGACTTTTTTACCGCGTTGGAACTGAACATCGGCTGTGCGCGGCAACTTTATGCCATGCTGTTCATAGACGTATTTCACAAAACCTGAACAATCAAAACCTTTTGGAGTATCGCCGCCAAAACGATATGGTGTCTTCAGATACTTTTCCGCAGTTTTGACAATCGTATCCTTTCCTTGATTAACTGTTTTTTTAGGCGGGGCAGCAAAAACAGGAATTACTGCCAAAACAAGCATAAAAACAGCAAGGTATAAGGCGGAAAACTTTATCGTCGGCCGCATTAGATTCACCTCTGTCCAGTTATTTAGCTTGTCATATTCGGCAAATTTCTGGAAATTCCTCTATTTTTTTGCATTTTTCCCCTTGGCCCTAATCATCAACCGCTTAGGAAGGCACAAGCTGCAAAGCACTTAAGATTTGTCTTATTAAACCGTCAACCAGTTGGTCTAAGGTATCAGGCTTAGGATAAAAGGGAGGCGATGCCGGCATAATAACAGCTCCGGTTTGCGCCAATGCCAGCATGTTCTTTATATGAATGGCCGTCATGGGTGTTTCCCGCGGAACTACAACCAATTTTCTCTGTTCTTTCAACGTAACATCCGCCGCCCGTGTTAATAAATCACGACCGCTAGCCGTCGCCAATGCCCCCAAGGTATGCATAGAGCATGGAACCACTACCATACCACCAGTTTTAAACGAGCCGCTGGCAAGCGGGGCAAACAGATCAGTATTATCATATACCACAGCATAGCGTTCAATATCTTGCAAGGTTACGCTACATTCATATTCGAGCACTTTACGTCCCATTTCCGTATATACTGCATGTACTTCAATCCCCAACTCAGTCAAAGCCTTAATCAAAGTATAGCCATATATAGCTCCACTGGCACCGGTTACACCAACCGCTATGCGCACAGTAATTCCTCCGTTCAGATTTGGAATTTCACGACCAAATAGTCGTCAAAGTAAGTAAAACCTATTGACTGATAGGCTTTTACAGCTGGTATGTTGTCCTTCCTCACCATTAAGGCTGGTGTTTTGCCGTAAGCATAAATCCGGCGGCATAATTCCGAAACCAAAGCTTTGCAATAGCCTTTACTTCTGCATTCTTCTGCCGTATATACGCCACCAATTTGGCAAATCCGGCGGGTAGCTACTTGGATAATGGCCTGCGCTTTGGGAACGCCGTTGTCCAAAAGAAAAATGAAATCTTCTTCAGGGCCACAATCAGCCAGCATCTTTACTGCCAACTCTGAATTGAATCGGCGTTTAAAGCCTTGCCGGTAAGCTTCAACAATAAAGCTAACGGCTGCAGATTGATCAAACGTCCTGGCCTCAACAATAGTCATAGATTTTTTTAAAATATGCGGTGTAAAACCTTTATTAATCAAACACCAGCTATCTTCATAGGATGACACTTTTTTATACTGCGCCAATACCCTGTGCAGCGGGTCTACTACCCGTTTCAAACCGGCAACCACTTCAAAATTTCGTCTTCTCATAATCTCGATGAATTCAGGTGCTGCCGCAGCTGATTCAAAATGGGGAATAACAATACCCACATTGTAAAAAGCTGCAACACCTTTCAAGCTGCCTTCATCAAAATAACCGTAATAGTCCCCGCAGTAACGAGTTATCCGGTCATTATAAATCCTGGACTTTTCGAGATTACCGCTAATAATCGCAGTCTCCATATAGTTTCTGTCAAGATAGCATTTAACCTCAGATTCATCGTCATTTGTTAATAACCTTATCATAGCGGCTCACCTCCCGTGCTAAGCCAACCCTTTTATAAAAAATCCCGTAAAAAAGACTCAACTTCCAGGTAGGATAACCCTAGCTGAAGATCAGTCACAGGATAACTGCTTACCAGTATACTATAAATGGAAATATCCTTTGTTTCAAGTAAAGAAAATGCAGTTTGCACCAAACCACTGTCAAGTTAATTGCTCTTATCCGATTTTTAAATTCATCTTTCGAGCAGGTAAAAAAACCAAAGTTCTGTTCACAAATTAGTAACAAAACTTTGGTTTAAATGACTTATTAGATTACACGAATGGCAAACTCAGGACAAACAGGTGTACAATAGCCGCAGGTCAAACATTTAGCCGAGTCAATTCTGGCTTTATTGTCATCGTCAAAACTGATAGCATCGGCCGGACAAGCCGCTATACATTGGCCGCAGCTTTTACAATTACGAGCCACCACTACTGCTTTCTTTTCGGCTTTGTCCAGCGAGATTACAGCATTAGCAAGCTCTCCGTTAAAGTACTTCACATTAAACTCAACTTCCGGGATAGATACCATGCCAATTGCAATAGAGGCATATCCTTCAATATTTCTGGCAAACTTGAGTGCTTCATCATATTCATTAATTAGTGAACCACCGCCTAAAACCTTCATCAGATAAAACCCCTTGCCCGCCTTAGCTACTTTCTCCATGGACTGCAGCATATCTTCTGTAGTTCCACCCATAATGCCGCGGCCTTTGTTATTAATAATGGGGAATACCACATCAATGACATCAACCTCTGCTGCCAGCCTTGTTACCGCTGTATGATGGGTAGAAATCCCGACAGCCTTGACCTTACCTTTTTTCTTCATATCCACAAGGCATTGGAGCGAATCCTTGTATACCTCAAACGCATTTTCCCCTTCGCGTGCGGCATGAAGGTGGAAGATGTCTATGTAGTCAATACCAAGTGCGCCAAGTGCTTCCTCTACAGCCATCGCCATGCCTTCATATGTTTTTTCACTAGACTTAGACGCAATTACCGGTCTAATCCCCGTTCTATCCATAGCCATTTTTATAGGCTCGTAGGTTTTGTAAGCTTGCGCCGTATCAATAAAATTTATCCCGCTTTGTAAAGCGTTTGCCACAACATCTGCGCAATCGGCCACAGGCACATTTTTCTGTATTGGCCCCATAGGCAAAGCACCAAAACACAATTCGGTGACCTCAATGCCCGTTTTCCCCAGTTTCCGTTTTTGCATAGCCTCACGTCCTTATTAGCAGTTTTTCCAGTTTAACTATACCATAATTATGGTAAAACAGTAACCTTACTTTGTTGAAAAAAACAAAAGCCAAAGCCCCTTTACACAGGCGTTGGCTCTCTTTATCAATAATAAAAACGTTACGGAAACAACTGTAACGAACTGAGAAAGTTCACTACTAACTTATCATTCTCCACTGGCTTGTTCTCTAAGTATACGTTTTAATATTTTGCCTGTTTGGTTCTTGGGCAAGGCATCAATAACAATAAAGTCCCGGGGTATTTTATAAGCAGCAATGTTATTCTGAAGATACTCCCGAATTGCCTTCTTATTAAAGTTTTTTCCTTCACCCATTACAATATAAGCCCGGGCAACCTGCCCGCGTAGTTCGTCAGGAACTCCGATTACACTTGCTTCAATAATACCAGGGTAGGCATACAGCAATTCTTCAATTTCCCGCGGATAAATATTTTCACCATTGGCGATAATTAAATCTTTCAATCGGTCAACGATAAAAAAGTAACCTTCCTCATCTTCGTAGGCTAAATCACCGGTATGAAGCCAACCATTTTTCAATACCTTAGCACTTTCTTCCGGCAAGTTAAAATATCCCACCATAACATTGGGTCCCTGTACGACAATTTCACCCACGCGACCGGGAGCAACATCATTTCCATCAGGGTCAACAACCTTGACCAACACCCCCGGGAGCGCCTTACCGATCGAGCAATATTTTGGTTTTTGGATGGGATTTAATGTCACTACCGGCGAAGCTTCAGAAAGCCCATAGCCTTCAACAATTTTTTTGCCATATTTAGTATCAAACTGCTGTGCCACTTTTTCAGGCAGCGAAGCTCCACCGGATATAAAATATCTGACGCTCGCCAAATCTTCCCGTTCTCCCACCCGAGTTAAAAAGTTATACATAGGCGGTACTCCATAAACAACAGTTACACCAAACTCCTTAATTGCAACAATTGTCTCTTTCGGCGCAAAAGCTTCCAAAATAGTAATTGCCGCTCCGGCTAAGAGCGAATTTAATATGGCACAAGTCCAGGCAAAACAATGATACATAGGCAGCACGCAGAGTACATTATCGTTAGAATGAACCGGCAGCATCTTTTGAAACGCCTCAGCATCGCTGACAAGATTTTTATGGGTCAGCACAGCCCCTTTGGGCGTCCCTGTTGTCCCGGAGGTATAAATAACTGCACACGGCTGATTTTCATCAAAGTCACTAGGTAACGCTGGTGCGTCAGACAATGCTGTCTGTACTAAGGTTTCCTTGATTTCAGGAATGACAAGCTGCTTAACTTTTTGAACATATTCCTGCTGAATAAGCTCAGACTCGAGAGAAAGCGGTTCCATGGTAACAAGCCGCTTCATTTTAGCATCCCTAACAAGATAAGCAACTTCGCGGGCCGTCAGCTGAAAATTAATGGGTACAACAACCGCTCCCAAACTGACTATGGCCATATAACAATATACGAATTCGGCCGAGTTTCTGGAAAATAACCCGACATTTT
>CAZCEN010000077.1:0-2771 GCA_964497205.1 uncultured Sporomusaceae bacterium
AGTTCCCCGGCCAACCCGGCATTTGTCAGGCTGGATCCCTCCTTATCCGTATGCTGGTTGGTATAGGTGAACATTATTTTACTGGCATCATTCAGCTTGTAAACATTCTCCCACTCAGCGCCCCACACCTTGACCTTATCAATGTTGTAGCACCAGAAGGGGAATGTGTGCTGAAAGTTAATATAATCATTAATATCTTGACGATACAAAGTAACTTTAGTTTGGTACTTGTCACTGACTTTTTGTTCTGCCCCGATTTCATAACTGTATCCTTGCTCAGGCTTAATTTGTTTATGATATCCGGGATTATTGACATCCGGCCCGGAATTGGCATTATACTTCATGCCCCACCAGTAATACTCGGCCATGGATGGAGCCCGCCATAATTTGTTCACAGAGATAAAGGTTGTTGTCGTATCATTATTTTTAAAGGACAAACTCATTTTAGGTGAAAGTTCTCCGGTGTGATAATCCCGCATCATACTGGCTCTGGGATCATCCTGGCTGGCAGACAAGTGGTCATATCTGAGCCCAAGATAAGCCGACCATCTGTCGTTAATTTTAAAACTGTCATCAATATAAGCGCCCCACAAATCAATCTTCTGGGAAGGGTATATATCGCTTGAGCCCGGTGGACGCACATCAAAATAACCATAGCCATAACGCAGTTGCTTATATTCACTGCCATAGCCGATAGTATGAGCCCCGGCTTTCGTTTGTCCGGAAAAACCAATGCTGTCTGATTTATCACTTACCACCGTTCGATCAAGCTCAATTTTGGTTCCTTCGGGGTTATAATTGACTTCCCGCCGTTTTTCATCATTTTTCCAGTAGTCCAACCGCCAATATCCTGTTTCGGTATTATGTTTATAGCTTACATCATAATAAGTATTAACCTTTTCCCAAAAAGCTCCCGGATTTGGCTTGGTGAGAGTTCCTGCATCCGGCGACAGCATTTCCCCGTCACTCACCGGAAAACCCGGATCATAATTTGCCCCTGGCTTATTTTCCATAATAAAACCACGTTTGGTCTCGGTTCTGTTAACACCAACGCTAATGGTATCCTTCGCGGTAATATCATAGCTTAGCCTTAGTCCGTATTGGTCGGCGTCATATTCATTGTTACGCAAAAAAGCATTGGCTCCCGTCTTGTTGGCGATTACATGGAAATTCAACTTATCCATTGAGCCGGCATAGTTAAATAAATAATCATACCGTCCCCGGCTGCCTCCCAGAATATTAATTTCGCCGCCGTCTGCCCCCTTTTCCCGGGTAATAATGTTAATTACCCCGCCCAGTGTATTGCCATGGGCAGCTGATTTGCCGCCTTTGATAATTTGGATCTTTTCAACAATATTGAGCGGAATTGTTGTCCAGTCAACATACTGGCCGCCCATAACCCCGGCTGCATTAATCTGGCGGCCATTTAAGAGTACAGTATACCGTCTGGCATCGAACCCCCTTAGCTTTACCGTAGTATCCTGATTATCGCCGGCTCCTGCCCGCTGCTGGATATCAATCCCGGCAGCCCCCCGCAATAATTCCGGAATTGTGCTTGCTTTTCCCGGGCTAACTGTTTTAACACTGATCGTTGCATCAGCGTTATCTTTTTTTACGCTTTCGGCCTGGATAACAATCTCTTCCAAGCTGT
The DNA here is from genome assembly GCA_964497205.1 of uncultured Sporomusaceae bacterium. Lineage (GTDB taxonomy): Bacteria > Bacillota > Negativicutes > Sporomusales > Sporomusaceae > Sporomusa. Next base: position 1,652 of record CAZCEN010000077.1, read on the forward strand.
ACGTGGGCGTTTCCTGGGCTGCCGCGGGGAATCCTGCCAGCATCACACTGGCTACGGCCGTAATTGCAAGTGCTTTCTTAGTCCGTCTCATGCACATCTCTCCATTACTGGTTTTTCAAAACAAAAAGAGGTATAAAAACCTAGAGGATGCTATCCCCGAGCGGTTTCATACCTTTATTCCAGCTATATATAGTTGGCCTATAGAACAAAATTACTTGTACAAGCTTTCACAACTTGCATTACAAGAATAATTTTACATTAATGTAATAATTTTGTAAACACCTAATTTGAAATATTTAATCTAAGCGGAATCGCACCGGCAGCCTGGTAAAACACCGCATATTGTGCCCGTTCTCGTCTTGGGCCGGCACAAAACGCCATTTGCGAACCGCCCGCACAGCCGCTTCGTCCAGTGAACTCCGTCCTGAAGAATTCACGACCTGCACGGCACCTGGACGGCCGTTTTCCAGGACTTCAATACTTATGTATACCGTACCGGTAACACCGTCCTGCCTGGCGTCTTCCGGATAAACAGGCTCCACACTGCTTAGTACCCGTGGCCCGATTTTTTGTCGGGGAGCTGCCGGAGCGGAGTTACCTGAGCTGCCTGATCCAACTGGTGCTACAGCAGGTACGGCATCATCACCGAAGCTTCCTGACGACCCCGTTCCCGTAGATGGACTATAGCTTTCGGCTACCTCACTCTCAGTACTAGCCGGTACACTAGAATTAACCGCGGGCCTTTGGGCGGAGACTGACCGCACCTGCTCGCTCTTAACAGATTGACTAGCTTGAGAAGTGCGCGGCGTAGTAACCGGTACAGGAGCCGGTTCCTTTATAGCTGCATTACTGATTAATTCCATCTCGATATATTCGGGCTCTGTTACCTTGCTAAATATAGCGCCGGCCAACCAGCCCGCAGCCAGTATTACCAGACAGTTAATCAAACAGGAAGCAATCAAACCCTTCCGTAAGTAAGAGCTACTTGTCATCCCCCTCACCTCTGCCCTTGCTCGGTTGCTACAGCCACTTTCTTTACTCCAAGAGATTTTAAATCATCAAGTACTTTAACAACACATCCATATTCTGCTTGTTTATCAGCCCGCAGCACAAAGGCAGT
>CAZCEN010000077.1:2781-4645 GCA_964497205.1 uncultured Sporomusaceae bacterium
CTCTGTTGGGCAAGCTGAGCCTGAATCCGTGCTTTGAACAACTCAGGTGGCAGTTGTTCTTGTCCGATATAAATAGTGCCATCACGGGCAATTGTTACCGTAACATTCTTGGCAAAATCCGCCTGTGATGTGCTGGCCTGCGGCAGATTGACAGGCAAGGTCCGCTGCTCCACCATATATAATGTACTCATCATAAAAAAGACCAATAGGAAAAAGATAATATCAATCATCGGAATAATCATGAGTTTGGGCTGGCGCTCAACCCTCATATTACGCAGTTTCACGGCGGTCACTCCGTCTCTTAGCTTCAACTAACAAGGAACCGCATTGCTCCATGTCAGTAACGATAGTATCCAGCCAGTGACTGAAATAGGTGTGGACAATGAGAGCGAGTACAGCTACACACAGCCCGGTGGCTGTAGCTACTAGTGCTTCGCCTACACCGCCGGTAATGGCGTGCGGCTGGCCGGACTGGATTGTCATGATACTGAAGGAAGAGATCATACCGATAACCGTCCCCAGTAAGCCTAACAGCGGCGCCATGGTAACAATCGCATCAAGATACCCCAGCCGTTCCCGCAGTCTGGCAGCAGACTGCGAAGCAGCGTTGGTCATCGCGCTCTCTAAATCACAGGCATCAAAACTTATATTAGCCAAACCACGGGCCAGCATTTGTGCCGTAACACCTGAGGCACCTTCACATACCCGTTGTGCGCCCTGCCAATCCCTTTTTTCCAGCCGGGGAGTCAATTCTGTTAGCAGTTGGTTTGTGTCTGTCGCCGACTTGCGGTAAATTAAAAACCGTTCAACAGCAATTGTCATTACTATGAGCGAACAAAGCAACAGAGGATACATAACAAGTCCACCTTTTTTGAAAAGTTCAATGCTGTTTGTAAACAGTTCCATCACTCAACCTCCCTTTCGATAAAATAGCCCTTGGTTTTGTTAGCTTTACCTGCTGGTTAGTTGCCCTTTTCCATCTGAAAAAGCTATACTTCCTGTTAAAGTATGAATAAGAAATTTGCGGGGACAAAATAAAACCACAAAAACATATGGTCAATTCATAACCATATACCTTCGTGGTTTCCTATTCTGTCATTATTTTATTGTCTTTTCAAAAACTGCACCTTCACAGCCTTCTTGGCTGTATTTGTTAAAATAATAACATACTTTCCTTATTTTGGCAAGACAGTATAAGACAATCTCTAGATATTGTCCGCAACTTATCCCAATTTTCCCACTAATAAAAAGTACCCTTTTGCTCATCATATAATAGTACCATTTGAACCAAGCGCCCTAACGCTAACAAACTTGTTACTATAAAGGGGGCAGCCATGTCAGAAGCAACCGAATATGCACTTAGAACAGCCTTGTCCTTCTTTCTATTGCTCTTATTAACCCGTACCTTTGGCCGGAAGCAGCTTGCCGAAATCACTTTATTTGATTTTATCAGTACAATTACCCTGGGTACGCTGGCTGTTTCTACCCTAATAACCCCTATTGTAAACCTTGTCACAGGCCTGATTACTTTAGCCGTATGGGCCGGTTTAGTTATGTTAAGCAATTTCCTTAGTTTAAAAAGCCTGCCTGCCCGTAAGTTTCTCGAAGGCGAACCGGTAATGGTAATCCATAATGGCCAGGTACTGGAAAATAATTTAGCCAAGACCTACTATACTGTCAACGACCTTTTGGCTCAACTGAGGATTAAAAATATCTTTGATCCGTCGGAAATACAAATTGGCATCCTGGAGGCCAATGGAGAACTGAGCATTTTAAAAAAGTCAGATCTCCAGGCATCCGTCCCAGCAGTGATGCACTATACCGGCAAAGAGCTCATTATTGACGGGCAGATTATTGACACAGC
>CAZCEN010000077.1:4655-5054 GCA_964497205.1 uncultured Sporomusaceae bacterium
ACCCGTGAATGGCTTCAAAACGAACTAAAAAAACGCTCAATACCAACAGTTGCGGAGGTAAATCTTGCTATTATCACTCCTTCCGGCAAAATCTATATTGATCTGAAGGATGATGAATTTGAAAAATAACGGTCCTGTATCAAACGGACTTTACCGGAAACTTGATCGTAAATATTGTTCCCTGCCCTACTGCGCTTTTCACTTCAGGTATAGCACTATGAAAATGTATTATTTCTTTTGCAATAGCTAAGCCCAATCCTGTGCCGCCATCGGTCCGGGTATGTGCCTTATCGCCTTTGTAGAACCGTTCCCATACATACGATAAGTCTTCGTCGGGAATACCTGCTCCCGTATCGGCGACCATCAGTGTTACCACGCCTGTTTCTGCCGTTACTCCTA
>CAZCEN010000077.1:5064-12683 GCA_964497205.1 uncultured Sporomusaceae bacterium
GGTAACCGTCCCACCGGCCGGAGTAAATTTAAGAGCATTATCCAGTAAAATGACAACAAGCTGTGCCAAACGATCACCATTCCCATAGATATCAGGTACGCCTTCGGCAATAGTAGTGACAAGGTTAATTCCTTTGTCCAAGCTGCGCTGTCTAAATAAAGTCGCAATGTTATCAACAATCTCCGGTAAGGCAATCGGTTGGGTTTCCAGTGTCAGCGTACGCGCTTCCAACTGGCTTAGGTCCAACAACTCGGCAATAAGCTTTTCCAGACGTATAGCCTCATCCCGCATAATCTGATGATATTTGACTGCCAGCTCCGGATTATCCACCGTACCGTCCAGAAGCGCTTCGTTGTACCCGCGCATAATCGTTAACGGTGTTCTCAGTTCATGAGACACATTGGCCACGAAATCCCGCCTAAGCTTATCGGTTTTTTCGGTTTTACTCACAAACGCGCGCAGGGCTTCGGCTAACGAATTAAGAGACCGGCTCAATTCACCTACTTCATCGTTGGTTTCTACCTTGGCGTGAACGGAATAGTCCCCATCGGCCATAGACGAAGCTACTGCCTGCATAGATTTTAAGGGTCGTATAATACCTGTTGCCAAATAATTGACGATGAATATAGTAATAAGTACAACTACTGCGCCTGAGGCCGCGATATACCAATAAATCCGGTTTAAGAAGCTTTCAAAGCCCGCTAAGGGGGCATGTATCAGTACGGTTCCCTGCATGTTACCGCTTGGTTTAACGGGAACCCCGACCACCAGCATGTTCTCTTCATAGTATGGATGATAAAAGGTTTTAGCCCAGGCTGTTTCTCCGGTATTTTCCACCTGCTGTTTGATAATATCCAAGCCACGAATATCTGTTAGATTCCGCACAGGCTGCGGCGGCTCCGGGCTGCTTGGGGCCGCTATTTCTCCGCTCATCCCACGCTGCATCATCCTATTGCCGTTGTGCATACCGTGATGCATCTCCGCGGGGTTATCTCCCGCCGGCGGCCCTAAGGGGCTTTTTTTCATCATCCCTGCCCGGGGTGGGCGGCCGGCAGGCGGCATAGGCTGCTGCTCCTCAGAGGCTGCAATCAAGTTTTCAGAAGCATCCAGTACCCAAACCCTGGCACCGAGCAAACGGTCAATACTATTAATAAAACCGGCAAGCTGACCAAAATTAATCTGCCCGGCATAATAGCTTTCTACGACCCGCGCGGTCTCAAACGCTTTATCGGTAAACTCCCGCTGTTTTGTGGCAATAAAGTAATCCCTGATAAGCACAGAAACACCGGCAGACACACTGGCCAATACCAAAGCTACAACAATAATAAAACTGCCCAGTAATTTATGCTTTAGCGATAATCTCACGGTTTCACCTCAAACTTATAGCCAATTCCCCACACAGTCTTGATATCCCAGGGGGAATCAGCGGGAATCCCCAGCTTCTTGCGAATCCGTTTGATATGAGTATCGACGGTACGAGTGTCGCCGCAATAACTATAATCCCAGACGCTCTCCAGCAATTGTTCCCGCGATACGGCAACACCGGGATGTGAAGCTAAATGCCACAACAGCTCCATTTCTTTATTGGCTAACGCAACTTCCTCCCCAAAGGCAATTACGGTATGTTTAGCCATATCAATTAACAGATTGGGATAGCTCAATGCCTCCGCCGGTTTTTCTTTCGGAAACGATTGGCGGCGTAAGACCGCTTTAACCCGTGCAACAACCTCCCGGGGATTAAACGGCTTTGTTACATAATCGTCCGCCCCGATATCAAGCCCCAAAATACGGTCATCATCTTCCGCCCGGGAAGTCAGCATAATGATAGGTATCTCTGAAAATTTCCGGATTTGGCGGCATACTTCCAAACCATCCAGTACCGGCATCATAATATCTAATAAAATAAGATCAGGCTTCTTTTCCTGATGTTTAATCAACGCCTGTGCTCCGTCAGCTGCTTCTACTACCGCGAATCCTTCTCTAGTCAGATAAAGAGCCAGCAGCTCCCTAATAGACTGTTCATCATCTACAATAAGTACGCTTTTTCCGGTCAAAGTTATCACCTCTCTTTAAGCATATCATAGCCAGAGTGGGAAGAAAACATAGCCAGGCAAACACAGCGAAAAACTCCCTACTTGAAAGGAGAAAATGCGAAGGACTGACACCGTATAAAAACGATGTCAGTCCTGTGTAATTCACAACCATACGGATGCTTATTTTTCAATAGGTGCAAGATGAGCCTGGAAGTGGCGAAGAATTGGCGGTTCCCAGGTAATTTTGTAACCATGTTTAATCTCATGTGCTCTTTCTTTGATGGCGATAAGGGCGTCAGCCATAATATCAATATGAGCCTGAGTATATACACGGCGTGGAATAGCAAAGCGGGTGAACTCAAAGTCCGCCTTAAGCTGCTCTTTGGTGTCTGGATCATTGCCTAGCATATATGAGCCGATATCACAGGTACGAATGCCGGCTTCCTTATACAACTCAATAGCAAGAACTTGACCCGGAAACTCATTGTAAGGAAGCTGCGGGAACATGGCCTTGGCGTCTACGAATACGCCGTGTCCGCCAACCGGAGCCTGGTAAGCAATACCTGCATCATCCAATCTGGCTGCCAAGTATTCCATCTGACCGATACGATATTTTAAGTAATCTTCATTCAGACCTTCGTAAAGACCAATGGCCAACGCTTCCAAATCACGCCCGGAAAGGCCGCCATAGGTTGTGAAGCCCTCAAAAGAGATACACCGGGCCTTGATTGGCAGAATCAGCGGAGAATTTGCATCCTTAACGCCGATTAATCCACCCATATTTACGATGGTATCTTTCTTGGCAGACATAGTAAACATATCTCCGCAATCAAACATGGCTCTGATGATTTCTTTAATAGACTTGTTCTTAAACTCTTCTTCACGCTGTTTAATGAAATAGGCATTCTCGGCATAACGGGCGGCATCAATATTAAGAGGAATATTATATTTCTTACAAACAGCCGCTACGTCGCGAACATTCTGTACAGAAACCGGTTGGCCGCCGGCAGAGTTATTGGTAATGGTCATAACAACAAGCCCAACATTTTCCGGGCCGTGTTCCAAAATAATTTTCTCCATTTTTTCAACATTCATATTGCCTTTGAAGGGAGCTCTTTTCGTAGGATCTTTTGCTTCGTCCACAACACAGTCGATAGCCCGTGCCCCGCACAGTTCAACGTGAGCCCTGGTAGTGTCAAAGAACATATTGGAAATGGCGACCTTTCCTTTTTCCAGCATTGTCCCAAAAAGAACTTTTTCAGCAGCACGCCCCTGATGAACAGGCTGGATAAAGCCATAATTAAAAATATCTTTACCTGCTTCAACCAGCTTGTAATAGCTGCTTGAACCGGCATACGCCTCATCGCCCCGCATAACGCCTGCCCACATTTGGTCAGACATGGCATTGGTTCCCGAGTCTGTCAACAGATCAATATAAACATCTTGTCCAGCAAGATTGAATAAATTGTATTTCGCTTCTTTGATTTTTTGTTCCCGTTCCTCGCGGGTAAGCATTTTGATTGGTTCTACCATCTTAATTCTAAAAGGTTCCGGAATATACTTAATTGCCATAATGAATTCCCCCATTTTAAAATTATAGTTATTTTCTTATATATATTTAAAGTAAGCAAGTATTGTGCCAAACAAATAAATGCATCATAAACAGACATTTTTAAACTCCTGATAAAAAAAATTGACAAGTTTTCTTATCGTTGTGATAAGAAAACTTGTCAAAATAACTCACTTACCTATGCTGTTACTGATATTTGAAGGTAAATATCTTTGCTTAAGCTTAAATCCAATCCATAAAATGACCAGCCACAACGGCATAATATATACTGACAATTTCATGTCTTCGATTTGCAGCATTAAGAGAATAATCATCGCTAAGAAACCTAAACAAACATAATTTGAAAACGGATACAGCGGGACTTTAAAGTCCAATTTTGCCGCATCAGCACCTTTGACGGCGCGAAATTTGAGGTTGGCAATAATAATCATAGCCCAGTTAATAATGGCCGCTAAAATTGCAACCGAAATTAAATACATGAACACTTTTCCCGGCAGCAAATAATTTAATACCACGGCAACCAGCGTACAGGCCGAAGAGGCTAGAACGCTCGTAACCGGAACACCCTTAGTATTTAACTTGGCAAACAACTTAGGCGCGTTTCCTTGCTGTGCCAACCCATACAGCATGCGGGCATTGCTATAAATACCGCTATTATAAACTGATAAAGCAGCCGTAAGAACTACTATATTCAGGATAGTAGCGGCTGACGAAATACCCATTTTTGAAAAAATCTGCACAAACGGACTTCCCTCTAAGCCCACTTTGTTCCAGGGATAAATAATCATTAATACGGTTAAGGCTCCGACATAGAAGATGAGAATCCGCCAGATTACCTGATTAATCGCCTGAGCAATTGACTTTTTAGGATTGTCGGCTTCGCCGGCAGTAATCCCAATTAGTTCAATCCCCCCGAAAGAAAACATGACAATAACCAAGGAAAGCAACAGCCCCCATACTCCGTTAGGCATAAACCCGCCATGGACCCAAAGATTATCGAAACCAACAGCGTGGCCGCCTAAACCTATACCTGTAAAGATCATCAAAAGCCCAAAAACGATCATACCAACAATAGCGGCTACTTTAATGATAGCAAACCAGAACTCAAGTTCCCCATACATCTTAACTTCGATTAAATTTAACAACGTTATTACCACCAGACACACTAAGGCCGATACCCAGTGAGGCACTTCCGGCCACCAATAATTAATATAAATACCTACTGCAGTTAGTTCAGCCATGCTGACAATAATGTAATTAAACCAATAGTTCCAGCCGGACAAGAACCCCGGAAACTCCCCCCAGTACTTGTAAGCAAAATGACTGAAGGAACCGGAAACAGGCTCGTCCACCGACATTTCGCCAAGCATTCTCATAATGAAAAAGATTACTGTTCCGCCGATAAGATACGAGAGCGTAATTGCCGGCCCTACTAATTGAATTGTTTGAGCCGAACCATAGAATAGGCCTGTGCCGATTGCTCCACCAAGAGCAATCATTTGGATATGACGATTTTTTAATCCTCGATGCATGCCATTGTTTTCTGAATTCATTTTTTCGCTCCTTTCGCATTTTTGGCAATAAATAAAAAACTCTGATAATTCAACATATGCAATTTATATGCCAGCAGCGAAAAAACTCACCTGAAGCTAACTCTACTTTGATTAAATTTTGTACGCATGGATTTTATTTAATATCGTGGTATTTGAAACCCCTAACACTTGTCCGGCCTGCCGGGATGACGGATATTTCTTTAAAACCCGTGAAATCACTTCTTTTTCAACACTGGCTACAATATCCTTTAGTTGCGGCCATTCACCCTCAAGCGGAATTTCCACCTGAAATGTTTGCTGTTTGCCTAAAGTAGTTTTAAGGCTATTATTCACATTTGTTATATCTGTCCAGGCAAAAATATGCTCAGGCTGGATTTCCGCGGCATCCGTCAAATTAATTAACCGTTCCAGGGTATTTTCTAATTGCCGGACATTGCCCGGCCAATCTTGCACCATAAACAGTTCCAGACTTTCTTTGCTTAAATAAACCTCGGGTTTATTTAACTTTTTACAAATTTTCCGGATTAAGTGCTGGGCAAGCAAAGGAATATCCTCTTTTCTTTCCCGCAGCGGCAAAATTCTCAAAGGAATAACATTAAGGCGGTAATATAAATCCTCCCGGAATTGACCGCTAGAAATCATTTCTTCCAAATTGCGATGGGTAGCGGCTATTATGCGTACATCTACCGCAATCTCCTTATTTCCTCCCACCCGCCGGATTGTCCCCTCTTGCAGCACACGCAGCAGCTGAACTTGCAGGCGCGGTGAGATATCACCTACTTCGTCTAAAAATAGCGTTCCCCCGTTAGCCTGTTCAAACAAACCTTGCTTCCCGCCTTTAGCAGCGCCCGTAAAAGCGCCTTCTTCATAGCCAAACAGCTCACTTTCCAAAAGCGTATCTGTTAATGCCGTGCAATTGATTGCAATAAATTGATTGCGACACCTTAGACTGTTTGTGTGAATAGCAGTTGCAAACAGTTCTTTGCCTGTACCGCTTTCTCCGCGTAATAATACAGTTGAAGCGCTCTTGGCTACCGTACGCGCAGCGGTTATGAGCTGAGTCATTTGGCGGCTTTGATGCACAATATCATCAAAAGTAATTAACTGTCGTCTCTTATCCGCCTGCAGAATTACTTTTTCTACTTGATAAAAATCTTGGATGGTAGATACGGCCCCGATGATCCGCCCTTGATCATTCTTAACCGGGACACTGCTTGTAAGAAATTGTATAGTTTTGCCATCTTTCCTTATCTTTCGTTCTTTCAATCGGCATGCATTACCAAGCCTTAGTGTTTCAAGAACCGGTGTATTTTCACCCAACACTTTTTCCACACCTAGACCTTTGACCTCTTCCGGACGGCAATTAAATATGTTGCAGGCAACTTCGTTAATATGCGATATCTTCCCTTCTTTATCGATAGCAAGTACCCCTTCGCTAACAGAGTCAAGAATGGTTCTTAATTCATGCTCCTTTTCCTGATAGGGCATTTGATTGCGAAAGGTAACTGCGGTAATATTATTCAATGCCTTTAGGTCTGCCACTAACTTTTGAACCTGCTCAGCCAAAGCACACTGAAACTGAATAACCATCCCATGTTTAGGAAGTACCTCCATGGCTATTTTATCAATGCCATTGTTTTCGGTAATTTTAAATATTTCATATCCTAATCCCGGGCGGTCCGTAAAATCAATCTGGATTATAAATTCCGGCATTGCCTATCTTCCTCTCATGTATAATACAAGTTTTATTCATAATTATTATATCAAAAATCGTAATTATCTGCCGGAGAGTTTGTCATTGTTAGACTTTCGCAGAAATTTGACGAATGCCAAAAGCCACATTGCCTCTTATTCAGGCGAAAGTTAGCTTATAGAAAAAAACAGAGTAAACAGCCTGCCGCAATACTCGGCGGCAGGCTGTTTATAAGTCAATTATTGGTTTTGTCCGGCAGGGGCGAAGTTAGGGCATTCACCGTTTCGGGGTCCCATTCCCATCCCCATACCTTTACCATGATGCCCATGACCCATTCCCATACCAAAGTTTCCATCTTTTTGGTGCTGTTCCATAAAGGCTATCCGTTTGTCGGCCTGCTCCTGGGTTATCCAGCCCCATTCCACTTGTTTTTTCAGAACTTGTTTTTCCTGTTCGATTCTTTCCTGATGCCAGGTTGCAAACTGTGCCTTTTGCTCATCTGTCAAAGTAACCTGCTTTTGACGCTGTTCCATAAAAGCTATCCGCTGGTCGGCCTGCTCTTGGGTTATCCAGCCCCACTCCACTTGTTTTTTCAGAACTTGTTTTTCCTGTTCAACTCTTTCTTGGTGCCAAGCAGCAAACTGTGCCTTTTGCTCATCATTTAATGTAATCTGCTGACCATTAGGGCCGGCAGGCGGACAGAACCCCCCTGGTCCAAAATCACCTTTCGGGGCTGCAAAAACTACTGCTCCAGCCAGTGACAACACCAG
>CAZCEN010000078.1:0-6862 GCA_964497205.1 uncultured Sporomusaceae bacterium
TCTATATTTTACCACAAATTCCTGCTTGCTGTTTTTGTCATGCGGACAATAAACCACAAAAAATTAAAACTATCGTAAAAATCTACTTAAAAGTGGAAGACTATCGATGGTTTTCAACTATTTTAAGCCTTAAAACTGCACTAATTTGGTATTTTTTAGCAAGCAAGTGGGGGTTTGAAAATTTAAAAAATTTTATACAAATTAAGAATATTACTTATGTATCTTCTACAAGGACATACAGTGTAAAAAACTACCCCGTTGTTGGCAGAGTAGTTTTTTTACATTTAAAGCTTTTACTTTGGCAAACACCGGTTTTGTTTCTAGTCAAGGTATCCTTCTTGCGGATAGCGCTGGCCGTTGACTTCATAGGCATAAGTGATCTTGGCATTGAGACTGTTTGAGACCGAGCAATACTTTTCCAGGCTAAGGCTGATCGCTTTTTCCAAACTGGTCGGTTTTACTTCCCCCTCGACCTGGAATAGCAGCCGTATCGACGTAAACCTTTTCGGTTCAGTGGGATTACGCTCAGAGTCGATTTCAATTTTGAGCGACTTCATTGGTTCCCTCATCTTTTTCAGAATTGCTACAACATCAACACCGCTGCAGCCGGCAAGACCCATTAGCGGAAGTTCTAAAGGTTTAGGTCCCTTGCCCTCACCGCCGTCGGTCACACCAGTGTCCATCAACACACTAAAGCCAGTTTCTCCAGTTGCTAAAAATTTGTGTTGCCCTTCCCACACTGCATTAATCTTCATCTTATATCCCCTTCCTATAGTTGCGTTATACTGAGTACTCTGCTTACATCTTATGCAAGATTAGTGCCATTTCAGAAGACAGAGAATTAGAGTCAAAAATATCCTGGTCTTTCAGCCCGGTTAGTTTTTCTCTACAAATTATATTTACGGATTTTTCGGTACAAGGTGGCAATTCCAATTCCCAAACTTTCTGCAGCCTGTTTCTTGCCTTCTACCGTATTTTCAAACCTTTTCAAAGCCAGTTTGATTGAGGCATATTCATCGGTAACAGGCGCCGAATGCTTATGAATGACAATCTTGGTTGGTAAATCTTCAACTTGAACTACATCGCCTGTCATCCGGATAACCGCCCGTTCCATAGCATTTTCCAGTTCCCGGACATTGCCCGGCCAGTTGTATGTAAGCAGCATTTTTTTAGCCACTGGCGAAATATCTTTCACCTTTTTACCGTAAAAATTTGCATGCTTTCGACAAAAGAAAGCGACCAGCTCCGTAATATCATCGCGTCGGTCACGCAGCGGCGGCAGTATGATAGGAAAAACGCTGAGCCGGTAGTATAAGTCTTCACGAAACTTACCCTGCTGCACCATGTATTCCAAATCACGATTGGTAGCGGCAATAATACGAATATCAAGCGGCACGCGACGGGTTGACCCGAGCCGTTCAATCACTTTTTCCTGCAGCACCCGCAGTAATTTAGCCTGCAGTGCCAAAGGCATATCACCTATTTCATCCAAAAATAATGTTCCCCCGTTGGCCATCTCAAATTTACCAGGCTTACCTCCTTTTCGCGCCCCGGTAAAGGAACCTTCGTCATAGCCAAACAATTCACTTTCTATCAAATTATCAGGGATAGCAGCACAATTGACAGCTATGAATGGCTGAGCCGCTCTTTCACCTTCGAAGTGAATCGCCCTGGCCAACACTTCCTTGCCTGTTCCACTTTCTCCCATGACAAGTACCGTAGCCATACTTTCCGAGGCTTTCTTTACCTCGAATTTTACTGCCAAAATGGATTTACTGCTCCCACGGATGTCTTCCATTGTAACCCGCGAAGTAACGGCTGCAGCATTGCCTATAAGATTTACATTTCGAAAACTAGCCACGACACCTTGTACTATGCCATCTACCGTCATTGGTTTGGCGCTGAATAGATAATGATGGTGGCGACCCTTATGCCAAATACTGATTTCCCTGTCAATGAAGCCCACGCCGTTACGAAGCACCTCTGTAACCGGTGACCCCGGCAATACTTCGTTAATATGAAACCCAAGTATATCGCTTGCTCTAACGTGCAGCATCTTCTCGGCCGTAAAATTGATACTGATAATAATGCCTGTTTGATCGACGGCCAATACGCCTTCAGCGATGAAATTGATTACAGTCTCCAGTTGCTTTTTCAAAACAATTAGGCGCTTTACACTTTCCTGCTCGGCCACTTTTGAGGACATGAGATCTGCCATTTTTCGAATAAAATTCATCAGTTGCTGACCCTTGTCTGTTATCTCCTTTTGCTGCTCCGAAGAAAAGGCAATAAGTGCCAATACTCCTATCACCTCATTGCCTGATAGGATTGGACAGCAGAGCTGAGCTCGTGTAGGGCAAACAGTAAATTTATCGCATCTCTGGCACTCATGGCTTTTCTTGACATCCGGAATTATATATTCTTTAGCGTTGTATAAAACATCCCGATACATGGTTTTATCACCGCTAATCTTCTGGCCAACCTTCGTCTTATACTGACCTGTACCAGCGATACGGCATAGGTCTTCGTCAACAACTGTAGCATCAATGCCAAAGGCACTATAAATCGCATCCGATACCTGTTGCGCCGTTGCTTGAATCAAACGAAGTCTTGTCACTTGCATGATCCCCTTTCCCAGCTTTCCGACTTGTATGTATCCTCGATCTTTACATATTGACAATTATATTTTAAAATTTTCCACAACATTTCTGGTTTAATCTTACCACATTTATCATATTTATCACACTTATCAATTTTATCACTTAATTATCGTTTATTTTGAGAAAAACGTCATCAGCCCCAGGAAATTGCTGCGTTAGCCCTTGGCACCAAATTTGCATACATTTATGTGTGACAATATCCTTACCTCACCGCCCGGTGCCATCTATCCGCCAAACCATTACGGCATACCGGCGATCTACGGAAGGATAGCCATTTAACAACCAGTTCAAATAAAAAACATAGGAGGTTAACAGAAAATGTCGGCACCCACAGTCCCCCCAAAAAGAACATTAAAGGAAACCTTGATTCTTCGTATGCTTGACAGAATCGAGAAATCCGGCAACGCGATGCCTGACCCCGCAGTTTTATTTATCCTGTTTGCCATCATTGTTATTATTGCGTCTCACATCTGCGCAAATCTTGGTCTATCAGTTTCCTTTGACACCTACGATGCTGCGAAAAAAGCCATGGTACAAAAACAGGTACATGCGGTAAGCCTGCTGTCACCAGACGGCATCCGGTTTATGGTATCGACGGTAATCCCTAACTTTACCGGCTTTGTGGCATTAGGCCCTGTTTTTGTAGCGATTTTGGGTGTCGGTGTTGCGGAGGGCACCGGTTTTATTGGTGTTTTACTCAAGAAACTGGCTCAGGTTACTCCGCGTAAGTTAGTAACACCTGTTTTGATTTTCTTGGGTATTATGTCTCACATGGCTTCTTCAACAGGTTATGTCGTACTTATACCGCTCGGCGCAATCCTGTTTATGAGTTTGGGAAGACATCCTATTGCCGGTCTGGCAACTGCATTTGCCGGTGTCGCCGGAGGCTGGAGCGCAAATATCGTCTTGGCTACCGCTGATCCGGCCTTGGCAGGAATGACAGCGGAGGCTGCCAAAATTATCAACCCTGCTTACCCGGTTCTGCCCACAGCCAACTGGTACTTCACTGCTGCTTCCTCGCTTCTTATTATTACAATCGGAACTTGGGTAACTGAAAAAATTGTTGAACCAGCCCTGGGACCTTACCAATCTGAAGAAACAGCTACTGTTAACGACATTACCGCGGATGAAAAGCGCGGCATTAAATTTGCCGTCTGGGGCGCTCTTATTTATCTGGTCATTGTAGCCGCACTTGTTGTACCCGAGGGAGCTGTCCTTAGAAATCCTGCTACCGGAGCAGTTCTACAGTCTCCTTTCATGAGCGGCATTATTTTCTTTATGATGTTATTCTTCCTTATCCCCGGCCTGCTTTATGGTATCGGCGCCAAAGTCATCAAGAATGATAAGGAAGCCGTCGCCATGATGTCAAACTCGATATCCAAGCTATCAGGTTTTATGGTACTCTTGTTCTTTGCCGCTCAATTTGTTGCCTACTTTAATTACTCTAATCTCGGGACCATTATCTCGGTAAGCGGCGCTAACTTCCTCAAATCCACTGGTTTTGTCGGCGTCCCGCTAATCCTGGTATTCATTGTCTTTACCGCCCTTGTCGACATTGTCTTTGCTGTTGACACAGCAAAATGGGCTATTATGGCGCCTATTTTTGTTCCGATGTTTATGCATATCGGCCTTTCGCCTGAGCTCACTCAGATGGCCTACCGGATTGGCGATTCCACCTCTAACGTAATATCGCCTCTCATGCCGTTTTTTCCATTGATTGTGGCTTTCTGTGAAAAATATGATAAAAAAGCCGGTATTGGCACACTTGTATCAACTATGCTGCCATACTCGCTGGCGTTCCTGATCGGCTGGACGGCGCTTCTCATTGTTTGGTATATGTTAAATCTCCCGCTTGGTCCTGACGCGCCTATCCACTATCCAATTCACTAAACCTGTATCACATTTATATAGATACTGAGCGTGCTATTAACCAGCACGCTCAGCAAATTTAAATCAAGCTTCATTTTGACGAAAGGGATTTGTGATATGAAATCAAAACAGCACAAGATTAAAGCACTAATGCCCAAGTATGAAGTTGATGCAGTCTTAGTATTATCCCCTGAAAACTTTCACTACATTACCGGCGCAGCATGCCATCAACTAACCGTTTCCCGCTGCCCCGGCGTCGCGGCAGCCATTGTTACGGCCGATAGCAATACAACAACGCAGGTCATCGGCATGGATTTTGAAGTTAAGGCGTTCCAAGAAAAAATAAACTGTGTCATTAAAAAATATGATACATGGGTGGGAACAAAGAGTTGGGACGAAGTTGTTACAAACCAGTGCGGCCAAGGTCAAAAAGCATTTAAAAGTTTTACCGGTTCACTCCAAGTCATTGCCGACTCCCTGCGGGAAACCGGATTAGCAAATAAGCGGATCGGGATAGAGCTGGACTTCATTCCCTTTAACTATTTCAAGCTATTGTCTGCGAAACTGCCAGATGCAGACTTCATCAACATTTCCCCTCTATTTATTGAGGCTAGAAGTGTCAAAACCGCGGAAGAAATTGAGATATTCCGGAATATCACCCGAATCGCCGACGAAGCGCTTGCTCACGCCAGCAAGTATGTTAAAGCAGGAGTATCTGAAACAGAACTCATCACCCTTTATCGCCAGCAGGTAATGGCGTCAGGTATTTGCGTTCCCAGCGCTTGGTCGGGTTTTTTAACAGGCCCGAATGCCGGCAGGCTTTCTCTGCCTACCGATCGAATCATCGTCCCCGGCGATATCATCAAATTTGATGGCGGCGTAAATTGCGAATTTAATTTTTATACGACCGATATGTCCCGAGCCTGGATTTTGGGTAAAGCCAATAAAATACTGTTGGACTTAAAAGACAGACTCTATGAGGCTCAGCGCCTGGCGATAAATCAAATCAAACCCGGAGTTCCCATAAATGAAATTTTTTCAACCGGCTATAACTACGTAAAAGAACACCTGCGGTGCTATGAGCGCGGGCATTTAGGACATAGTATAAGTATGGGCCCATCCACAACAGAGGAGCCGGTTATCTCCGCAACCAATACCCGTCTTCTTGAACCCGGGATGATTCTATGTGTAGAAGTTCCCTTCTATATAAGAGAAGTTGGTGGTTTCAATATTGAAGATATGGTACTTGTAACAGATAACGGTCACGAAGTGTTAACCCATAGAACGCCACACTATCTCTAGAATAGGAAGAAATGTAAATTAAATAAAAGACGGTAATTAAAAAACCGGCCGCATCTTCTTCAAAGATGATTGCCGGTTTTGTTTTGTTGGGGATTAGCCACCCCCATCGCAGACTAACACTCTCTTTTTATAATTATTGCCGCTCGTTCCTTACCTTCCTCTGATCCATGGGTATAGCCAACAACATCGAAGTATTCTGCAAGACGTTTCGCAAGGCTTTCATAATTGGCCGCCTTCGCCCGCATACAGGATGACAAATGTACTACATCAACTCCATTTTTACGCATCATTTCAATTTTATGGTCGATATCGCCACCAGCATGAGTAAAGGTAACAAGCTCAATCTCATCTTGATATCCAGCAAAAGATTCCTTTCTCTGAAAAAAAGCGTTAAGGCAGCCCTTGCCTGTACAACGCTGCATAGTTTCTTCCCTAACGAGTATCGCAATTTTCATAACTTCACCTCGAATTTTTACTATGATAGTAGTTTCGTATAGATAATTGAAGAAAAACAAGCCCGGCAATTCGGGCTGCCGGACTTACGTTTTAAATTTTGGTAGCTAACATGCACGTAATGCCTGTCATTGTATAATCTACTTTACTAGTCTGCGGTACACCAGTTATCTTCAGATCCATATCCTTTACCTTCCGTTCGGCGTAAGAAACAGTAAATGCACTTCTCGGAGACAGTTTATAGCTTACTCCCGCTTCTTTAAATTCCACGTCTTTGCCAGTCAGTATTGTCGCAAATAAAGTGGTTTTATCGTCTATTTTGTGCGTACCGGTTAAGCCAATATGAAAAGCTGAACGAGTGGCAGATTCAACAAACCGACCATAAGAGATTTTAGTATGTTCATAGCCGGTAGTTAAAACCAGGTTCGGGTTTATCTTGTATAACAGATGAATGTCTGTTGGTTCAGCCTCGGCGTAGGTAGTTAGTGAACCTACTGTCTTATCTATTGATTTGAAGTCACCTTGTTTATATTGTAAAGCAAACTTATCGCTTAACCCTGCTGTTACCGAATATTTGT
>CAZCEN010000078.1:6962-12570 GCA_964497205.1 uncultured Sporomusaceae bacterium
TGTTTATATTGTAAAGCAAACTTATCGCTTAACCCTGCTGTTACCGAATATTTGTAGCCGGAATCGCCGTCGGCATCAAGCTTCATATATCCCTGGCCTTTGACCTTGGAATTAAAAGCACCGCCAACTTCTAATACAACAGCGCCTTTTTCAAATTCTGCTGCAGGGGAAGCATAAGCGGTGGCACCTGTAAGTATAAGACCCATGGATAATGCTGCAACTATTTTTCGCATTGTTCCTCCTTCTATTAAAACATAACATTCTTCTAATTAAATAATAACCTTCAACATTTTACCACAAATTTCGCCAAATTGGATAGTTTTTTATAAATCCCCAATGTAATTGCAATCTTTATATGTAGACTAATTTGTAAACTTGTAATATTATTAAATCGTACAAGCCAAAAATATATTATTAGTTTCTGTAGCAACGATGTATTGGATGCAGCCTGTACCATGAACAATCGTTTAAATCAAAAGAATAGGAGGTTCAATTCAAAAATGTCCGTGCCCCAAAGGGAAAACATAACGTTACATTATCTTTTATAAAATACTGTGCATAGTATCAAACCTACTGCGCAGTATTTTTCCTCTCTTTTTCCGAAATAATAGTTATAATCTTAACTTTATAACGTTCCTTCCCTTACAGCATTTTACAATGTTTTTTCATTAAATACATTTATTTTTTTACGATTCTATGGTACGCTTAAAGCAATGTGCCAAAAAGATGACATATTTTTTTTGGCGAAACAAAATAAAATAAAGGATTTGAAAACTATGGAGAATATGGAAAACGCACTTCGGAAAAAGTATGGTCTCTTGACCGCTATCGCAATGGTGGTTGGTATTGTAATTGGTAGTGGTGTATTTTTCAAAGCTGAAAAAGTTTTGACCGCTACCGGCGGCGATCTTCCTATGGGTATCTTAGCCTGGTTCATCGGCGGATTAATCATGATTGTCTGCGCCTATGTGTTTGCAACGATGGCCACCATGTATGAGAAAGTTAGTGGCGTTGTAGACTACGCTGAAGTAACCCTCGGTAGTAAGTATGGCTATTTCATCGGTTGGTTCCTCGCAGCCATTTATTACCCGACTCTTACCTCGGTACTTGCATGGGTATCTGCAAGATACACCTGTGTATTGATGGGCTGGAACATCGTAGGTGGCGAAGCAATGGCACTCTCCGGCTTCTTCTTGCTGGCAAGTTATACTTTGAATGCGCTATCACCAAAACTCGCGGGTAAATTCCAGGTATCTACCACCGTAATCAAATTAATTCCGCTGGCTTTGATGGCACTTATCGGAACAATTGTCGGTCTGAAAAACGGTATTTTAGTCCAAAACTTTACCAGCGGCGTTATTGCCGACGTATCTGGCAGCAATCCGCTGTTCACTGCTGTTGTTGCTACCGCTTTTGCTTATGAAGGCTGGATTATCGCAACAAGTATTAACGCAGAATTAGAAAATGCAAAACGAAATCTTCCTCTGGCACTTACCTTCGGAACTATGTTTGTAGCTCTAATTTATATTCTTTATTATACTGGACTTGCCGGAGCTGTCGAAAACAGCGTTATAATGAAAGGCGGCGAAGCCGGTGCCAAACTGGCATTCTCCTCTGTATTCTCAAATATCGGCGGCACCATTCTGTTTGTCTTTGTTGTTATCTCCTGTCTGGGAACTTTAAATGGTTTAATGCTGGGCTGTACCCGTGGATTTTACGCTTTGGCTGCCAGAGATCTGGGACCTGAGCCGGAAGTATTCAAAGTCATCGACAAAAACACTGATATGCCGACCAACTCGTCTATTTTAGGTCTAATGCTGTGTGGCGCATGGCTGCTGTACTTCTTTGGCGCAAATCTAGTTCCTGTTCCATGGTTTGGACCATTTAGCTTTGATAGCTCAGAGCTGCCAATCGTTACTCTCTACGCCATGTACATCCCTATTTTCGTAATGATGATGGTTAAAGAAACTTCTCTAAACTTCTTTAAACGGATCATCATGCCGGTTCTCGCTGTATGCGCCTGTATCTTCATGGTAGTTGCTGCCTGTTACTCCCATGGCAAGGCGGTTATATTCTACCTTATCATCTTCGCCGTAATTATGGCGATTGGAATGCTGGTAAACTCTAAAAAGAACTAATATATCTGATTGATCGATGCGGCTTGCTATTAAAAGGCAAGCCGTTTTTATTTGTCTCATTTCGTAACACTTGACTAATATAGAAAAGCCACTCAGGTGTGAGTGGCTTTAAATGACTCTACAGGTAAAGAGCCCGCAATGATCTACGCTACAGCCTACACCGATCATTACATACCTATACGCAGACTTTCGCCTACCCACAAGCATTACACAACCGATGCAAACCTTTGCTCGACTACCACAGATAGCTACTGAACCGCCTGCAATCTCCCGACTGCAAACGACCCGTATTGTTCACAACCCGTAGCAGTCTTAGCTCGACTGACATAAATCCCTTGGGACCATACGGCAGCAGTTGGGCTACCGCACAGCCTTTCAAGACCCATGCCAATCTTCCCGCCGACTAACGCCGAACCTTTCGATCCGACGCCAATCTTTGGCCGACTGATGCCGAACACCCATGCGATATCCGACACCACTCTTGGCTCGACCATTACAGACCCTTTACACTCATAGTATCTGCTGATTAACGTATCCAATACATTGAAAAATTTGGGATTTCCCATCGACGCTGAGTGTTAAAACGCCGCTTGACGTTAAATCTTTTTACGCACCATAAATTTGGATTCATCAGCTGAAGTATAAAGGTTAAAACCCGCATCATAGTAGAAGTAAGGTGTTTTGGTAAATAACGTAATTCGTTTTAACCCTGCAAGATCAGGATGATTTACTATAGTCTGAATCAGCCATTTTCCCAAACCCTGATCACGATAGTCTCGCAGTACAAATACGTCAGCAAGGTAGGCAAAAGTAGTTAAATCACTAATTACACGTGCAAACCCAACTTGTTTTTTCCCCTGAAATATGCCAAAACAAAAAGTAGAATTTTCTATAGCACGCCTCATGAGTTCTTGACTTCGACCTTGACCCCAGTAGGATTCGTTTGCTACAAAATTATGGATTACAGTAAAATCCAATAAGGATTTATCGGTTGAAATCGTGTAGTCACCTTTTTGCCACATGCTATTACCTCCGTGTTACAATAATCAGCCCGGCTTTTACTGTCCGACATACTATTTTAAAATTAGGATATTTTCTAAATTCCGATTAGCTCTCGTAAACTAAGTTTTATTCTTTTTAGAGGTAGGTTTATTTAGGTTGACTGTACTAAAGGCGTAGAACGCAAAGATTTTTTAAATCTTGGGGCAATATAGCTTTTAGATAAAGGATAAGTTTTGGTTCTGCCGTCAGAATGTTTGATAGTAAAATAAGCTGACGGTTCTGCAAAGATGCGATCTAGTTCGTTGTTGTCTATATCACCTAATGGTTTTCCGTTTAAACCAATAAGTTTATCACCAGATACAATTCCAGCTTTCGCAAAACTGCAGTCAGGTGTTACAGAAGTTATCTGCCACTCTGATTTATTCCCCTTATATTCAAAGCCGTACCTATAGCCACCATCAAATCCAAATTTCAAACGATTTAACACGCCCTGTATTTGTTCTTCAATTTTTCTATCTGCAGGATAGATTACCTCCCTTGCCGTGCCGGGAAAGGATACGACTTGTCCGTTGGCAGTGATCATTGTATCGTTTCCAATTTCTACAATGTTGTATGTAAATCGCATTTCAAATGAATTTGATCCGCTAAACACGGAAGCCCAAAAATTATCTTTGTACATCGAAAACGTGACGCTATAATCATTCATGTTTTTAACCGTCATACCAGCAGATAGCATTTCAGGGACAATGACACTCATAACGTCCGCTTTTTTGGTATCCGTAATTATTACTTGAGGAGCAGATGCAGAAGCCCTCCCAATTCCAAACACCGCTAGGTATAGTACCACGAAAACTATAGGTAATAAGCATCTCGCGAAAGAGGGACCTGACACATCTTTACTACTTTCTTTACGATTTACCATAAACTTAACCTCCTTGAATTGTTAAAACTGTTTGCCGCCGACGATGTTTGTAATCAAGCTTCTTGTTATCCTTACTTAAATTTCTTTTGTCATCAGGAAAAGATAGTATTATCTCCAGCACCAATCCCTTTACAATTCTACTCACGACTTCTGATTATTAGGATAATTAGTAGCCAATAGAGATTTCTTCAAGAAAAATTGCGAATGTCCTGGAGGACAGTTATCAATGACTCCAAAAACTTCATATCCGTTCTTTATATAAAATCCAGGTGCCTGAAAACTATATGTATCAAGTAGAATTAATGTACACCCTCGCTCTAAAGCAGTTTCTTCCACTCTTTGCAGCAGACTGCTCCCATAACCAGTCCCACGGTATTGCTCAGCAATCCAAAATATATCAACATAGCACTTACCCCAATAGCATATGGTTCTTGCATTTATTCCCCCAACAATATTTCCATTTGAATTTTTCAAAACTAAAATTATGGGCTCTGCTGCCAGAATCCCATTGAGCGGAACTTTTTGCATATTATACTCTACAATCTGTTGTCTGATATATAATGCCGTCTTTTCATCGCCCTCAGAAATTGTAAGCTGTCCACCATTTAGTGGTCGTTCTCCCACGTTAAAGCCTCCTCTCTCCGACTTTTGGTCTAGTTTATATATATTAACTTAATAGCTGTTTTCTGGAAAAGATTTAAAATTCCTACAAAAGTATAACGATAAGATTTTCTAAATTCCGCGTCATCAGTAACAACCTATCCTATTCGTTGAACGGCTTTGATTAACAGCTATAAATGGACAAAATTCTTGCAAAAACGCTATTTCGACAGTTGGCAAGGTTTGACTACTCAGTCACTATCGGTAATAATCAATTTATGGTAGAAATACTAAATTTAACTTAGGGAGGAGTTTATATGAAGAAACACATTCTGATTGGTACGTTGCTGCTTTTCTTGCTTTCAGTTACCGCGGTTCCAGTTTCGCAAGCATTTGGCTTTGGTGATATTTTAAAAGTGGGTGGAATTGGTATCCTTATCGATAAATTTTCAACCCCGCTTAATAGCTTTATCAATAAGCTGACCGCACAGCATGGTGCGGGTACCGACTACGCCACCAAAGTAGTGCCGATTGTATCTGTCGGCAATAACGGTTACATAGGAGCTGCTCAGGTAACGGGAGCACAGGAATTAGTAGATCAAACAAAAGCAGTCCTCCAGTTAGAGGGTAACTTTAGCGGTAATTCGTTTAGAGTTAAAGCTTTAATACCTATTAACAGTACTAATCCCCTTCACTTTAGCCGCGTACAAGGTGTTGGTGTATCAGCGATTATTGACGTTAGAATATAGTAACATTCTAAAAATAAAAAGCTGTGTTGAAACATAATTGTTTCGACACGGCTTTTTTGCTTTAGTCTTTTCAGCTTCTATCCTAAATAGGAATCTATTGCAAAAAGCCACTCTTTGCTGAGTGGCCAACAGTTACTTACTATACAGGTAAAGAGCCCGCAATGATCTACGCTACAGCCTACACCGATCATTACATA
>CAZCEN010000079.1:0-246 GCA_964497205.1 uncultured Sporomusaceae bacterium
TCCAATACTTTATAAGCGCCTTCAACAGCATTATGGCAATTCCGGTAGTTTATAAAACCATCCTCATCTTCCGCCTGCTCAATATACCGCTTCATTAACTTAATCCATTTTTCTTTTTCGCCAGTACCGGAACTAAACTCAGCTCTAATCTGATCGGCAATAATCGAATTATCTTCAGCCAGCGAAAGCAAAAAATTAATCAATTTTTCTTTTGGCTGCCGGGATAATTCCTGTTCAAGCTGGTTT
>CAZCEN010000079.1:256-12557 GCA_964497205.1 uncultured Sporomusaceae bacterium
TTTGAACTGAAAAATTCATCATCCGCGAACTTTATATCATCCTGACGCAATGCAAAAAACACAGCCACCATATGTTTGCAGTAAGGGCCATCAATATAAGGGCAATCACACTCGGCTGCGATTATTTCACCTTCCGCATTCAACTCAACCTCAACTTCATAATCATCATTACCGGCAACAGCAGCAATATAAAGATATCCTTGCCCAGCCTCTACTGACTCAACCCGTCCTTCTTTATAATACTGAAGCCCCCGGGAAACAATTACTTTGTCCACATATTGCTCAAAATCATTCAGATTCATTAAAATACTCCTGTTCAGCTATCTTATGGTCATATAACATGCTTACGCGCATTTTCATATCATCGACAATTTCCTCAGGCAATTCTTCATACATGATGATTTCCTTAAACAACGCATACGGCAAAATCATTTCAGGAGATACCATATCATACCGCTTATAAAGTTCTCTTGCCGCTCCATTATGAAATTTATGAACTTTTTGTTCTAAATCCCAAGTATCAATTTGACTATCTTCCCATAGCTTAAATTGCTCTGCCAGTTTCTTCAATTCCTGCCGCAATTCTCTCTCATAGGCTTGATTAGATAATTCTCTCATTTTCTTATTAACAGCTTTTGTATATCGCATAAAAATTCCCCTTTTTTATTATACAACGTAGTGCTGTATACTTGTATGTAAGCTCAGTTAATAAGCGGACCATTTCGGTCTGCTCTATTTTATTTACGAACAATGTTACGTTCTGACAAAAGTTACATTGGTTAAAGCTCAAAAACGCCTTATAATTATGCATCCCTATGTCTCTTGCCCATCACCAAAACTACGAATTGTTAAAACTATAGCAGCTATACTGCTAATATCTTCTTCTGGAATACCGGAAATACATAACCTTATATAATTTAAATGGTTTACATTGTCCTCTTGGACTATTTCTTGTTTCAAAAAAAACTCCCTTGCTGATTTTATCAGAATTCCTTGGCTTTCAAGCTTTTTTTCCAGTGTATTTATATTTACATACTCCGGCAGCCGCAGCCAGATGAAGATTCCGTATTCCGGAACATGCCAGCTAAGTTCTGACGGACTCAGCGACAGTAATATTTCCCTTGCCTTGTTCAGCTTAGCCTCATAAGACTTTCGCACTTTCTTGACTTGTTTTTCATACATACCCGATTTTATAAAAATATCCAACGCCGCCTGCGGCAGTCTGGAAGTATTAAGATCGCTTAGTTTTTTAAGCTTTGTAACTGATTCAACAATAGATTCGGGCAGTACGGCTGCTCCCATTCTTAGTCCAGGCATGAAGGTCTTGGAAAAGCTTCGGATATAAACAACCTGCTTTTTTATATCATAGTAATGAATCGGCATAGAGCCTTTTCTATATCCCACATCTGCCAAATAGTCATCTTCGATAACAAGTACATTATATTTACCGGCAAGCTCAGCAATTATTTTCTTGTGGCTCTCAGACAGCCTATAGCCCGTCGGATTGTGATGTCTCGGAATTACATAAAATGCCAGAATATCACCTTGCTTAAACAGTAGTTCCAGTTCATGATAATCAAAGCCATTCTCTTTTCTTTCAATACCTATAACATCTATTCCCAGATAACTTGCATACTCCAGTGCCAGCCCATAGGTAGGCACTTCAACAATTAATTTACCTTTGTTATTCTGGAAAACAGCGTGAAGCACGAGATTTATGGCTTGCTGAGCTCCGTGAGTAATAACTATCCTGTCGGCGGTTGTGTAGATACCTTCCCGCTGAAACATATTCATAAGTGTATTGCGCAAAGTTGTTAAACCCGCCGTTAATTCATATTCAAACAAGCTGTCTTTGTATAAATCGACAGCTTTATTTATGACATGAGTAAACTCCCGGTAAGGAATTAGTTTTTCATCAGGTTTTACGGTAATAAAATCAAGCCGTTTGGGTGCAATCAACCGTTTTTCTCCACAATCGACCAAATAAAATCCACCGCGTTGAATACTAAATACCTTATGTTCACTTTCAAGCTCATGATACGCTTTGTTAACAGTTAGCTTATTTACGGAGAGCTTTGCTGCTACTTCCCGGCAACTGGGAAGACGTTTGCCGCTCTTTATTCTCCCAGCTTCAGCTTCATTAAAGATGTATTCTTTAACCATTTGAGTTTTGCTTATTTTGCTCATTAGTACACCTCAAAGCAATCCCTGTACTAGTACAGAGTGGATATTTCAAAATTGAACTACTCTATTTCCCATTATATACTAAGTAGTAACAAAATTGATAAAACGAGGTGACTAAAATGAACGGCGGAATGAATGTATTGCCACAAAATAAATATGGAGAAATTTTAGACCAATTATCCAAAATTCCCTTCAATACTCTATTTGCAAGATCCGTATTGGAATTAAAAGCTAATGGTTTGGTATGGGCTGATAACCAGGATAATCCTAAAACTGTATTTATCGCCAATTCGTATGGCATGTCGCTTCTTTTCGGTGATACTGAAAGTCAAGGTTTTAACACCAGCCTCCGGCATTATATGTTAAATAAAAATGGAGAACGTTTCAAACATGAGTATCTCCAGGTTTATCCTGATAAGTGGAATAGTAAGTTACAAGCATTACTCAAAGGGAAAATAATAAATCATGCGACAGCAGCAAATCAATACCCCCAGCAGGAACTTGAAGCAATGCTTGAAAAATATCGAAAAAGTCATGTATTTCAATGGCAGCGGGTAAATTTTAAATATGCCAATACTAATAAAACTATAAATATTGATCCCCAATACAATATAAAATTAATTGATTTGAATATTTGGGAAAGAATTGAGGGATCTGTAATTCCTAAGTATTTTTGGAAATCAAAAGAAAACTTTTCATTAGAAGGAATAGGCTATGCCTTAATGAACGGAAACGATATTGTATCAATAGCATTTTCCTCATGCAAACATGAAAACTATTTAGAAATCGGCGTGGAAACATCTGAAAAATACAGAGGAAGAGGCTTCGCAAGACAAGTCTGCCAAGAACTACTGACTTATTGTCAAAAAAATAATTATATTCCCGTCTGGGCTTGCAGAAAAGAAAATATTGGCTCGTACAAATTAGCAAAGAGTCTTGGCTTTGTAGAGTCACTCATCCTTCCCTATTATGAATTAGTACAGTAAGCGGAATGCGCGTTACTGCTTTTACCCATAAACTAGAAACAAATTAATTGTCGGAATAAGGAGTTCATGCTATAATTTAAAAGTATTTAAAGAAAAATTGATTATTAATTATCTATTTTATCAATATCATTTTAAAGCTTTGACGTAATTGCACGATCTTATCTTAAAAATTCAACTTAACTAGATATTGCCGATGAAGCAGGCTGATTTAATACTTGTATTTCCAGATTGGCGCAGGGCTGATACAGGTAATGCTTGTGGCCAAAGCGGCTGCTAAATCAGTTGTCTTTCATGGGCTTTTCTTATGCCTATAATGAATTCTCTCATTCGGAAGATCGTCTACATGCATACCTTAACCCCACAAGAAAGGAGTAAATTATGGAAAACAAAAAAGATGGCGTAAATAGAAGATCGTTCCTCAAGGCGGCCATGGCTTCAACAGTTGCCGCAGCCCTGACACCAAGTCTCCTATTTGCGGGGCGTTTTCAATCCGATTCGCTGCAAGTATGGTCCTGCGGAGGATTGTCCGATGCCTTCATGGAGGCTAACAGCCTGTATGAGCAAAGAAACGGTATCAAGATCAATTATACTGGAGCTTTCGCAGGCGCATTGGGAAAATCGCTCCTGGGCGGAGCTGTCACAGAAATTTTCGCCGGACGGGTGCTGCAATTGGCTAAAAACCTAAGGGCCGCCGAAAAAATGGTCTACTTCCGCCCCTTATGTTTTACTGAGTACGTTTTGATCACTCCTCTTGGGAACCCCGCAGGAATCCAATCGATTCAAGATTTGACAAAACCGGGGGTACGGGTCATCTTGCCGTTAGGAGCCTCCCCACCGGGCGGAGATGCTGTTATGGGCATTCTCAAAAAAGCAAACATCGAACAGGCTGTTCTCGCAAACACGATTGAGAAAGAAAGCTGTGTCATTAAGATGATGCCGGAAATCATAAATGGAAAAGGTATGGCTTCCATCGTAGAAAGACGTCTGACCCGTATGGCTAGTTTTACAGATAAAGTCGAAGTGATTCCCATCCCGGAGACGCTCTTCCCGCCTGGTCCGCTGACATTTACCATCGGAGTAATGAAGTATGCCAAGGACCGTGTCTTGGCCGACGATTACGTTAATTTCATCTGTTCCGATGAGGCCCAGGCGATTTTTGAACGGAATGGCTTTATTCCCGCCGCCTCAGCGAAGGGTCGTACCATGATTGAAAAGCTGGGGGTTAAAGATGTGTAATCAAAACTGTTCATCAAAGACAAGCAGTCTCTTTCTCACAAAAGCTCGCAGAATCGTTCAAGTGGGCATGCTGGCGGTACTAGGGCAATGGTCCTTTTATGGTATCTTCCGTTGTCCTTTTCTCGTTCCTTTTGTAAATTGCCAGGTCTGCCCGGTCATAACTTGTTGGGGAAGAATTACGAGTTACTTCTGGGGTTTTTGGCTGTTGCTTCCCCTTTCAGTTATACTTGTCGGGAGGGCATTTTGCGGTTGGCTGTGTCCCGGCGGTTTTGTCAATCAGATGATAGGTAAACTATCCTTTTCAAAGCTGCGCATTCGCAATCGTTTTTTGAAGTATGCTCCCTTGGGGATGGGCATCGGTATTGTGGTCGTTCTCATACTCTGGCTTGGCCTTCACAATCCCCGGTCGATGGTTCCAATCCGGGTCGGCGAATTCTGGAGTTCAATCCGTCTATCTTTTGAGCACGCCACTCCCTATTGGCTTATCCGCACATTTGTTGTTCTAGCAATGGTAGCAGCCGGATTGCTCGTTGCCAATCTGTGGTGCCGTTTCGCCTGCCCTACAGGCGGTTTACTGGAACTCTTCAAAGGCTTTGCTTGGTTCCGTGTTTTCAAGACCAGCACCTGCAATAACTGCGATGCCTGTTTAAGAATCTGCGAAATGGGAACCCGTCCCGATGAAGCAAATTGCACTAACTGTGGTGATTGTTTGAAAACCTGTCCTGTAGACGCGATTAAATTCGGACGAAAGAAGCAATCCAATGAGTAATCGAAGAACCCATGAGGATCATCCCTGTTTCCAGGGAAAAGCCAGTACTCGCTGGGGACGAATCCATCTGCCGGTGGCACCCCACTGTAATATTCAATGCAACTTTTGCAACCGTCTCTACGACTGCGTTAACGAAAGCCGTCCGGGGGTAACCCGCCAAACCCTGGAACCTGTACAGGCCCTAGAGTATTTAAATAAACTTCTGAAACAACACTCAGATATTGCTGTCGTAGGAATTGCCGGACCTGGTGATCCTCTTTGTGAACCTAACCGCACACTGGAAACGCTGCGCGCCGTGCACGTTAGGCATCCTGAACTCCTGATTTGTGTTTCCACCAATGGCCTGAATCTGTCCGGGCATATCGATGAACTGGCCGACGCCGGGGTGACTCATGTTACTGTCACTGTTAACGCCATTTATCCTGATATCGCCCAGCAAATTTATTCTTCGGTTACTCTGAATCACAAGACCTATCAAGGTGCCGAAGCCGCCGAACTCCTCTTGCGCCGTCAGGAAGAAGCTATTATCGGCCTGAAGCAGAGAGGACTAATCGTCAAAATTAATACGGTCGTCCTGCCTGGCATCAATACCGGCCATATTCCTGAAATCGCCAAAAAAGCAGCCTTGTGGGGTGCTGATGTTATGAACTGCATACCGCTGATTCCCGTTCATGATACACCTTTCGAGAATCTTGTACCTCCTTCGGAGATCGAGATAGCCTCTATCCGGAAATTAGTCTCTGGCCATATTCCGCAAATCTACCACTGCCGCCGCTGCCGTGCAGACGCCGTCGGCCTTCTGTGTGCCAGGGAATGTTAAAAAAAACTCCTGCCGGAATTGTACATTCTCCGGCAGGAGTTTTTCTCAAGCATCTTATTTATCGGCAAACACCTTTTCTACAACGTCGTCATCAGCGGTATAAGGCAAGGTTGCGTGCCCCTGCCGGTAGGCCTATTGCCCCACCGCAGGTAGTGGCTGCCTACGTGGTTCAGCCGCCATTTTACCTTTAGCATTTTCACCAAACATATTGCAAATCAAATGAGTAGTTAATTGTGCCGTTATGTTATCACTATCCAAAATAGAATTAACCTCAACAAACTCCGCTGAGGTAATTCTGCCAGTTGCAAATAAGAGCTGCACAGCTTTTACGCTATCCTTATAGCTAATGCCGTTGGCTACAGGTGTCCCCACCCCTGGTATTTCCCTTGGATCTATACCGTCAAGATCAAAACTAAGGTGTATACCATCACAACGCTCAGCTAAATACTCTATCGTTTCTCTTATTACTCGTTCAATTCCCAGCTTATTTACATCATCCGTAGTATACACTTTTATATTTTTCTCGGCAATGAGCTGTTTTTCACCCTCATCAATATCACGCGCACCAATCAGCACTATATTCTCAGGTTTTACCTTACCTTGGTAACCCCCAATACCCGTTAACGCAGGGTGCCCTAGCCCCATACTTGCTGCCAAAGGCATACCATGAATATTACCGCTCGGAGAAGTTTCAGGTGTATTCATATCAGCATGCGCATCATACCAAATAACACCTAGATTGTTACAATGTTTTGCCGCCCCTGCCAGTGTTCCAATAGCAATACTGTGATCACCGCCAAGTATAAGCGGAAAACATTGTTGTTCAAGTATATCCGAAACCTTTGCCGCCAGCTTTTCACTGCATTTGGCAATGGTTTTTACATTCTTAATATTTTTCCCATCGTGCTTACATCGACCCGTTAGCTTTATAGGAATATTACCTTCATCCTTAATCTCAAGATGTAAGCCCCGCAGCCGTTCAGCTAGCCCTGTTGACCGAATAGTATCCGGGGCCAAATTTGTACCATACCGGGTCTGACCAAGCCACATAGGAACACCAAGAATTGAAACTGTTTTTTTCATATAACACCACCCAATCGTTGTTTACATTTTTTATTGCTGAATAATTGTAACTCCATTTACTGTCTATTGCAAGAAGACTTTTTATTAATTTTACTACATATTTATTTCACCTAATAAATAACCAAAAAAACATGAAAAAAAATAAAGAAAATATAAAGGCTGTGTACCATAGAAGAAATATCTTTCTCATAGTACACAGCCCATTTTCTTTTATACTTAAGTCGAATCTGCCCCTACATCCCGGTTGACTGCATTTGCCCCGAGACGACCAGGTTCCTTGATAAATACCGTTAAGATAAAGCCAATAATAGGCAGTAATACCAGTATATCAAAAACAAAGGTAATGTCCCAATAATCCGCCACTCGCCCTAAACCTAAAACGCCCATAGTTCCTAAACCTACGCTGAAACCAAGAGTAAAACCGGAAGCCATTCCTACGTTTTTCGGCATCATTTTTTGCGTCAATACCAAACTGCTTGTTGCCGTTGCCGACAACAAAATACCTGCCAAAGCGAGAAGAATGAAAATCCATATTCCACTGGCCGATAAAAATAAGTACATCATTATGGCGATAGGAAGAATGGAGTACAGCATAACTGTCTTGCTGCCATACTTGTCGCTCAAAATTCCTCCGACCATGGTTCCAATTGCGCCTGCCGCTAAATAAACAGTAAGCAGTGAGCTGGCATATATCGAGTCCCCGCCTAAATATGATACATAATATAACGGTACAAAAGTAGCAATCCCTGATGTAACCGTAGCCCTGGTTAAAATCATACCCAATAGCGCTAAAAGAGACCAGTTGACACATTCTTTGAGTGTTACCAGACTTCCTTTACCCTTGATTTCCGGGCTTGGCATTTTGTTTGTCTCATTAAATAAAGCAACGCCAATAATGAGGCTAGGCAATGTATATAGCAGAATTCTGAGACTTTGCCCGTTTAGCAGCAATGCTGCCAGCAACATGGATCCCAGGGCAACACCTACATAGCCACCGAATGAAAAAATACTGACAGCTTTCCCCTTCTCTCGTCCCCCCATAAAGTTTACCGTTTTCGCCGCTTCAGGGTGAAAAGCTGAATTTCCCAGGCCGCTAATGGCTGTGCACACCATGACCAGATAATAGCTGGGAACCAATAAGGATAAGGCCATGAATATCCCTGTAATCATACATCCTACAGGCATCAGCCAGGGACGATGCTTTTGATCGCTTAGATACCCGAATATTGGCTGACTTATCGATGATGCTACATTTTGCATTAATACAATAGCACTGACTTCGGCATAGGACAAAGCAAATTTAGCTTTCAAAAAGGGCAACGCCACATACAGAGCCCCTGGTGATAAATCGGCAACCAAATGGCCAAGCGCTATAAGCCAAACTGTTTTGGGCACATTTCTAAACAGATTCAATCCTAATCACTCCAGATACACAATCTAAAGAATTCCAAAAGCCAGCCGAAGCTGGCCGGTTAATTCCTTCTATTTCTCAGACTCAGATATTTTTTACTTCTCTTAAATATACAACAACTCCTGCCAACCTACAAAATTTGGCAGGAGCTCCCTTAATTGCTTCTTGTTCTATTTGTATTCCTCTTGGGTTATATTTATTATATATATCTTAGCAAAAGGAAGATTCTCGTAAAAATCAGCCCTGGATATCGTTCTTTAGTATTGCATACATATTTATATCGATAAAATTCCCTCTGGCCTTTTCATATTGTCTAAGGAGACCTTCCTCTTTAAATCCGAGCTTCATTAGAATCTTTCGAGACGGTATATTAGCCGGTTCGGCAAGCGCCTGAATACGATTAAGTTCCATCATTTCAAAGCCATGAGAAATTAATGCCGACAATGCTTCTGTCATAAAGCCCTGACCCCAATACTCTTTGCCCAGCTCATAACCAATCTCCGCTCGTTGGTTTTCCTTATCCCAATTATTAAAACCACATGTACCTAAAATTTGTTTATTGCTTTTGCAGATTATAGTCCAACGAAAAGCTTTCTTTTCCACTGAGAGCGAGTTCAAAAAAGCAATCATATCTTCTGCTTGCTTTATGCTCTCAAATGAGAGTATATTCATATACTTGGTAACTTCTTCATCTGACCAATATTTGTACAAAACAGGCGCATCTGCTATTTCCATCTTCCGCAGCAATAACCGTTTAGTTTGTATCTCTACGAGCACATTTTTCTCAGCCACTATTTAATCTCCTTACACTTATAATCAATAACTTTCTCCGACACCGATAAAACCCGTCCCTGAAAGTATACACGGCAATGACGTAAATGACAACAGACTGCATCTGTTACGATGCAGTCTGTCTTATATTATTTAATATTATTTTTAGTTACCGGCTGTACTGCTCTCCGGTTTCATTGCCAGTTGCTCACCATTAATAATTTTCAGCCAGGTGCGCACAGCATCAGTGATAACAAAGACAACAAGTACAATCATGATACCGCTGGCACCAGCCAGGAGATAGTTGTTTTGCGGCAGGTAGATAGTGGTAATATTAAGGTAACCGGCAGCGATGGTGGTTACCGTCAGAAAACACATGGGAATAATAGTTGTCCAGGTATACCGTCCTTTGCCCATTCTAAACAGGACGGTTGTGCCAATAGCCAACGTCATGCTGGCTAACAGTTGGTTAGCAACACCAAACAGCGGCCAGATAGTTGAGATAGAACCGCCATATAACAGATAGCCCCAGGCAAATGACATCAGGGCACTGGTTAGGATAAGACCGGGAGTCCAGTTAACGTCTTTAAGCGGTTTGTAAACCATACCGCCCAATTCCTGAAGCAGGTAACGGCCAACACGAGTACCGGCGTCAATGGTTGTCAGAATGAACAAAGCTTCAAACATGATCGCAAAGTGATACCAGAAGGAGAGAAGGCTCTGCATACCAGGAATTTTGCTAAAAATATGAGCCATACCTACAGCAAGCGATACCGCACCGCCCGGCCGACCGGCTACATTTTCACCAACCATTTGAGAAAGCACCGGCAGCTCGTTTATTTGCATACCTAATTTTTCAAATACGGCAGGTGCAGTGTTAATGGCAAAGTAGTCGGCAGGAAAGAGGCTGGTAGCTGCGATAAGTGCCATCAGAGCCACAAATGACTCTACCAACATACCGCCAAAGCCTACTGCTTTGATTTCGGCTTCGTTTGTCAGCATTTTCGGAGTAGTGCCTGTGCTTATCAAAGAATGGAAACCTGATATAGCGCCACAAGCAATAGTAATGAACATGAAGGGCCAAACCGGACCAGGGATAATCGGTCCGCCGCCATGAATGTACTGGGTTAAGGCAGGCATATGAATTTCCGGTTGGACAACCAGAATGCCCAGAGCCAGCGCTCCAATTGTCCCGATTTTCATATAAGTGCTAAGATAGTCGCGCGGGGCTAAGAGCAGCCATACCGGCAGAGCGGCAGCTACAAAACCGTAAACCGCAAGCATAACCGATAACTGGGATTTATTAAAGGTAAAGTAAGGAGCCAACCAGGATTCTTGTACCATAGGACCTACAAAAACACCTAGTAAGACTAGTGATACTCCGATAAAGGAAGCTTCGCCAATGTGACCGGGACGTAAGTAACGTAGATATAGCCCGACGAAGATAGCAATTGGGATAGTAACAGCCACTGTAAAGGTACCCCAGGGGCTGTCGTACAGAGCATTAACAACGGCTATAGCCAGACCGGCCATAGTGATAACAAGGATAAAGAGAACAGCGATGCTGGTTGCCAACCCGGAAGCTTTACCTATTTCCTTTTTGGCAATTTCGGCAACAGATAAGCCATCGTAACGAACCGAGGCAAACAGAATAACCATATCATGTACCGCACCGGCGCAAACGGCACCGATTAAAAGCCAAATTGTTCCGGGAAGATAACCGAATTGGGCGGCTAAAACCGGGCCTACCAGGGGACCGGCACCGGCAATGGCGGCAAAGTGATGGCCAAAAGTCACCCATTTGTTAGTTGGCACATAATCGCGGCCGTCATTGTGACGAACAGCCGGGGTAGTACGATTAGGATCAAGAGCTAGTACCTTGGCTGCCATGAAGGCTCCATAGTAACGGTAAGTTAGGGTTAATACAAGTGCAGCAACAATAACTAAAGAAATGCCGTTCAAGATTGTTCCTCCTTTTAATAAAGATTGATAATTTGCAAACTTATAATAACTTAGCGAACTGGCTCTTGGGTACATAATTTCTTTCAACAGAACAAATTGGGCGTTCAATAGAAATATACGGGGACAAAAAGAAATGGCGCCTGGACGGCGCCTATTTCAATCCTAACAGTTCTTTAATTTCTTTTATTTGCCCTTTGCCGACAGGTATTTCAATCTTTTTGCTGCCGGGCGCGGTTAATTTAAGCCAGTAGGTTCCTTTGAACCAGGGAATAATCTCTTTGATTTTTTCCATGTTAACAAGATAGCTTTTGTGTATCCTGAGGATGGTTGTACCACGCAAGCGCTCTTGTAATTCTGATAGTGTACCTGAATAGTTATATTCACCAGTTTCCGCAACAATGGTAACTGCTCCGGTTTGGGTATGTGCATAGATAATATCGGTATAATTCACCAATACAATTTTGCCGTTTTTTTCAGCGGCTAACTTGTGCACAGACGTTTTGGCGACTACCGTCAGCACTTGATCAAGCTGTGCAGTTGCCGCTTGCCAATCGTCCGGATGATACTTCTGCAGCCGCTCAATGGCAGCGGCTACCCGTTCGCCGTCAAATGGCTTTAAAAGATAGTCAATAGCCCCGATCTCAAAGGCCTTTATCGCATATTCATCATAGGCTGTGGCAAAAACAATGAGTGAATCGGGAGCGACTGTCCTGAGGGCCTGTGCTGTATCCATTCCATTCATGCCACGCATCTGAATGTCCAGAAAAATAACATCAGGACAATGCTGAGCGGCCAACCCTATTGCCGCCGGGCCATTATCGGCCTCTCCCACTACGCTAATACCCGCTTGTTGTGACAGGAGAAACTTTAGTTCGTCGCGGGCCGGTAGTTCATCGTCAACAATAATGGCTTTAAGCACAGTCTTCCCCCTCGTCGCTTGTGCACTTGGGCAAACGTAATGTTATTGTTGTTCCTTGGCCAGGCTGACTCACAAGTTGTAAGCCGTAATTGTCGCCATACTGACCATATAGACGCTCGTGCACATTAATTAGGCCAATACTCTCGCCGCTAGGGTGTTC
>CAZCEN010000080.1:0-12408 GCA_964497205.1 uncultured Sporomusaceae bacterium
ACTGGAATCCATGAAACTAAAGGTCGGGAAAAGTCTGACACTGGCAACTTCCAAAGCCAGCAGGAACAGATCATAGTTAGGGTCCCCCGGGTTGCGATTGATACCGTTTTTTACTTTGAAGATAATATTGGGGAATATGGGAGCTTCACCGTGTCCTAATCCTTTGCGGTAAGCCAGCAGTAAGTTTTTGGTCACTTTGCGGCCACCGACGCTGGTATCTGTGCCAATGTTTATACTGGAAAAGGGAACTTGTGCTCCCGCCCGCGAGTGCATGCTGTTCAGGTTATAAATGACTGCTTCCATAGATTGATAGGCTTCTTCGTCGCTGGCAGTTTCGAAATAAGGAGCCAGGTCCCGGTCAAAGAAGGCATAAGACTGACCGCCGTGCATGTCATTTTGATTACTTTGCAGGATGATGCAGGCCAAAGCGGCTGCGGAGGAGGCGCGACGTGGCGGACGGATAAACCCGTGACCGGAGTTGAAGCCGTTTTGCAGTAACTTGCCCAGTGGTATTTGCAGGCAAGTAAGAGTTTTGCTATAGAAGTCCAAATCATGGATATGAATAGCGCCGGATTTATGGGCTTGGGCAAATTTTTCCGAAATCACTTTGCTAAGATAATAAGATTTGCTGGCGGCACTGCCGATTTGCAGCATTTTGGCAGAAGGAGAATTGCCGACATTGGCATTTTCCCGGTGCGTTTCTTTTAGGATTTCCGCGACTGCGTCATCCAGGGTATTTTTGGCTTCCCGGATGGCAGTCCGGTTGGCACGGTATTGTATGTAGGCTTTGGCGGTTTTCTTAAACCCGCTGTCAAAGATGGCATCTTCGACATAGTTTTGCACATCCTCCACGCTGTAGCCGTCGTTCTTTTGGTCCATAGCCAGCCGGTTGATCACCATTTTCGTGATGCTGAGAGCCAGGTTTTTCGACCATGTTTCGGCGGTATGGTGTTCAGGCGTACGGAATTCTTTTACCGCTATCAGGGATCTATAAACGGCAGTAGCAATTTTTACCGGTTGAAAAGGGACTGTCTCACCGGTACGCTTTATTATGCTGGTTAAATTTCCTTGGAGTAATTTTTCAATCCATTGATGAATTTGCTGTTGTTCAGTTTCTGTAAAAGTTTCTACGAATAAATCCTTCGACATCATATTCCTCCCCCGTATTGCACTAGGTTTTTCAGGTAGCAGCGTAGCAACTACCGTTACATTTTGGTTCCCATACTTTTCCTTACCATCATACTTTATGCATATTGTGTTGTCAATCCGTAAAATAGATATTTAAACACAATATGTTGTGTTTGTGATAGTGGGGAAGTGCGTCAAACGGGTGATATCTCACTGTAACAAGTCATATGAAAATTTGACCATTATATTTTTGTAGATATTTTCCATAAATTGGTGTATTATTTGAAGGGGGAAGGAGGGGTGAATGGTGGCTGCTGCACATGATAAGCTGAGAAATTCCTTAAATTTGAATATCATCAAACATATTTTTAATACGTTGGATGAAGGAATATTGGTCGTTGACAGTAACTGTAAGGTACTGTTTTATAATCAGACTCTTTCCAAGTATGAAGGGTTGGAACCGCAGAATGTGGTAGGGAAGCTGCTGTTTGATGTTTTTCCGTCTCTTACTCCTGAAGAAAGCACCTTGTACCAAGTGGTTATGACTGGTGAACCGATTACCGGGCGATTTCAGCGGTATATCAATTACAACGGCAGACAGCTGCAAACGGTGAATACAACCATACCGATTATAGAGGAGGGCGAAATCGTAGGCGCTCTGGAAGTTTCCCGCGATATGTCAGTAATAATCGACCTGACGGATAAAGTAGCCGAACTACAGCAAAAAAATGTGGCTAGGCCAAAGTTCCCAGGCGGAAATGGATTCAGATTCTCTTTTGCCGATATTATCGGGAGTAACAGAAAAATCCGGGAAATCATCGAGGGACTGAAAAAAGTTGCCCGGACGTCATCGAGTGTTTTACTCTACGGTGAAACTGGCACCGGTAAAGAGTTGTTTGCTCAAAGCATACATTACGAGAGTCCGAGGAAGAACCACGCGTTTATCGCCCAAAATTGTGCAGCTTTACCCGAGAGCTTGCTGGAAAGCCTGCTTTTTGGTACTACCAGGGGAAGCTTTACGGGGGCGTTGGACAAGCCGGGCCTATTTGAGCAAGCCCACGGCGGGACAATTCTCCTTGACGAAATTAATAGCATGGGACTTTTTCTTCAGGCCAAAATCCTCCGGGTGCTCCAGGAGGGATTGGTCAGGAGACTGGGGGGCGCGGAGGATATCCCGGTAAATGTCAGAATCATTGCTACTACCAACGAAAGGCCCAGCGTGTTGTTAAAAACAGGCAAGTTGAGGAATGATTTATTTTACCGGTTGAGTGTGATCTATGTGGAAATCCCGGCTTTGCGCGAGCGACTCGAAGATGTCGAGGAGCTTGCCCGTTACTTTGTCGCAAAGTACAATAGTAAGTTCAGCAAAAGCATTACACGCATCGATGACCGGCTATTGAAAAGACTGCAGGATTATCGTTGGCCCGGGAATGTGCGGGAGCTTGAACATGTTATCGAAGCGATGATGAATTTTGCCGATGACGGACGGCTAACTATGCAGTACCTGGATTATCTGGGTTGCAGCGCTTTTAAAGATTATCTGGAAAGTGAGTATTGCGTTAGGAACGGTATCAGAGATGACATCGGTTTGGTTGAGAAAAACATGATTATAAACATGCTTGAGGAATATGACGGGAATATATCCCAAGCGGCTAAAGCCATGGGCCTAAAACGGCAGGCGCTACAATACAGACTAAAAAAATATAATATTTTGCTAAAGGATCAAAAAGCGTAAACCCCCTTGAGAAAATTCACAGATAAAAAGTGAACTTTCCCAAGGGGGTTTAGTTCGTCTGAATAATTAGCTGCTGGCCGAGTTATTGGTGTTTTGGTTCAGTTTACTGCTTTGCATACCGTAGCACAAGTAGATAACGATGCCAAGACCAGTCCAAACCACAAAACGGATCCAGGTGATGGCCGGCAGTTGCAGGGAGAGATACCCGCACATCAGAATTGCCAACGGAGCGACAATATAAACCGCCGGGCATTTGAACGGGCGGTGCAGATTCGGGTTGGTGCGGCGCAGGACAAGAACCCCGCAGGAGGTGGTGATAAAGGCAAAGAAGGTTCCGATATTTGCCATTTCTGCGACTTCATCGATCGGAAAGAGACTGCCTGTGGCGGCGACCAGGATGCCTGTTATCCAGGTAATTATATAGGGAGTGCCGTAACGGGAGTGGATTTTGCAAACCCTGTTAGGAATTAAGCCATCCCGGGACATGGCGAAAAAAATTCGGGACTGGCCATACAAGGTGGTTAGCAGTACGGAAGTAATGCCGGTGATGGCCCCGACGGCGACCAGGGCGGAACCGATTTTATATCCCAGGGCCTTTAGGGCATACGCCACGGGTTCGGCGGTTTTCAGATCGGTATAAGGGATAGCGCCGGTCAAAACGGCTGACACCAGGATGTAGAGCAGTGTGCAGCCCAAAAGTGAACCGATCAGGCCAATGGGCAAGTCTTTTTGCGGATTTTTACATTCCTCGGCAGAGGTTGAGACAGCGTCAAAGCCTAAATAAGCAAAGAACACCAGTGCCGCGGCCGCCGTGACTCCTGAAAAACCCATAGGCATGAATGGTGTCCAGTTAGCTGTATTGACATGGGGTAGAGCAAGTACCAAAAAGAGAATTACCGCACCCACCTTGATGTATACGAGAATATTATTCATTTTAGCGCTTTCTTTGATACCGCGGACAAGCAAATAGGTCAACAGGAGGACGATCAGGGCTGCAGGCACATCTATGATCCCGCCTAAAGCGGGGCAGGCGGTGAAGGCTTTCGGTAGTTCGATGCCGAAAGCAGTATTCAGCAAGCCAACGGCATAGGCCGACCACCCGGCGGCAACGCTCGCAACGCTGACGGCGTATTCAAGAATGAGATTCCAGCCGACCAACCAGGCCAAGCCTTCTCCCAGTGTGGCATAGGAATAGGTATACGCACTGCCCGCAATGGGTACAGTGGATGCCAGTTCCGCATAGGTGAGACCGGCAAAAATGCAGGCTATGCCTGACAATATGAAAGAAAGAACTATCCCTGGACCGGCGTGTTCCGCGGCCGCTATGCCGGTTAATACAAATATGCCTGTTCCAATAGTAGCCCCTAAGCCTAACAATACAAGATCCCAAGCGCTAAGCGCTTTGCGCAGGCCGGTGGTTTGGTCCGCTTCCTGCAAAATGTGACCAATGTCTTTTGTCCGAATGAATTTTTCAAACAACTAAAACCCTCCTCCTCAATACATGGCATTACGGTTGGCGTATACCGCCTATTGCCGCAGAAAAACAGTCTTGACTAAAAGAGAGGAGAGGGGAAGTGCTTTTTAAAACATGAGCACTTCCGCCTGCAAAGAGCGAGAGGTACACACTAGCCGTTGTTCGGTATCCTTACGGGATTTCTGAATGATTTAAATAAACTTTGCGAGTATATCTTTTACGGTTGGTTTGCCGATCTCTTGAAGATCATAATTAACACGTACGACCGGTTTGTCAATGGTAAGTACACGGGTCAAATCGATGGGGGTCGCGGAAACTATGGCATCACAATCTGCGCGCCGGATGGTTTCTTCCATGTCTTTAATCTGTTGCTCCCCGTAGCCCATGGCTGGCAAGATAACGGAAAGATGGGTATATTTATCGTAAGTCTCTTTAATGGTACCGACGGCAAATGGTTTGGCTTCCACGACTTCCCCAACGCCGAATTTTTTAGCAGCCACTATTCCGGCACCAAACGTCATATAACCATGGGTGAGGGTGGGACCATCCTCGATAACGAGGACACGCTTGCCGCGGATTTTTTCCGGTTCGGTGACAGAAACCGGCGACGCAGCCTCGATGATTACTGCAGCGGGATTGAGTCTTTCAATGTTACTGCGGATGATATTCACGTTTTCGGGATCGGCCGTGTCCATTTTATTAATGACGATAACGTCGGCCATTCGAAGATTGGTCTCACCGGGATGGAAAGCTATTTCATGGCCGGGCCGATGAGGATCGACTACGACTATATGGAGGTCGCTGTTGTAGAATGAAAAATCGTTGTTGCCGCCGTCCCATAGGACTACATCAGCCTCATTTTCTGCTTGGCGGATGATGGTTTCATAATCAACGCCGGCGTAAACGACAATGCCGTTATCGATATGCGGTTCATACTCTTCACGCTCTTCGATAGTACACTTATGCAGATCCAGATCGGCGTAGCTGGCGAAACGCTGGCATATTTGTTCCGATAAGTCTCCATAAGGCATCGGGTGCCGAATGACTACGACTTTCTTTCCCATTTCCTGGAGGGCTTTGCCTACGGCTCTCGTAGTTTGGCTCTTGCCGCACCCGGTTCGTACCGCGCAAACGGATATCAAGGGTTTGGCACACTTGATCATCGAGTTATTAGGGCCTATTAGTCGGTAGTCGGCGCCTGCGGCAAGCACGCTGGATGCCTTATGCATAACATCCTCATGGGAAATATCGCTATAAGCCAGGACGACTTGATTAACATTATGTTTTTGAATCAGGTTTACGAGTTGGTCTTCGCTTTCGATAGGAATCCCTTGCGGATAGAGATCGCCTGCAAGAGCAGCAGGATATTTGCGGCCATCGATATCAGGAATTTGTGTCGCAGTAAATGCTACAACTTCATAATTAGGATTGTTGCGGAAGTAGGTGTTGAATACATGAAAGTCGCGGCCTGCTGCTCCCATAATTATTACTCTTGATTTGTTCATTTTGGATGAAGCCTCCTTTGATTGTTTGATTATTGAATATTGCAAAAAGTATGCCAACCCTGAAACCGGCGTAAAAATGCACCTGAGTGCAAAGCTTGTTTGCAGCTAGGTGCAAAAGTGCAAGGAAATGGTTGGAGTTCTGATAAGTTACTGATGAATGGAGCAATAATAAGAGAAAATCCTGCCGAATTGTATTAACGGCAGGATTTTACAATTATGGTGGCAAATATTCCAATAAGGGCATAGTATTCCAGGGGAACGTCGTTATTATAATGGCGTTAAATAGTGTTTAAATTGGTGGGGAAGTTACATGGCTTTTGTTCTAAGTCTTTTAATGGCAATATATATCATAGTTCCAATTACAATCACAGGATATGTATTTGGTGTTTTTTTATTTGAAGCAGGTTCTATGAGACTTGCTGATTTACGAAACTTATTAGGTTTGTTTTTTTCGATTGTACTACTAACGATATTCATTCAGCAAAGTATAGAGGAAGGCTTTCACTCTATAACTGACAGTTTGTTTTCATTATCGGGGCATTATATGATTTCCGAAGCAATATTGTCGTTATATTTGCTAATAATATTAATTCTTCTAATCAAGACTCAGCCTTGGAAATCAAGGTGTTTCCCTTGCTTCATTGGGCAGTTTACTTCAAATGATATTCAAAATGCTCAAATGAAAGAGGAGGACCACTATGACAATGCAAGAAGCAGAAGAAAAGAAAATAAAGTTTTCTATTGTAATACCAGCCTATAATGAAGAAAAATATATAACAAAATGCTTAGACTCTATTTTAAAGGCGTCAGTTCCTTATAAAGACCAAGTTGAGATCATAGTAGTGTTAAATCGATGTACTGACCGAACGGAAGAAATAGCATTATCGTATGGTTGCATTATAGTAAAAGAAGACGCCAAAAATCTCGCCAAGATTAGGAATGCTGGAGCTAAAACCGCAAAAGGAGAGATATTAGTCACCATCGATGCAGATAGCTGGATGAGTGATACGATGTTGAGGGAAATAGAAAAGCACCTTATGTCAGGCAAATATATTGGTGGCGGGGTTATGATGAAACAAGAGAGGATGTCATTAGGCATAATGGCATCAACATTAGCATTATTGCTTATCGCTATACCAACATTTATTCAACACGGGTTTGTTTCTTTGGGTCTGTTTTGGTGTTTTAAAGAAGATTTTGATGCTATAAACGGATTTGATGAAAATCGACTTATGGCGGAAGATGGCGATTTCGCACTTCGTTTAAAGGAACATGGCAAGGCACTGGGGAAATTTTACGGTACGATTACCAAAGCACATATCACAACCTCTAGTAGAAAATTTGATATGTTTGGTGATTGGGTTTTCGTAAAAAAACCGCAAATACTTTTTGCCTATCGTAATGGTAAAAATCGAAAGTGTTCCGATGAATTCTACTATGATGTAAAACGATAACTGCGTAACTAGTGTTATATAGTAGACATAACATGTTTTAAAAATATAACTTGACGGCTTTACACTGTATCACTATAATATAACTATCGCATTGAGAATAGAATATACTGGATGATAAGAAGATAAGCTGATCAGAAAACTGAAGGCCGATTTCTCAAATAAAAGAGAAATTGGTCTTTTTATTTTGTCCAACTATTCGCTTAAAAAATTCTGAGGGTAAAGGGGAAGAATGTATGACAGTTATTAGTGTAAAGAAAT
This sequence comes from uncultured Sporomusaceae bacterium, assembly GCA_964497205.1. GTDB lineage: Bacteria > Bacillota > Negativicutes > Sporomusales > Sporomusaceae > Sporomusa. The sequence goes on from CAZCEN010000080.1 coordinate 7,555, forward strand.
ACCGGAGTTTATTGTTATCCGTTTTATTAATTATGGGATTAGCGATTAGTGCGGGATGTGGCTTAAGCGAGAGCACAACAAAGGACGTAAAACAAGGCGCAAAAGAAGGTAAAGTCTATCAGGTAGCAACGCGCGGTACGTTTAAACCGTTTACTTATATGGATGAGAAGGACCATTTAACTGGCTTCGATATTGAAATTCTGCGTGAAATTGAAAAAAGAAATCCTTCTATAAAATTTGAATTTAAAACAATGAGTGTAGATGCCGGTTTTTTAGCTTTGGAATCTGGTCAAATTGATCTTATTGCCAATCAAATCGTCAAAAATCCGCAAAGAGAGGATAAGAGCATTTTCACAAAAGAAGTTAACAATTATACGAGTCGTAAATTAGCGGTAAAAGGGGACAGAGAAGATATACATGGTATTGATGATTTGCGCGGCAAAAAAGTTGCTGTTACCAGTAGTAGTGAAGTAACTCGGCAACTTCAAAAATACAATGAAACAGCAGAACCTAAGATTGAGCTGGTATATACCGACAAGGGAACAACCGAAACACTGAATTTAGTAGCTACCGGACGTGTTGATGCAACCCCGGTTTATGATGTGGCGATTGAAGAAGCGAAAAAAACGCTGGGCATTAATGTCAAGGCGGTTGGCCCTACCATTGCCAGTGATGCTACCTGCTATGCATTACGTAAAGATGAAAAATCGCAGCAGCTGGCCGACCTAATCGATGCTACGCTAAAACAAATGAGAGCAGATGGCACATTGAAAAAATTGTCTGAACAATTTTTAGGTAAAGATTATACTATTCCACAAATGTAAGAACACGTGTGGCATTGTTACATGATAATAACGCTGGAAAGAGGGTGGTATCTTGGGAAGTTATTTCAGTATTGATTATATGGTAAAATCATTTCCGATTTTATTATCCTATATTGATGTTACTATAGTCGTCACGATTGTTGCTGAGGTGGTTGGCATTTTGCTTGGCTCTATAGTCGCTTTAATTCGGATTAATAAAATAAAAGCGCTAAATCAGCTGTGTCTTTTATATATTTCCTTTATTAGAGGTACTCCCTTCTTAGTACAGCTATATTTAGTCTGTTTTGGGTTGCCTCAATTGTTACAGAGTTTGGGTTACCAAGATATTCGCTCCCTGCCTGGGTTACTATTTGTATTTTTTATCATGGCAGTCCATACAGGTGCTTATGTTGCGGAAATTATGCGCAGTAGTATTTTAGCAGTAGATAAAGGACAGCTGGAAGCGGCTCATTCAATCGGTATGAATAGTTATCAGGCTTATGTTCGCATTATTTTTCCCCAAGCCTTCAGTATGGCCATTCCCGCTTTAGGTAATAATGTCATTTCAACCTTAAAGGGGACATCCTTAATCTTTAATGTCGGCGTTGTCGATATGCTGAGAAAAGCTGATTTGATGGGATCGTATAGTTATCGGCATTTAGAGTTATATATGGATATTGCGATTATCTATGTTCTCTTATGTTTTGCCATACAGGCAGTGACTCGATTCCTGGAGCGTCGTACAACGTTAGGCAAGGAGTTAGCTTCGTAATTTATGGATTAAGAAGGAAAGTAGATAACTATGAACAATATTGTCGATCCTTATTTTTTGGTGGAAATCTTTTTAAAATTAGTCGGGTATATCCCCGTGACGTTGGGATTGGCGATCACTAGCATGATTCTAGCCAGTATGCTCGGGATTTTTGTTGCCATTATTCGCATAAAGAAAATTCCCATGTTGAGTCGCCTGGCTGATTTATATGTATTATTAGGCAGAGCTTTACCCACGATGATCGTGCTGTATATTGTGTTTTTCGCCTTGCCCATCCTTCTTATGCTTTTTTCTGATACAACAGGGAAGAAGATAGACTTTAATCAAATTCCGGCTATGGTGTTTGCTATTATTGGTCTGACGATTACCACCGGAGCATATCTAGCGGAAATATTCCGGGCTGCCGTGCAGTCAGTGGAAAAAGGACAAATGGAGGCGGCCTTGTCCGTTGGGATGACCTGGTGGCAAGGGTTTTATCGTATTATTCTCAGGCAAGCCGCCGTATTTGCCATGCCCTTGATGGCCAATCAATTTCTTAATTTGATAAAAAATACTTCCATCGCTTTTATGATTACCGTGCTGGAGCTATTTGGCGCTGCTACTGTTATTAGTGCTAATAATAATCGCTATTTGGAAGTGTATATCGTCGTAGCGCTGATGTACTGGGGAATGAGCATTCTTTTTGAAAAAATATTTTTGGCAGTGGAAGATAAACTTGCTTTTTTCAAGAAAGGAAGTACCCAATGATTACGTTTAAAAACATCCATAAAGCCTTTGGTGATAATGAAGTATTAAAGGGAATTAATTGCACAATACCCACCGGTTCTGTAACCGTTATTTTAGGGCCCAGCGGTTCTGGCAAAACAACGCTGTTGCGCTCAATAAACTTTCTTGAAAGAGCGGATCGCGGGGAAATTATCTTAGATGATCTCCATATTGATGTGGAAAAGGCATCAAAAGCGGATATTCATAACATCCGTCAACATACGGCGATGGTGTTTCAGATGTACAATTTGTTTAAAAACAAAACCGCGTTAGAGAATGTCATGGAAGGCTTGACCGTTGTAAAAAAGATACCTAAAACCGAGGCGAAAGACAAAGCTTTATATTTTTTAAATAAGGTTGGACTGGCTCATAAAGCGGATGCCTATCCGCATGAATTATCTGGCGGTCAGCAGCAACGAATTGGGATCGCGCGTGCCCTAGCCCTTAATCCTGATGTTATCTTATTTGATGAACCAACATCGGCGCTTGATCCGGAATTAGTAGGCGAAGTACTGGAAGTAATGAAAAAGGTAGCTCAGGAAGTGAACTCAACGCTGGTAGTGGTTACCCATGAAATTAATTTTGCCCGTGAAGTTGCCGATAATATTATTTTCATGGATCAAGGTGTTATCATCGAACAGGGACCGCCACAAGAACTATTAAGTAATCCGAAAGAAATGCGTACAAAACAGTTTTTATCACGCTATATTTCATTTACGGAATATAACATCTAAAATAAGAGTATAGAATGAAGAATAGAGGGAGGAATTATCAGTATGAGCGATAAAAAAGATATAGAAAACCTAAGTTGTACAAATTGCAGTATTTATAATTGCAGAACAAGAAGTAAGCAGTTTCCGGCTTTTTGTCTGACGACCAAAGATAACGACGGGCATCCGATTGCCGATGATATCGAGGAGATAAAGCGGCAGCTGCAAGGCGACAATCAAGACGCGATGATTGCCAGGGCATCGGCACAGGTGGAAGGGCTATTTTATGGGAAACTGACCCGGGTAGGAGAGATTATTGAATTTGCCACGCGGATTGGCGCTAAAAAAATAGGGATTGCCACCTGTGCCGGCCTGATTGAAGAAGCGAAAATTTTTGCCGATATTCTAGCGGCCCAGGGATTCGAGTATTATAGCGCTATTTGCAAAGTGGGAGCAGTCGACAAAACGGAAATAGGGATATTGGAAGAAGAAAAAATCCGGCCGGGAAATCATGAATCTATGTGTAACCCAATTCTGCAGGCCCGGGTGTTGAATTATCACAAAACAGATTTAAATGTCGTCATTGGTCTGTGCGTAGGACATGATTCGCTGTTTATAAAATACTCGGAAGCGCCTGTTACGACCCTTGTTACAAAAGACAGAGTCACCGGCCACAATCCGGTAGCGGCTTTGTATACAGCCCATTCTTACTACAAAAAGTTATTGCAAAAAAAAGAATAAACTTTGTAGGTTAATTTCGATCAGAGAGAATTTAGGTAAGTGAGGAGAGCTAATTATGGGAAACGGTAGTAGGGAGCTGGATTTTGACAAAATTATTACTCGTCAGGGAACAGGCAGCCGCAAATGGGATGATATCGGCAGCGTATTTGGTAGTGAAGAGGTGTTGCCGTTGTGGATCGCCGATATGGATTTTGCCTCTCCCGGGGCAGTAGCGGCGAAGATTGCTGAGCGGGCTGAACATCCTCTTTATGCGTATAACGCTCAGAATGAGACGTTTAACCAAGCTATTGTTGACTGGGTACGGCGCCGGCATCATTGGAATATTGAAAAAGACTGGATTGTCCAGGCACCTGGTGTTGTACCATCTATCATTCTATCTATATTAGCGCTTACGGAACCGGGCGACGGCATTATCATTCAACCGCCGGTTTATCCACCGTTTTTTGCTTCGATAAAAGATAATAACCGGATTATCGTTGAGAATCCTTTGCTATCAAAAAACGGCTATTATGAAATTGATTTTGAGGATTTGGAGCAAAAACTCGCCGACACTAAAAATAAACTGCTGTTGTTGTGTAATCCGCATAATCCGGTAGGCCGTGTGTGGAGCCGGGAAGAACTGACAAAGGTGTATACTCTTTGTCAGAAATATAAGGTAGATGTCTTGTCTGACGAAATTCACAGTGATTTAGTTTACCGCGGGCATAAGCATACCGTATTTGCTTCACTGGGTACACCGGTGTGCAAACAGAGCGTAACATTCATGGCAGCCAGTAAAACCTTTAATATCGCCGGATTAAATACGTCCTTTATGATTATACCCTGCCAGCGCAGGCGCAGCCTGATTGAGAGCGAAGTCAACCGCTTGCACCTTAGTCGGAACAATCTCTTTGGTGTATTGGCGACCGAAACGGCTTATAATGAAGGTGAGGCGTGGCTGGATAATCTGCTGGTCTATTTGGAAAAAAATGCGGATGTACTCGTGCAGTTTGTAGAAACGAAATTACCTGGCGTTAAAGTAGTCAAGCCGGAAGGAACATTTCTGGCCTGGTTAGATTTTCGT
>CAZCEN010000081.1:0-2830 GCA_964497205.1 uncultured Sporomusaceae bacterium
GTTTCCATGGTATATAACCCAGGGGGTTGACCTAATAAAAATTTGGCGGCAAAAATTGCCCCCTGCCCAAAGGCGGCCCTGCTGATACTTTCATGGAGCAAGCGGATTGTCTGATTTGGCATCCCAAAGATGATTTCGTGCCTGCCAACGATTCCGCCAACACGAATTGAATGTAGGTGTTCTTTAACATTGAGATTAAGTGCTTTTGCTATTTTCTTGGCGGTTCCTGAAACTTCTTTTTTGCCTTTAAAATGTTCCTCAACAATCTCAATATCCGCATGAGGAGCTATTTTTTGTAAAATTTGAGCGGCTACCAGCAAAACATTAATCCCTAATGTAATGTTAGGAGAATAAAGCACCGGCGCAGACTCAGCAAAGGACTGTAATAAGTCCAGTTCCTCTTTCTCATATTGGGAAATAGCAGAGATAATAGGAATCCCGGCTGATGCAACCTTTTCATATAAGTAAAGCCCGGTAAGACCTGAAAAATCTATGAGAGCATCGATTGGTCTTGTGGTAAAAAATTCATCGTCAATGTCCCCAATAGAAAAAATCTCCCCTGCGTCACATTCATGACCTAATAAGCGGCTGGCATATTTCCGATGATCCTCATATCCTTTACGCACTACCCACTCCAGCGTGAATAGATTATCATGCAGGAATTCGTTAGCAATAATTTTTCCCGTCTTCCCAAAACCAAAAATACCAATTCTAATTTTCTCCACTCAAAAATTCCTCCTTAAAACTGTAGTTTGTTTTTTACTACCTCATCCTGCATGACGCAGTAACTTTACAAAATCAGCTTCCGAGAAGGAATGTTTAAAGACTCGTAAATGGCCTTTAATAATTGGCAGGACAACACATCCTTCTCTTTCAACGCCTACGAGGTTAGCTGACGGATTCGGGCAGAAAGAAATTTGCCCTACCTGTTTTTACAGGATTCACCCCGAAAATGGGTCCCCCGCTTCCATGTGATTGGAATTCGGCGATTGCCTTACTTATGATTAAAAAACATATCCATATCCTATCGGAACTTCAAAACAAATTATATTTTTCAAAAACCAAAAATATTCATACCTCCGCGATATATTTTTTTGGGTGCACTAATCTTTATATGCCATTTCCTAATTTTACCATACTTTAATTAATTTGTATTCATTTACTTTACTTATTTCATATAAATAGTACGTATAGAGAAATGAAAATTAGAGAAAAGCACGCAAATAAAAAAGAGTCTTCTTCCAGACTCATTTAGACGATAAAAGAGCCTGGTGACAGGCTCCCCCAAAATACTTCGAACATTAGTTTTATTTAATCATACAACAACATTTTGAATATACCAATGCCCTATTTTACTGCTTGCGATTCCCAAAAAATGTATCTATATCTTTGTTCGCACAACTAAATTAGTCAGCGGTACTAAGAATAGATAAAAAGCATAAATGATGAATCCGGCATCTGCCGATAGCATTACCGCAGGGACAGCGCCGGCAATATTCCATGGAATCAGTGCAGAGATTACTATTACCGTATTCTCCAGATCAACCGCTAACCGGTAATTGCTTAATTGATTTCTTTCATAAAGTTTATGGGTAATTTGATGGCTAAGCATTACGGCCAGTGTTTGGTTGCAGGCAAATGCGGCTGTGGCTATGCTTGACAGTACAGCCGTGAGATATACACTGGTTTTCGTGCTGATTTTTTCAAAAAAACCTTCAATGTCAGTCAATAAGCCAGTCCCTTGAAAGATACCGGCATAGGCTGAAGAAATCAGCACAATGAGGGAAACGTTTAGCATGGAATACAGCCCGCCACCCCGAATTATGTCGGCAAAGAAGCCTCCATTTTCCATACGGTATCCTGTGGCAATATAATTCATTAATTTAAAAAACGGTATGTGTTGAACAAAAAGAGCAATCAATACACTTAATAAAATACTGACACCCATTGATAGCTTCACATCTACCCGGAAAGCAGCAAACACTAGTATAATGAGCGCCGGCAACAACACAATAAGGCTTATATCAAAAGAATTTACTATTTCATCTACAATTTGATTATTGTAAAAAGCTAACGGATTGGTATAAGACAAATATACATACCCCAATATGGAAAGGGCAAAGGGAATGATTGCAGTCTTATTCATGTTTGCTATATTAATATACAGCTTGGTGTTAGTCAAAGCGGCTACAAGGTTGGCGCTCGAAGACATAGGCGAACATCTGTCGCCAAAATAAGCCCCGGCAATGATTGCACCGGCAGCCATATTTATATCAACGTTACCGCTCTTCGCCAAAACTATCAGTACTACCCCAATTGTTCCAACGGTTCCGAAAGAAGTACCAAGTAAAAAGGACACCAGACAGGACAATAGGAACGCCGATACTATAAAGTACTTGGCACTCATAAACATTATGCCATAATACACGATAAAGGGAATCGTGCCGCAGGCCCGCCAAACCGCCGTTATTATCCCGATTAATACAAATATCTTAATTACAATCAAAGACTTTTTTGAGCCGTCTCCCATCATCTTCAATAAATCGGTTAAGGTATAGCCTCTACGAAGGGATATAAGTGTAAAACAGCTAAGCCCAAAAAGTAAAGGGTAGAGTATAGATACACCATGATAAATGCTGAAAAGCAACGAAGCAAAGAAAAGAAAAAATATAACTATTATATCCAAAAAGCCATCCCTCTCTAAGGTTAGTAGTGGATCAATATATCATTACTAACTTAGTAATTGTTACATCAACTTGATTTATAGTATTTGACTTATTTTCAGTATTTCCTTCACGGCTTGTAGTTCTTACCAAATCGGTGTCTTGGT
>CAZCEN010000081.1:2840-12378 GCA_964497205.1 uncultured Sporomusaceae bacterium
CCATCCCTCTCTAAGGTTAGTTGCGAATATCAAATCTCATCGTCACTAACTTAGTAATTGTTACATCAACTTGTGTATAGTATTTGACTTGTTTTCTGTATTTCCTTCACTGCCTTGTAGTTCTTACCAATTGCTATGACTAACGTCCCATTGATTTCCCGTTTGCTTTGGTAATTACCCAATAAGTCAATTTTGTATTAACTCAAGCCTGACCCCTCATGACTATAGAAAAGACTTGCACCAAGCAGGCGCAAGTCTTTTTTTACATTATCGGGCAACAATACCGTAGAGAAAAGTGTCGGCAATGCCATGAGCTGCCTTTTCAATAGACTCCATATTGGGGCCAACAAAGCCTTGGAATACCATCATGACAATTACGCTGAACAGGCCGTGAGCCGCTTTGTGTGCATTACAGGGTCTAATGGACCCCTGCTCAATACCTTCTTCCAAAATCCGTTCCAGAACGCCAATGGTTTTTCGAAATCTTTCCCGGTACTTTTCCCGCTGTGCCTCGGTGAAGGTTGATGGTTCTTCATGTCCAAGGCCGCGCATCTCATGCATAAGCACCCGCCACAAATCAGCGTTTTCCACATAAAAATCCAAAAAAACCTTGATTGCTTTCTGCACTTTATCTAATGAAGGCTCAGGCAGCCCGGCAATATCATTAAGTTCACTTTCAAATTTAGCGCTGCGTTCTTTAATAAGCGTATAAAATAATTGCTCTTTATTAACAAAATAATTGTATACTGTGCCTTTACCGGTATCGGCCAATGCAATAATTTCATCAACGGTAGCGCGGTGATACCCCTTACGGGAAAAAACAGTATAGGCAGCGTCAAGTATTTGCCGGCGTTTCATATGTTTCCTCCTGTTCTAGACCTGCCACGTTAGTCTGGAGATCACAAAAACCACCATCCCTATGGCCATTGCTAACTTAAAAATCAGAGCCAAAGTTTGGCCGATAACAATGCTTTTGGCAACACGTCCTGCTTTTTCCGAGCTGCCTGTGGCCCAATACTCCGCTAAGTAACCGGCAGTAAAAGATCCGCCGATAGCCCCGGCAATAGAGCCAAGCCCTGGCATAATTCCCGTACCAATAATCCCGCCGGCAATTCCGCCGAGAAAAGCAGCTATGATAGCTGAACGGGACGCGTTTTCTTTCTTCGCTCCGAGCGAACCCGCTATAAATTCAACAATTTCTCCGAGCACCAGAGCAGCAAACAGGATGATGAGTACCATACTACTCATATGACTGAAGTTATCTAAATATCCATAACCAAGAGCAGTAAAAAAGATCAGCCAATTTCCAGGCAAACCAATAACGGTCATACCGATTCCAATAACTGAAACTACTATAACAAGTAGATTAACAACTGTTAAACCTGCATCCAAAGTAGGCACTCCCTTTGCTACGGCAATCGCTTACTTTCGATTAAACGCCCGGTGCGCAATATCTGTCCGGTATTGTCTGCCAGCAAATTCTATTTTTGGTACGGCTTGATAAACCTTATCTACCGCAGTTTTAATATCTTGCGCTACGGCGGTTACGCCAAGCACCCTGCCGCCATTTGTAACTAACCGGCCATTTTGGGTACCTGTTCCGGCATGGAAAACCATAACGCCTTGGGCTTCTGCCTGGCCGATTCCGGAAATGACGTCGCCTTTGTTGTAGCTGCCAGGATAACCGCCGGCAGCCATTACTACACAAACAGCAGCCTGCTGTTTCCAAACTATATTGGCGTCAGCTAATTTGCCATCCACGCAAGCTTCCATTATATCCACCAAATCACTATCTAAAAGTGGCAGGACAACCTGGGTTTCCGGGTCGCCGAATCTGGCATTGAACTCGATAACTTTGGGACCCTTGGCAGTGATCATCAGCCCGGCATACAGGCAGCCTTTATAGATAATGCCTTCTTGGCGCATAGCGTCAACTACCGGCTGTAATACTTCGCGCGTTACCTGGTCACGGATTTCAGAAGTAACAACCGGCGCCGGGGCATAGGTTCCCATACCGCCGGTGTTGGGGCCCTGATCGTTGTCAAATATCCGCTTATGGTCTTGGGCGGCTACCATGGGCGCTACGGCAAAGCCATCAGTAAATGCCAGCAGCGAGGCCTCTTCGCCCTCTAAATATTCTTCGATAACTACCAGACTTCCCGCCTGACCAAATGCTTTATCACACATCATCATGTTTACTGCGTCAACCGCTTCTTTAACTGTCATAGCTACAACTACGCCTTTTCCTGCCGCCAAGCCATCGGCTTTAACTACAATAGGCGCACCCTGTTTCTTTATATAGGCAATAGCGCTGTCGGCGTCGGTAAAAGCAGCAGAAGCAGCAGTGGGAATATTGTACTTATGCATTATTTCTTTGGCAAAGGCTTTAGATCCTTCCAATTGTGCCGCTTTTTGGGAAGGACCAAAAACTTTTAAACCTAAACCGGCGAAGTGATCGACAAGACCATTCGTTAACGGCAGTTCCGGTCCGACTACGGTTAGACCGATGGAATGCTCAAGGGCAAATTTTCCTAACGCTTCATTATCAGTCACATCAATATCGACACATTCGGCTATAGCGGCAATCCCAGGGTTACCTGACGCACAGTATAGCTTTTTTACCCGGGGGCTTTGCGCCAATTTCCAGGTCAGGGCATGTTCGCGTCCACCGCCGCCAATAAGTAAAATATTCAAAATCCTATTCCCCCTCATAATGATTCCCGACAGGTATTTTTCAATATTAAAACCAGCCTATAGCGGCAAGTCCAAGATATTCCTTGACTGCCAGCTGAGTATTATAGAAAGCATCGGCTCGCGGCCATAATAGGTGCCATTCAAACAAAAAACTCGTATTTGTTTGGTAATCGGTAGGATAGGGTGTAACTCTGATATTAAACTTGGCAAATTGTTGAACAGACCGCTCCATATGAAAGGCTGAAGTTACCAAAATCGGGTTGGTAAAACCCCGTTCATCAATAATTTGCTTAGAAAACTTAGCATTATCGGTCGTATTCAAGCTTTGCCCTTCTACGATAATTTTATCGTCAGGGATGCCCAAACCAAGTAAAATATGCCGGGCAATTTCGGCTTCCTTGCCGGTATTGGCAAAAACTTGGCCGCCGGAAATAATAATTGGCGCGCCAGTGATATGATATAACTGAGCTGCCGTCAGTACACGATTGGCAGCAAATCCCATCAAATGCCCTTTGCCATGAACATTGGGTGTATCGGCAGTTGCTCCGCCGCCCAGAGTGACTATAACATCCCCCTGTACCTCAGCAGGCGGAGTATACCTGCTTTCCAGCGACCGCATTAAAGCATCTCCCACCAAGGGCGTGGAAATAAGATACAAAAGTGCGGTAATTAGCACTAAAGGAACTACCCCCCGCTGGTTTCGCCGGTACAGCCAGTAGCTTACATAAGCCAACGCGGCAATAAACAATCCCGGCGGCAATAAAAAAGTTATATATAGAAACTTTATAAAAACCAGCACGTGATAATACCCCGCTTTTACCTTCTAAGATAGTACAATGTCAGTTACGAAAAGTATAGTCAGAAAGACTTTTGCCTTACGGCAAAAGTCTTTTCAGCTGTTATTTCTTTTCAATCTTAGCCCAGGAATCCTTAAGGGATACAATACGGTTAAACACCAGCATGTCGGCCGTTGAATCACGATCCATTACAAAATACCCGTTCCTTAAGAACTGGAATCTGCTTCCCGCTTGAGCAGTTTTAATGCTTGGTTCAACCAAACAATTTTTCAGCACTTCTATAGAATTAGAGTTTAGAGTATCAATGAAATCCCGTGATTCGTTTTCTTCTTCCGCTTGCTCCTCAGTCTTCATCAGATAATCATACAAGCGAACTTCTGCTTTTACGGCATGTGCAGCAGACACCCAGTGCAGTACACCTTTGACTTTACGGCTTACAGTACCGCTGCCGCTTTTAGTATCCGGATCATAAGTACAATGTACTTCGAGAATCTCACCAGTCTGTTCATCTTTAACAACATGTTCACATTTTACCAGATAAGCATTTTTAAGACGGACTTCGGCGCCTGGTGTAAGGCGGAAATATTTTTTGGGCGGATTTTCCATAAAGTCATCTTGCTCTATGAATATTTCCCGGGAAAAAGGAATTGTACGCGAACCCATCTCAGGATTCTCCGGATTGTTCTCTGCCACTAATTCCTCTACTTGTCCTTCCGGGTAATTATCAATAACCAGCTTGAGCGGCTTCAGCACAGCCATAACCCGTGAGGCTTTGGTGTTGAGGTCTTCCCGGATACAGTGTTCGAGCAAAGCTACATCTACGGTACTGTTGCTTTTAGCAACACCAATTCTGTCACAGAAATCCCGAATTGACTCCGGCGTATATCCCCGTCGTCTTAATCCGGAAATGGTCGGCATTCTGGGGTCATCCCAGCCGCTTACATAGCCTTCTTCGACTAGACGTCGTAAATACCGCTTACTCATTATAGTATTAGTCAAATTCAAACGGGCAAACTCAATTTGCTGGCTTTGATAAATTCCCAGTGACGCTAATGTCCAATCATATAACGGACGATGGTCTTCAAATTCCAATGTACAAATGGAATGGGTTACACCTTCTAGCGAGTCTGAGATAGGATGAGCATAATCATACATAGGATAAATACACCAATTGTTACCGGTACGATGATGCTTGATGCGGATTATACGGTATAAAACGGGATCACGCATATTGAGGTTCGGAGAAGACATATCAATTTTAGCGCGAAGAACTCTACTGCCTTCAGCAAATTCTCCGGCACGCATTCTTTCGAATAAATCGAGATTTTCTTCCGCACTCCGGTTGCGATAGGGACTTTCTTTGCCCGGTTCCGTAAGCGTACCCCGGTATTGCCGCATTTCTTCCGCCGACAAATCACAGACAAAGGCCTTACCTTTTTTTATAAGCTCTATTGTCAATTCATAAATCTTTTCAAAATAATCGGAAGCGTAAAACTTACGGTCTTCCCAATCAAACCCCAGCCATTTTACATCTTCTTGAATAGAATCAACATATTCAACATCTTCTTTGGTCGGGTTGGTATCATCAAAGCGCAAATTGCATTTACCGCCATATTTAAGCGCTAAACCAAAATTCAGGCAGATTGACTTAGCGTGGCCGATATGCAGGTATCCGTTCGGTTCAGGCGGAAAACGGGTGTGTACTCTTTTCCCGTACTTCTCTGTCTTTATATCTTCGTTGATAATGTTTTCAATAAAATTAGACGGCATATTCGGATTAGCCGCAATTTCTTTATCAACAGCTTCAGTTTCGGTATTCATGCAAATCCTCCTTAGGTTGTCCACTCTATATCATTACATTATACAACATTCCTGGACTTTCCAAAAGCAAGAACCGGTTGTTAATGATATTTTTTTGTAAATATTTTGCCCTCTAAGGTCATTTTATGCAAAAAATCCCTAACTGGAACAGCCAATTAGGGATTTTTGTATAGTACTTCCGTATTACATCCTAAATTTTAACACTGCCTGCTGAAGTTCTGTTGCCATCTGCGCCAAGCCTTGAGAGGCAGCGGCAATTTCCTGGACACTGGCGTTTTGTTCCTGACTAGCTGCTGCTACTTGTTCGGCGCTGGCAGCATTCAGGCGAGCTGCATCGGCAATACCATGAACAGCTTCTTCCACCTGAGCACTGCGCCGCTGCTGTTCATCAGTCAAAGATACTATACGTATTACCTCTTCCCGTACATTCTTGACAGCGTCGTAAATTTCTTTAAATGCAGCCCCTGAACTTTCGACTACTTGTACACCTACCGCAACTTCACGGCCACCTTTGTCAATGGCGCTGACTGTTTCCACTGTTTCATTTTGAATCGCCTGGATGATAGTAGCAATCTCACGAGCGGCTGCTTCGGACTGTTCTGCTAGTTTGCGGACTTCGTCAGCAACTACGGCAAAACCACGTCCTTGTTCACCAGCCCGTGCGGCCTCAATCGCTGCATTAAGCGCTAAGAGGTTGGTTTGACCGGCAATTCCCGTAATAACATCAACAATTTGGCCGATTTGACGCGATTTATCCCCTAGTGCATGAATTTTGCTGGTAGCCTGGCTAACATCCTGCTGAATCTGATTCATTTTAACAACAGCCATGCCAATTTGCTCTGAACCGTTCTCAGCTGCTTTTTCACTTTGCTCGGAAGCTGCCGCTACAGCGTGAGCCGCTTTACTGGTATTGGCAATCGCTTCTACCATTTGTTTAATAGTCTGGGCTGAATTGTCGGCCAGGTTTACTTGTTTATTAGCGCCTTCTGCTACGGTTTGTATGGTAATGGCCACTTCCTCTGCGGCTTTACCAACTTCCCCGGAAGAAGCCGCCAACTCTTCGGAGGCAGCAGTTACCGTTTGCGCAGTAGCTGAGGTTTTTTTAACGAGTATACCAAGTGCTGTAATCATGGTATTTAAAGCATCTGTAAGTTTATTTATTTCGGTTACGCCATGGACATCAATCCTGTGCGTCATATCTCCCCGGGCAACTTGTTCGGCTGCAAAAATCAATTGTTCCAATGGGCGCACTGTATTACGAGCTACATAATAAGCACTAACCAGCGCAATAAGCACGGCCAATAAAGTAATTACACCGGTAGCCAGTGCCGATTGGAATACTGCAGCCATCACTTCACTCATCGGCTCATGTACAATAACCCCCCATTTATTTGCAGCAATACTGGAGTAAACAGTCAGGGTCTTATCACCCCGGGTAGAGATTGTTTCCATGGCGCCTGATTTGCCTTCGATAACTTTTGCCACATAATCATATGTAGTAAAGGATTCCTTTTTAAGAACCCGTTCTTTATCAGGGTGTGCTAACACAGTTCCCGTATTATCAACAATATCTACGTAGCCGCTCTTACCAATGTGGTTTTTATCAACAATTTCCCATATTGCTTTTAGGCTAACATCTGCCGCCACAACACCAACAATGTTACCAGCGTTATTTTTTATTGGAACGGATATTGTCACACAGGGAGCATTGGTAAATCCTGAAATATAAGCATCAGTAAAAAAAGTACTGCCTTTCATAGCTTCCTTAAAATAGGGTCTGTCGCCACGATTAGCTAAATTTCCAGAGGTTCTGGCAATCTGCATTCCGGTTGTATCCATAACAAAAATTAGTTCAAAAACAGAGTTTTTCTGTTGTGCTGCCACAATCATTTCTTTAACAGCTGCAGCATCCATTGTTTTAGCGGTAGGCGAGACAGCCAAGGTTTCGGTAAAGATGCGCGCATCGTCTACCATCCGCGTGATCTCACCGCCAATTTGTTCAGCAGTAGTCTGATTAGCCACAATCGTCGATGCTTTTATTGATTGAGAGTTTATGTAGCCACCGACAATACCCCCGACACAAGCTGGTATAAAGGCAAATAACACAAATAATACAATTAACCTGGTTTTCAAGCTACTAGTAATAATCAAGCTTTACCTCCTCAAAGTTATTTTACACACTATTATAATTATAACTTTCTCCATCATTTACATCAATTAACAAACTTTTTAAATATGCAAATACTTTTTGTATTTTTTCGTAGGATACCGTAGGAAGGTATACAAAGTATCTCTTTTTTTGTCTGATAGAAGCGAAACCCTCTTACTCCTTAACAAAAATCAGATCATTTTACCGAAAAAATCAAATTACTCTGAGAAACCGTTAGATATCAATCAAATCCCAGGGGCCAATTACCATATTTTGCAAAGTTATTCATCCTCCTATTTACTATTCCTGGGTATTTCATGTATAGGATAACGCGATTTCTTCTGCTTTTAAAATTTGCACAAGCAATTTTGGTAAAAAATCACTAATTATATTTATACAAAAACATGCATTGCTATTTGCAAAAAGAATGAAGAGTATTTATCGTTATATAGGTTAAATAAATGACAAATTGCCAGCAGTTACAAACTGCTGGCAATCTCATCTATGTCTTGCTAATTTTTTTAGAGAGTTTAGTTGTTCTTTAGCTGCATTGCTTGCTCGATCTGTTGAATAGTCCCGGTAATATTCTTTATTTCAGCATCATACTGACGCACTTTATGCCCTGGAACATGAACTGAAGTATTACACAGCCAGAACTTTCTTTCCTCCAGAACCTCTTCCAACAGTTCTTTTTGCTCCGCCAATTCCGCCGCCAACTGTTCCAGCGTCATATTGTTATACTTGTCACTCATTCATAAATCCTCCAATAAGATTTTGACTAAGCTTATCTTACGTTTCAGGTACAGGTTGCTTTCCCGACAGATCAACAGGATCCTGAACAAATAAGGTCAGTATAAAGCCCGCTATAGGCAAAAATGACAACAGGTTAAATACCCAGGGCATACCTACAGCATCGGCAACATGACCAAGCCCCAGAACCCCCATGGCCCCGAGCCCAATACTGAACCCTAATGTTAGCCCCGACGCCATGGCAACGTTGCCAGGCATCATTTTTTGTGCCATCACCAGACTGCTGGTAAAAGTCGCAGCCAATAGAATACTAATAAGTGACAGGATGATAAACGCCCCGGAACCATCCATTGCTTTAAATAAATACAAGAGTGGAGCAACAGGCAAAATCGAGTACAGCATAACCTTTTTACTGCCGTAACGATCACTTAGCGGCCCGCCGAGTAAAGTTCCCACTGCGCCAGCTGCTAAATACACGGTTAGTAATGTAGCAGCGTAGGCCGGACTTCCATGCAAAAATGAGGTGTAGTACAACGGTATAAAAGTATTCAATCCGGAATTAACCGTTGCCCTGGAAAGTACCATTCCAAGCAGTGCTAGCAAGGGAAGACTCATTGCAATGGACACTTTGGCTTTAACGGAACTACTTTGTTGACGCTGCGGTAAACGGTTAAAATGCTTAATTACCGAAAATAACAAAGCTCCAATTACAATATTAGGTAATGCAAACATATAAAGAATGGCTGGACTCCCTAATAACAATGTTCCGAGAAATAAGGAACCAAGTGCAAAGCCTATGTTACCGCCAACAGAAAACAAACTAGCTCCCTTGCCCTTCGCGTTACCACTTAGCCAATTGACTATTTTCGCTGCTTCCGGATGAAAAATAGCACTACCAAACCCGCTAATGGCGGTACACAACAGAACCATCGGATATGTCTCTACTTTCAAAGAAATCAGCATAACCACCCCGGTAACTATACAGCCAAGAGGCATCCACCACGGTCTTGACTTCCGATCGCTAAAGTAACCAAAAATTGGCTGACTAACAGAGGATGTCAAGTTTTGCAATAATACAATGGCTGTTAATTCAGCATAGCTGAGACCAAATTTCACTTTAAAAAAGGGCAAAGCTACAAATAAAGCACCTACGGACAAATCGGCAACGGCATGGGCACATGCTATTAACCAGATAAGATAGGGAACATTTTTTACAGAACGAAACATATATTCACTCCTTACATAGTATTTGACAAAACAGCTTTCACTAGGATAATATTGATTCAGCAAGTTCCGTATGT
Source organism: uncultured Sporomusaceae bacterium (assembly GCA_964497205.1). GTDB lineage: Bacteria > Bacillota > Negativicutes > Sporomusales > Sporomusaceae > Sporomusa. Next base: position 12,353 of record CAZCEN010000081.1, read on the forward strand.
TCCAATTATAGTAGAAAATTCGAATT
>CAZCEN010000082.1:0-12127 GCA_964497205.1 uncultured Sporomusaceae bacterium
TACAAAACTAGGAATGAGCCTGACAGGCCTTCAGATGTGGCGAACAGATACCAGCCCAGTCGGCGGCATTAGTTTTGCTCCTAATGCCTACTGCTATCGCTGCCCCTATGGTAAACGTCATCCCGAATGTGATTTGGCCTGCGCCAATGAAATTGAAACAATAATAAAGACTACCACTTCCGGTCAAGTGGCAGCCCTAATTGCAGAACCGATTCAGGGCAACGGCGGTATCATTACTCCGCCACCCGGCTATTTTAAACGAGTCAAAGAAATCCTCGAAAAATATAATATCCTGCTTATTGTTGACGAAGTTCAGACAGGTTTTGGCCGAACCGGCAAAATGTTTGCCATTGAGCACTACGGGGTTGAACCTGATATTATGACAATGGCCAAAGCTTTAGGTAATGGTGTTCCTGTTGGCGCCTTTACTACCCGTCCTGACATTGCTGATAAATATACCCGCCCAGGCGCGTCCACGCTCGGAGGCAATCCGGTTACCTCTGCCGCCGCGCTGGCAACTCTTGAAGTACTAACCGAAAATAATCTTCCACAACAAGCAGCCGAACTTGGCCTGTATCTGAAGACCGGACTAATCGAACTTCAGAAAAAATACCCGCTCCTTGGCGATATTCGCGGCCACGGACTAATGCTGGGTGCTGAACTGGTCAAGCCTGATAAGTCACCCGCATCAGAGCAGCTTGACACTATCCTTGAACAAATGAAAGACCGCGGGTTCTTAATCGGCAAAAATGGTCCTGACCGCAATGTTATGGCCTTCCAGCCGCCGCTGGTGATAAACCGTAAAGACCTAGACAATTTACTGAACAATCTTAACGATGTATTAGCAGCTGTACACTAACCACGCAGTGCCCGCATCCGGCGAATACTTTTCCGGGTGCGGGCATCTTTTGATCCTGGCAATAAAGGTATTATCGCCGCACGCTGCTGCCTTTCACTTGACAGTCGCACAGAATGTGACGCAAACATAACAAGCGCAAAAATCGTCCAAAAGCCGGCAAACACCTGACCGATAGTAGACTGCAAAAAAACTGGCAAATTAGCGGCAAATACAGCAATCATCGCGCTAAGCACAATTAAGCTGATTAAGGAGCCAAATTTACTAGTTTTTTCTTTAAACCGTTTCATTAAACCCCTCCTTTTGACCTCATTGTCTAGACCATGCTTTAGGTTTAATGAAATATATGATTCTTGTAATTTTTTTATTAATCCTAATTATGGATATAACTCTCCCAAAAAACAAAAAAGCCGTACGCAGTAATCATACTCGCACAGCCTTTCATCTATTTGGTTACTCGTTCTTTACCCGTACATAGGTAGGCACTGAATACGCAAAAATCTTCTTGTCCACTTCAATATTAGCATAGGCGTAGAGATATACCTTATCGGAAACGCGTTGCACGCTTCCACCTAAAACATAACATACACCATTTAAGAAATCGCTCATACGCTGCTGGGTTCCGTCATCTACCTGCTGGTAATTGACAATTACCGCAGTGTTTGATTTCAAGTGATCAGCATATGCCTGTACATCGTCAAAATTCGTTGGTAAATCCAAAAGCAGCTTGAAATTTCCAGCTTGTTGCTGACTATGTACTTTAAGCTTGGGCCTGCGTTCTATTTCCTGTACCGCCATTTCTTTGGTTATAGGCGTTTCGGCACGTACAGGCGCCTCTGTTTCTTCTTCAAGCGGTATTAGAAAATTTGCCAATTTATCCATTAATCCAAGCGCCACTGTTAACGCCTCCTAGAAAAACTAATCCATTTTCTAGAAATTATTCGACATCTTTATACTAATTCCTGCCGGACTTCGGCGAAATTTCTTATTAATGGCAAAATAGGGCGAAACATCCTAGATTGTTAGGACTTTCTTACTAGATCAACAGACAAAAATACTAGATAACAGCCAAAAAAAGACTACTTTTGTAGTCTTTTTTTGCTGTTTTCATTAAATTAAAACTTGTAGTTAACACCAAAACCCATACCCTCAGCTTTGATGCCAATATCTTTTGTTTCAAAATGGCGATAACCCGCATCAACGCTCAGATTATTGCCTACGTTGTACGTTAAGCCGGCTTTCCAATCTTCGATATTACTTGAACGGCTGTAGGATGCATAACCATCTACATGATTAGTAAGAGCTGTTTTATATGCGATACCAGCAAAAGCTTCGCTTGTAGATACCGAGTTATTATTGGCTTTAAGCTCGGTTTTTGCATTACCCGCGGTAACCGCTAGATTATTGCTCAGTTTATATTGTAGCCCAAACTGAGTTGAGTTAATATTTAAATTTTGAAGGTAGCCCCCGGCTTTGTAGGAGTAAAAGGTTTGAGATTCAGTATTAAGATAATCGCCGGTAACAGCAAGCTTATCAGTAAGAGCATAGGCTCCCTGATAATTATTAGCATGAAGAGTTCCCAGATCACCGATTGCACTTATATCTGTTTTCAGGTTGTTATAGGAGTAACCAAATTGTCCCTGTCCAGCAGCGAGATCCATTGCTGGAGCATTAGCAAAGGCGGTCCCTGTTAGGGCGGCAGAAGCAAGCATAGCTGCAATAATGACTTTTTTCATAAAAAAAAACTTCTTTCTAGATTACTTTTTGGGTGATAACTTCTAAGGAAAGTATACTTTTATTACTTTAGATTTTCTTTAGAAATGCAGGCAAAAAAAAAAGCGCAGCTTTCGCTGCTTACCCAAATTATGACTGGCATTCCTCACAGGCAATACCGTGGGTCAGCACTTGCTGATCGCGGCTCTTATCACGGTATACCGTAACCCCCTTGCACCCTTTGGCATAAGCAGTAAAAAATACTTCAGCTACATTAGCGAGAGTTGCATCTTTAGGGAGATTTACTGTCTTAGAAACACCATTATCCGTGTATTTTTGTGCGGCTGCCAAATGAGCTACATGCCAATAAGGCTCAATTTCATGGGCAGTAGCCAACACTCGCTTTACTTTGTCAGGCAAGGGCAAACCAGCAACACTACCTGTCGCTACTATTTGCTCATAAACGGTGTCTGTTAATAAACCTAAACGTTTGAGATATTCAACAACTACTTGATTTACACTGGTAATTACTTTACCTTCCAGTACATTGCGGGTCATAGCTAGACCAAATAACGGTTCAATACCGCTGGAACAGCCTGCTATTATACTAATTGTACCAGTAGGTGCTATTGTAGTAACAGTAGCATTACGCATGTAATGATAACCTTGTTGAATATAAATGCTATCTGCAAACGCGGGAAAATTCCCTCTCGCCTGCCCCAACTCTGCAGACATAGCTCTAGCTTCCGCAGTAATAAACTTCATAATACTTCCGGTTAATTGTACTGCTTGTTCACTGGCATATGGTATATCAAGCGAAATAAATAATTCCGCAAGTCCCATAATGCCTAGTCCAATTTTTCGGGTTCGCTTAGTAGCCTCAGTCACTTGTTGTATGGGATAATGATTAATATCTACAATATTATCAAGAAAACGTATGGCTGTTCTAACAGTTTGAGCTAACTTATCTTCATCAAGGGTTCCTTCGTTCCCTGTTTTTTTTAACATCTTCGTAAGATTAATTGATCCTAAAACACAGGACTCGTATGGGAGCAGCGGCTGTTCTGAACAAGGATTTGGTGACTCGAACCTGCCTAATCCAGGCGTAGGATTCGCTTTATTTACAGTATCAATAAAGAACAGTCCCGGCTCTCCGTTTTCCCAAGCCAATTGAACAAGCAAGTCAAATATTTCTTTGGCCGGCACCATTTTAACAACCTTACCATCGCGGGGATTAACCAGTGCAAAATCATCCTTGTTTTGCACTGCTCCCATAAAGTCATCTGTCACGCCTACAGACAAATTAAAATTGTTAAGCACATCATGACGCCGTTTGGCTGTAATAAATGTAAAAATATCAGGGTGATCCACCTGCAGCACGGCCATATTCGCACCACTTCGGGCCGCCCCTTGCTTAACAACTTGGGTAGCCTTATCGTAAATATAGAAAAAAGCTACCGGACCACCGGCAGAGCCTCCGCTGACACCTACTTTATCTCCTTCCGGCCGCAGCCGCGAAAAGGAAAACCCAGTACCTCCTCCGCTCTGATGAATTAATGCAGTATGTTTTAGCGTTTCAAAAATACCCTCCAAAGAGTCTTCTACAGGCAATACAAAACATGCCGCAAGCTGAGCGTGGGGCTTTCCGGCATTTAGCAGGGCCGGAGAATTAGGAAGAAAAGTTAACGATGACATTAATTCGTAATATTTTTGAGCGTAGCTCGCAGCATTATGCCCATAATCAGCTTCTGCTTTGGCAACATAACTGGCAACTCGCTGAAATAAAGCGCTTGGGGTTTCATTTGGTAGTAAATATCTGGTTTTAAGTACTGTTTCAGCTTCAGGCGATAACAATATCATGGTTACCCTCCTGGATGAAAAAATTATAACGAGATTGCTAACCCACTTACGCATACTCCGGTTATTAGCCTCGCCGGTTGTATTGCGAACGCAGTGAAGCAATCTCGCTTTTACAAACTATTTATCCGATGACTAACTCACTCTAAGACTGTCTCTTTCTCCAAGCAGGAGTTACCCCTGCGGGTACAGGCGAGCGGCTAAGTCTACTTTATTAAGCTTCTTTTTTCCGTTCGCGTCCGCGTACGTGTCTATCTAAAATAGCTTTGCGCAGCCGGATGCTCTGCGGTGTAACTTCTACAAGTTCATCTTCATTGATATATTCTAGTGCCTGCTCCAGACTCAAAATCCGCGGCGGTGTCAACCGGATAGCATCATCTGATCCGCTTGCCCGCATATTTGTTACATGTTTTTTCTTGCAGGGATTAACGTCCATATCCATCTCGCGGGCATTTTCCCCTACAATCATGCCTTGATATACAGCCTGCCCCGGAACAACAAACATAATACCTCTGTCCTGAATACTGTTAATGCCATAGCCACTGGTTTCGCCATCTTCAAAGGCTACCAAAGCACCCCGGGTACGTCCAGGAATATCACCTTTGTAAGGTACATAACCATGGAATACATGGTGCATAATGCCATTACCCTTAGTATTAGTCAGGAATTCTGATCTAAATCCAATCAATCCCCGCGCCGGCACAATGAATTCCATTCTTAAATAGCCGGCCAGTTCTACCATATTAACAAGCTCTGCCCGACGGGTTCCCAGGGATTCCATAACCGCCCCCATGAATTCCTGAGGCACGTCAATGGTTAAGAATTCCATCGGCTCGCAGCGTTTGCCGTTAATCTCCTTATAAATTACCTGGGGCTTACCGATTTGCAATTCGTATCCTTCGCGGCGCATTGTCTCGATTAGTATGGATAAATGCAATTCACCCCGGCCAGCTACTTCAAAGGCATCCGGACTGTCGGTTTCGATGACACGTAAACTGACGTTAGTTTCGGCCTCCCGGAATAAACGTTCTCGTATATGCCGGGAAGTAACATACTGTCCTTCTCGTCCGGCAAAGGGGCTTGTGTTTACAGCAAACAGCATTGACAGTGTAGGTTCATCAATGCGGATCGATGGCAGGGCTTCCGGATTCTCTGTATCGGCAACGGTATCACCGATGTTGACATCTTCCAGGCCAATCATAGCAATAATATCGCCTAATGCCGCATCTTTTACCTCGGTGCGTTTTAGCCCTTCATATATATACAGTTTACCAATTTTCGCTTTACTTTCAGCCTCACCGTTCAGGATAGTAACGTTCTGTCCGCCGCTAACCCGGCCGCGAACTACCCGTCCGATAGCGATCCGGCCTACATAATCATCATAGTCCAAAGTAGTGATCATAACCTGCAATGGACCATCAATATCACCACGCGGCGCCGGTATGGTTTTTTCAATACATTCAAACAACGGTTTTAAATTGTCACTTTCATCATCCATAGCCATTTTAGCTATACCTTCCCGGGCCGTCGCGTACACAACCGGAAAATCCAGTTGCTCATCATTAGCGTCTAATTCAATAAATAGTTCCAGTACTTCATCAACAACGTCTTCCACCCTCTGATCCGGACGGTCAATTTTGTTGATTACAACAATCGGCTTCAACTTCTGTTCAAGAGCTTTCCTAAGAACATATTTAGTCTGAGGCATTGGACCTTCAAATGCGTCAACTAAAAGCAGTACTCCGTCAACCATATTTAGTACCCGCTCTACTTCCCCGCCAAAATCGGCGTGACCCGGAGTATCAACAATATTAATCTTTGTATTGTTATACATTACTGCCGTATTCTTCGACAGAATAGTAATACCACGTTCCCGCTCAAGATCGTTAGAATCCATAACGCGTTCAGCAACATGTTCGTTAGCGCGAAAAACACCGCTTTGTTTAAGCATTGCATCAACCAAAGTAGTCTTCCCGTGATCAACGTGAGCAATAATAGCAATATTTCGTAAGTCGTTGCGTTCCATATAGAATGTTGGCCTCCCTATAATGAACAAAAGGATGCATTTAGTTTGCACCCTTTTGTAGTGTCATGCACATTTCACTATATTATACCAATCACCATATGTCAAATTAATTTTTTTGTTCAGCTTGCTTTTCTATGACCACAAATCATTAAGCGTTTTCTTAACAAATGTCCTGATTTTTTCAATACGCTTGAGTACTTCCTGGAGTTTTCCGGAATTGGCCGCAACCAAATCTTCCAGTTTGCGGCGATATTCGGCGTAATCTTTCTCCAATTCTTCCAGGTAAGTTCTAAGCTGCTGGATCGCAGGTTCGACAGTAGTAATGGTAGATGGCTCAATTTGCCAATTGCGTCCGGAAATCATGGCCGAATCACCATATTTAGGTATATATGTCGAAAATGCAAATTTTTCTTGTATCAATTCAGCAAAGGGTTCTGACATCTCTTCTTCACCATGCACAATAAAAACATTCGCCGGTTTTGTCTTAAAGTTTCCCAGCCAGGTTACCAATTGATCCTGGTCTGCATGCGCGGAAAATCCGTCAAGATTGTATATCTTTGCCTTAACACTAATTTCTTCGCCCATGATTTTAACTTTTTTAATGCCTTCGAGCAGTCTTCTCCCCATACTTCCTTGCGCCTGATAGCCAACAAATAGTACAGTACTTTCAGGCCGCCACAGATTATGCTTTAAATGATGGAGGATACGCCCGGCATCAGCCATACCGCTAGCGGATATAATAATGGCCGGCCGACCTAGTTTATTGATAGCTTTGGATTCCTCTGAAGTCTTGGTATATGTCAGTTGCGGCAATTGCAACGGATGGTCATGATCTTTGTAATACATATCATACGCTTCTTTATCATATTCCTGCGAATTTTTCAGGAATATGTCTGTAGCAGAAATAGCAAGCGGACTATCAATAATTACCGGAATATCAGGAATAAGTCCTTCCTTAAACAGCGAGTGCAGATGATAAAGAATAGTCTGAGTGCGTCCTACAGCAAAAGAAGGAATAACAATATTGCCGCCTTTTTCTACACTGTCGTTGATATATTTTGCTAAAAGTTCCACAGGATCGCTTGGATCATGCTTGCGTGCACCATAAGTTGACTCAATAATAACATAATCTGCTTGTTCAATAACAGCCGGATCTTTTATTATCGGTTGATCAGGCTGCCCTAAATCCCCTGAGACTAGAAGTTTAGTTGTCTCCCCATTTTCTGTTATCAGCAGCTCGACCATAGAAGATCCTAAGATGTGACCTGCTTCACGAAACTGAACAGTAATGCCTTCCGTCAGTTGTACCGGTGTATCATAGGACGTCGGTGAAAATTGTTTGAGACAAGCATAGGCTTCTTCGACAGTATAGAGTGGTTCGACCGGTTTGCGGCCGGCACGTTGGCCTTTCCGGTTGGCAATTTCAGCTTCAAATTCTTGAATGTGGCCGCTGTCCGGCAGCATAATACTGCATAGTTCAGCCGTTACTTTGGTAGCATGAATTGGTCCTTTAAACCCTGATTTGCACAGCCGCGGCAACAAACCACTATGATCAATATGGGCGTGAGTCAACAGCACACCATCTATATCAGCCGGATTATACAAAAACGGTCTCGAGTTTAATGCGGTAATAGCCTTCGACCCCTGAAACATGCCGCAGTCAACCAAAAATTTTCTTTGGCCAATCTCCAAAAGGTACGAAGAACCTGTGACCATGCCGGCTGCTCCAAAAAAAGTTAGACGCATAAGCTTGGCTCCTTTCAGCATTTGCTATTTTAGTCTATTACTCCATCTGAAAGTTTAGAAATCATCTTATCTTAATAAATTCAACATTTCTAAGTATTTTCCTTCTAGAATAAAAAAACCGGAGCCTTAGCTCCGGTTCTGTCGTTTTAGTTGTATGTAATTATTCTTCGCCCAAAACCCGTACTTCTGGATGTAAAGATACACCAAACTGCCGATAAACACTCTCCTGTACTTTACTTATCAGTTGCAATACATCTTTAGCAGTAGCGCCACCGGCATTAATAATAAAACCCGCGTGTTTAGTAGAGACTTGCGCTCCACCTACACAAGTTCCTTTGAGTCCGGCCTGTTCAATGAGAGTTCCGGCAAAATGCCCCTGCGGCCGCTTAAAAGTACTGCCGGCACTAGGCATTTCAATGGGTTGTTTACTTTGCCGCTTAGTAGTATAGTCGTCAATGCGCCCACGGATTGAGTTATCTTCACCGTCAGCTAATGCCAACTCAACTTCGCATATAAAACAACCGTTATCTTGGAACGCACTGTGGCGGTAAGCAAATTTCAGTTCATCCTCTGTAAACCGTTTTATTTCGCCGTTGCTGCAAACAGCGGTTACGGCCTGCACTACTTGACTCATTTCACCTTCATAAGCACCGGCATTCATAAATACCGCGCCGCCGATACTGCCCGGGATTCCAATGGCAAATTCAAAACCTGTCAGCTTTGCCTGCGCAGCATATTTCGATACATCGGCTAACAGCGCACCCGCACCTGCAAATACAGTAGTTTCACTATGCCTAATATATCCCATATCAGAACCAAATTTAATTACTAACCCCCGAATGCCGCTGTCTAAAACCAGTACATTAGAACCATTCCCCAGCACAGTGACAGGTACAGCAAACTGTTTTGCCAGTTTCAACACAGTGGCTATTTCTTCTGGCGAAGCAGGAAATAGTAAAAAGTCAGCTGGACCACCAATTTGGAAAGTAGTGTGCTTTGACATTGGTTCGTCAATCAGCAGCCTTTCCGGGGGAATAGCATTCTTTATTTCGGCAGCAAAATCCTCAGAACTTTTAGTCATCATCTCACTCTTTGCCAAATAAATCCATTCCTTCGGCGACCGCATCGCCAATTATTTTATAAATGTCAGCAGCTAACTGCTGAAAGCGCATATGGGCATGGATGAAATCCCGTGCTGTCGGATTAAGGATAATAAGTTCGTACATTTTTTGCAATTCCAGAGACTTCTCTTTATCTTCCGGATTACCGGCCATCAGATCATATTCAGCTACCAGTTTTTTCTTAAAGAAGTCCTGCACCATAGTTTTACTTGGTGCATCATTGTCAAGATGCTGTTTAGCGCTTAAAAATGCTTGATACTCCGCTGAATTTCTAAGTGCGCGCCCTAAATCATGCGCTTTGTCATGAACAGTCACTAAGATTCCTCCAGTTCATCATCTATTTTATGCGTCCTATTCGGTATGTATACGCCGAAACTCCTTTTTCAACAACTCCTCATAAAAATCCTGCATTGTCTTGGCATCCTTAGCTTGAGTGCCTGCAGATTCCGAAATAATTCGCGGTGTGTATCCCTTATCGGCGATTACATACAGCAGCGGCTCATGAGGAGGCCCAAACGGATCGGCAAATGTCCAATGCCGCTTCTCGCCGGCTTTAGTAAATTCAATTTTACTAAAATGAATGTGCAGCTGGCGAGCGGCTTCTTCTCCCAAACTCTCGCCAATTTTGTCAAAAACGGCGGCAAATTCTTCCGCTGCAGTATACTTACCGCCAGTAACTGCATGCAGATGTCCAAAATCAACAGCAGGTCTGACATAATCCACCATCTTACAAAGCTCTATGACTTCGTCAAGTGATCCCAGTTGATTTTGCTTTCCCATAGTTTCAGGCAGCAGCAGGGGCCCTGCCAGGCTTTGCTGTTCAACTTGTTCCAGCACCTTGGCGAACAGACGTTTAGCTCGTTCCATAGCCTGGCGGCGGTCATTGCCTTTACCAGGTCCGCCAATATGAAATACTATCCGGTCAGCCCTCATCCATTTGGCAACTTCCAGTGAACGCAGGAAATGACGCTCTGTGTTGCCCGCAATCGTTTCATCCTCAGTCGCCAGACTTATGAAATAAGGCGCATGGATACTAAGCTTGACACCGTACTTAGCTGCTTGTTCCCCTATCAATTCGGCCGTTTCCTGCCTGATATTAACTCCCCTGCTGCATTGATATTCATAGGCATTGAGTTTTAACCCGGCCAGCCATTGAGGCATATCGGCCGAAGCCTTAAAGCCCGCCTCGTAAAACGCATCAGGATTACCCGCTGGCCCAAACTGTGCAGACATGGTATCACCGTCCTATTGTTTCTAACTACCTAAGCCCTGGAAAACGCTGCTGTCTAAGGGCTTCATATACTACGACAGCAACTGCATTTGATAAATTAAGCGATCTAGCATCATCGATCATGGGAATACGAACACAGTTATCAGGATAACGCTGCAACAGTTCCTGCGGCAGTCCGGCAGTTTCTTTACCAAATACCAACATATCTTCCGATTGATAGTCAATATCGCTATGGCACTTGCTGGCTTTAGTAGTATTAAAGTAAAAATTATGCCCTTGATACAGCTTCTGTACCTCGGCAAAATTTTCATATACATGGACTTTTACTAAATGCCAATAATCAAGGCCCGCTCGCTTTAGATATTTATCCTCTATCGAAAACCCTAAGGGCTTAACCAAATGCAGCTCACAGCCGGTAGCCGCACACAATCTGGCAATGTTGCCAGTATTACCGGGAATTTCCGGTTCTACCAGTACAATATGCATCAAAATCACTCCAGTTATACAATATCAACCTGTTTGTCTTCCTTAGAAAGAGATTCCTTATCGGTGCTTGTTTGCAGTAAAATTACGGCAGTCACTACCAGCAAGCCACCGGCTACTTGCAGCCCCCCCATAACTTCACCAAGAGTCAAATACGCAACGATTGCAGCAATTACAGGTTCCAAACAGGAAGTAACGCCGACATTTGTCGGCGATAAAAACCGCATACCAAAAAAGTAAAGTAAAAAGGGAACAACCGTAGAAAATACGGCAACATACATAAACAGCCACCAGTTGCTATCATTAATCGTGTTTACTGCCCACCCATCCGGTGCAACTACCCACCAAAATAAACCGGCAAAACCAAAGGAATAGGTTACTGCCGTCAGCGGATGATAATCACGTACCGCCCGGCGTCCGTAGATAGTATTAAAGGCCATAGCCGTGGCTGCTAAAAAACCGCTCAGAAAACCTAAAAGACTTACTGTTGCTCCACCTGCATTAAGCATAATCATAAGCCCGCCTAGGGTCGCCAAAACTACAGCGCCACCGCGCTGCCAGCCTAGCCATGCCTTTTCAAAAAGCACCGCGTACACGGCCATCAATGCCGGGGACAAATATTGCAGAAAGACCGCAGTGGCAACGTTGGTAAGACTGATGGTGTAAAAATAAAAAAACTGTAGCAACGCCATTCCTGCCATTCCTAATATAGCAAAGTAGGCTATTTCACTGCGTGGTATTCTAAGTAGCTGTTTATTGTAACATAAAAGCCCGGCAACCATTAATAAAAACGCCAGAGTAAGACGGATCTTTACTAACAAAAAGGGGGTAATATTTTGGTTTAGCAAGGCTTTTGCTGCCGAACCTCCAATCCCCCACAGACTGGCGGCGCCGATAACTGCAAGATATCCACACATTTCTTTTCGCATGACTCTCTCCTACCAAAAATATCAAAGTTAAAAATATTCTACACAGAAAACAAAAATCCTACCCATTAGGCATAATGTTCCAATATATTATCTAATTTTTGATATACAACTGCAAGCTCCATCATACATTGTAGAGTAACGGCAACTGCCACAAAAGGGAGGATC
>CAZCEN010000083.1:0-12100 GCA_964497205.1 uncultured Sporomusaceae bacterium
ATGCGATCACCTACTTCGCGCATCTCTACAATCATATCGTCGGCATTTTCGCCGGCTTTCTTTTTCTTGCTGATCTCCTGTGAAACTGTATTCCGTTGGTTTTTCAACGTTTCTACTTCAGCCAACAGTTCGCGCCGCTCTTTCTCATAGTTGATGAATTCATCCAGACTCATCGCGGCGCCCCGGTTTTTCAGAGCTTGCTCAACTTTTTCCGGGTTATCACGTACAAATTTAATGTCTAGCATTTATATATACCTCCTTAACGATACGAATCGATGTTCTGTGCCAAGTCCTTAAGGACGAGGGCAGAAACCTAAACTTCTCTTCCTGAATGTAAAAAGGTGGATATTGATTCTGGTAATGCAAAAAACTCCCGTCCCACTATATTATAGGGACGAGAGTTATCTTCTCCCGCGTTGCCACCCTGATTGACTATTATTAGTCCACTCGGCACGCATAACGGACGTGAACCGTGCGGCTCATCGCCGCCTGCTCAAGGGTGGATAGCATAACGCGGGTACCGGCTCGCACCAATCCTCCAGCTCTCTGAAAACACGCAGTTATGCACTGTCCTATCATTGCATCTAACGATATCATGTTACCATATATTATGTATTATAAAATTATACATTATTCAACATTAATTGTAAAGTGTTGACAATCTGTTCAAACATTAGCTGTCACTAAATAGTTACAGCCTCCCTGGTAATTAATAAAGTCAATAAAACTCCGGCATATTTGCGGATCAAATTGTGTTCCGGCACATCTGGATATTTCCGCCAGAGCTTCGTTAGTACTTAGCGGTTTCTCCCGGTAACAGCGGGCAGTTGTCATTGCATCAAAAGTGTCACACAACGCCAGCATCCTGCTAAACAGCGGTATTGATTCTCCTCTTAACCCCTGCACATACCCTTGTCCATCATACCGTTCGTGGTGGTGACGCACAATTTCAGCTACCTTTTCCAGGCCGACCACTTCTTCCAAGATATTGGCACCAATATCCGGATGCTGTTTTATCACAGCAAACTCTTCTTCCGTTAAACGTCCAGGCTTATTTAAAATATGATCAGGTACACTTACTTTACCCACATCGTGAACTATCCCAACAACATACGCCATCGACACATCTTCAACAGGCAAATCCGAATATTGGGCGAAATCAGCCATAAGACGAGCTACATTTTTGCTGTGTTTCGCTGTATAACTATCACGATCTCCAATTACCCGGCAAAACATTTGAACAATGCTCATAATTGTAATTCCTTTCTTGGGAATGAGCCAGTCTGATTCTCGCGCCAATTAGGTTTTCTATGTAAAATTTGTATGCTGCATTTATATTCTAAAATGCCCTGATAAAAAGCGTCAAGCTATATTTACAGCAATTTTATTAAATTCAATTAAATTTATTTGTATCACAAAAGTATTTCTTTTTTATTTGTACCCTGTTTATCCCCTTACTGTCGTATTTTTCGTCACTTAATAGTAACAGCAAAATATTTTTAGACTGTTTACAAAAGGAGTTCTTGCCTTCTAAGCGAACTAAAATAACGAGGTGAAATAATGAGATATACTTCACTTGAACAGCTAGAACAGGATCTCTTGGTCTGCAATTCCTGTCCGCTCAGAAAAGATGCTATTGGTCCTACATCCTATAACGGCACTTTAGCAAGCCCGCTGGCACTTGTCGGTGAAGGCCCCGGCGGCGTCGAGGATGAATATGGAGTACCTTTGGTCGGCCCCTCGGGTCAATTACTTGATAAAGCGCTCGCCAGTGTTGATATTACACGGGATTGTGTATACACTACAAATGTAATTAAGTGCCGCCCCAAAAATAACCGTACACCGACCATTGAGGAAGGACAGTTCTGTGCTACAGCTTGGCTTGACCACGAGTTGGCTTTGATTCAGCCGAAAGTAATCGTTGCTCTCGGTAGTGTTGCTTTAAAATACTTATTTGCCCCTACCGCCCGCATCACCAAAGATCGCGGCCAGTGGTTTACTACTAAATATGGCATTCCGGCTATTGCCACTTATCATCCGGCCTACCTCCTGCGCCTTACCGGCAAAGAATTGGTTAAAGCCAAATGGGAAGTCTACTACGATCTCAAGGCCGCTATTGAAAAATGCCGGCAGCTGGCTCCTGAATATAACTTTAAATCCACAGAACCACCTGATTTACTGGCCTTATACAGCGAACGGCGCGCGCAGCGCAGCCAGAACAAATAAATATATAACAAACCAAAAGCGAGCTTAACTTCCGAGGAAGCAAGCCCGCTTTTAAATTTACTCCAGATGGTCGATATAGGTAATAGCGCTCAATACGGCAACAAGCCCTTCACCGGTTGCTTTGGCAATTTGCCATGGTTTGCCGGTGCAATCGCCAGCTGCAAATACGCCGGGAATATTTGTTGACATATCCCGGTTGACTTTGATAACCTCACCTTCCAGTTCAAGTCCAGGCAAGAGATTCTCGACCGGGTCGGACTGGCGCATGATAAATACACCGTGTACTTTTAGCTCTTCTTTATCCGTGATCAGTTTTTCGACTTGACCATCACCGGCAATAGCCTTCGGCTTAGTGGACACTACCTTAACCGGAGACCGCATGTGACTGAAGTCGCCTTTATATTGTGGCAAAAAGTATACATTCCGGCACAGTTCTGCTAAAAAATCGATTTCATTTTCGCCTTCTTCGGTATACGAAATTACGGCAACATCCCGTCCTTGAAACATACGTCCGTCACAGGTCGCACAGTAGCTAACCCCGCGTCCTAGTAGATCACGTTCACCTTGAAACAGCAGTGTACTTACAACACCGGTAGCAAAAATTACAGCTTTGGCTTCATAGGTGTTACCTGGGGTAAGCAAAGTGAACATTTTGTCGCCGGGAAACACGTTGACTACCTTTTCCTTGATAAGTTTAGGACCATGCGCCAGCGCATGGCTGGAAAAATGCTGCATCATACCTTTGCCGCTAGTTTCCGGCATCCCCAAATAATTATCTACCAAATGCGCCTTTTGCAGCTTTTGGCTAAAATCAAGATGTTCAAACAATGCAATGGATTTGTTACGGATACGCCCGGTCAAAGCTGCCGACAGCCCCGCCGGACCACCGCCGATAACGGCAATGTCAAACTTATTATCTTCGGCCATGTGTTTTCCTCCTTTTAACCGAGGTCTTTAGCCACCTGCTTCATGCGTTCGCGAATGGGCAAGTTGTAAGGACAGCGAGCCTCGCACTCGCCACATTCAATGCAATCAGACGCTTTGGCTTTTAGACCTTGGTACCGCCCTGGAATGGCAGTTTTCATATTATATCTTGTATATTGTAGATGAAAAATAAACATTGTCGGAATTTCAATTCCAGCGGCACAAGGCAAACAATAACCGCACCGGCGGCAGAAATTAGCTCCTAGTACTTCGGCTTCCGCCTTCAATTTGGCTGTTTCTTCAGGACTAAGCGGTTTAAAGTCTTTTGTCGGCGCCAAATTCTCCCGAATATGCTCAACTCTATCCATGCCGGGAATGGCCACTAAGCCGTCATGCTGCAAAACAAACCTAAGCGCCAAATCCACATTAGGAATCAGACCGCCGCCCAACGGTTTCATGACAATAATACCAACATCCATCGATTTCGCCAACGGGAAAAGTTCTTTAGCCGCCCCCAGTTCAACACAGTTGAACGGTACTTGAACCGTACTGAATTCTCCGGTTTTTACAGCTCTAACCAGTATATCAATATTATGTCCGGTTATCCCTATATGCCGGATTTTGCCAGCGGCCTTAGCGGCTTTGAGCGCTGCCAGTGCTCCGTCCGGCGCCATTACGGCCTCGTACTCAGCTTCTGTTTTGACATTATGAATCTGATACAAATCAATATAGTTTGTTTTCATTGTGGCTAAACTGCCGTCTATATCAGCAAGCATAGCCGCTTTCGTTCTGGCCATACTTTTGGTTGCCAAATAATATTCCTGACGGCGGCCGGATATATACCTGCCAATCTTTTCTTCACTGTCGGTATAGGCGCGCGCGGTATCAAAAAAGTTAATTCCTGCATCTAATGCGGCAATAAGTACCTCACCCGCCTCTTCCATGGTACACCGTTGCATGGGTAAAGCACCAAAGCTGATGGGTGTTACCATAAGTTCAGAGCGGCCTAAACGTCGTTTTTCCATTTATTAATCCCCCTATTGCAGCAGAGTTTCGCCTGTTTCTTTTGTTAACACTTGCAGCCGTTCCTGAGCCTGTTTTGCCTCCGGCGACTCGGCATCCGCTTTGGTCAAAAACTCCGTGTAAGCAATAACTGCTTCGTGAGTAAGCTGCAGTAATTCACAGCAAATAGCCTTATTATGATAAGCAAGTGCGTTATCCGGATCCAGCTCGGTACAGCGGGTAAAGTCTACAACTGCTTCCTTGTACGCTTTTTGAGCAACAAAAGCTATTCCACGGAAAAAGTACGGCCGTGAGTCATTTGGTTCAAATTCAATGACCCGGGTAAAATCAGCGACTGCCTGTTCCGGTTTGCCTTGTCCCAAATATACAGAAGCCCTGATGGCAATGGCTTGAACATTCTCAGGTTCAAGTTCAATTACTTTATTATAGTCGGCTAACGCTTCGTCATTCATCCCCAGCTCAAAATAAGCCTGCCCTCTTTTTATCAGTAGAGCGCATTCTTCCGGGAAGCGTTGTAATACCTTATCATAGTCCGCAATCGCCGCGGAATACTGGTTCCGGTTGGCATACGCATCGCCACGATTCATGTAAGAACCCATATCCCCAGGTTCCAGCTCGATTGCTTTACTGAAATCGTCAATAGCATGGTCCAGTACTCCATTATTCAAATACAGTACACCGCGATTGGCGTAATTAACCCAATCATTGGGGTTATAAAATATAGCTTTAGAATAATCCATTACAGCATTTTTAATATCATCAAGCATTGCAAACGCACTGCCACGATACGAATAGTATGCCGCATTTCTCTCGTTTAGCTCAACAGCTTTGTTGTAGTCAGCCAATGCCTTTTCAAAATTGCCGGCAACGGCCGCCGCTACACCACGCCAAAAATAAGCATCACAGCTTTCCGGATTTTCAGCCAGCATTTTTTCACAAGCGGTTAACATGTCGGCAGTCTGGCCTGCTTCGTAAAGGTTCCGCATATCTTTACTAAACCGGCTCTCTTCGACAGGGCCACAACCCGCGCAGCCGCAATCACAGGACTGACTTTTGCATGCAGCTTGGCTCGAGTCTCTATCCTGACTCATATCGTAACACTCCTTTAATTTTAGTAATCATTTTTAGTTGCTATATATTTTCAAGATAATTTTCTCAATACCTGCTGCTATTGGGAAAATTATCTTATGCCGGGCCCGAAAAAATAATGAGGCCGCCTCTCGGCAGCCTCATTATTTCTATCCTTTGACTAGCTCCTTATGACTTACACTTTTATAGAAGCGAATAAGTGCGCCAGTCGTTTTTATAATCCTTTTTGTTCAATACCACTGAATAAAAATCCTAAATGGGTAGTTGAATTCATGAGTACCAACCGCCATTTTCCGTCCTGATATTCAAAAACATTAATACAAGTATTATCTTGTTTTACCTGCCAGAAATGGGACAGGTCAATATCTAAGATATCACATAATACTGCTTTGTTAACGGCATCATGAGCTACTACCAACGCTGTCTGGCCCTGGTGTTTTTCCGCCATTTCCCGGAAGAATGCCATCGCCCGATCACGAACAGTAACGATATCCTCGCCACCCTTACCTGGCATAGTAACCCCCATAACCGTAGTTTTCCATTGAGTCAACAGTTCGGGATATGTCTTTCCTACCTCATCGCTCAGCATACCTTCCCATTCACCATGGTTAATCTCCAGTAAGCGACTATCGGTATTCACCGGCAATCCATGAGCGGCCACGCACATCATAGCTGTATCCACTGCCCGGCTAAGCGGGCTGGCATAGCATATATCAATAGGTACATCTTTTAGTGCCTTGGCGGCCATCTGTCCCTGTTCCCGGCCAAACGGGCTAAGCGGTGTATCTATTTGCCCTTGATAACGCCCTTCCTTATTCCACGTAGTCTCACCGTGTCGTACTAAAATAAATCGGGTTAGTGCCATATTCTCCTCCTGTGACAATAGCCGTCAACATAGTTTCATTATATTCTGGCCGTCGTTTTATCCTGCATTAAAGTTTACAAGCTTTGCTCCTAATATACCATCAATTGCTTTTATTTTCAGTATAACCGGAGTAGGAACATCGGCTTCGACACTCATTACCATAATATTAGTACCTGCAGTCTCGGTTCGCCCAACCTGCATACCGGCAATATTTACATTGGCTTCGCCAAGGATTGTTCCTACCTTGCCAACCATACCAGGCTGGTCGAGATGTGGGCCAAGTAACAGCCAGCCCCTTGCCGCCACGTCTACCCGGTAGCCGTCAATAAGTACAATGCGGCCTTCCTGACCAAACAAGGTTCCAGCCACCATGTGCTCACCTTTGTCAGTGCGGACACGAACGGTAATTAAATTGGCAAAATCGGCAGATTCTTTGCTTCTAATTTCCTTGACTTTAATACCACGGGCTTTAGCTAACCCCGGAGCGTTAACATAATTAATGCTTTCTTGCAGGATTGGATTGAGCAAACCTTTTACCAATGCTGTTGTCAGCATCTTGGTATCAACCTGACTGATTTCTCCGTTATACTCAATATCCATAGAGTTTATGCGCCCATCAGCCAGATGCACGGCCAGGCAGCCCATTTTCTCGGCTAATTCAAAATAAGGTCTAACCACTTTGAGTACATGCGCCGGGATAGGTGCCATGTTAACCGCGGTCATAACCGGTTCGCCTCTAAGAGCGGCAATAATACCATGGGCAACATCAACAGCAACACCAACTTGAGCTTCTGCCGTAGATGCGCCAAGATGAGGTGTAAGCACGGCTTTTTCCAGTTTAAGCAGGGGGTTTTCAGGATTTATCGGCTCTTTTTCAAATACGTCTACAGCTATGCCGGCTACCTTTCCTTGTTCGACGGCTTCCGCCAAATCAGCTTCATTTATCACTCCACCACGGGCACAGTTAATAATCCGCACTCCTGGTTTGACTTTAGCAAAAGCTTCTTTATTTAGCAAGTTCTTAGTTTCCGGTGTAAGCGGCAGATGCAAGGTAATGAAATCGGCTTTGGTCAGTATTTCATCAACTTCCATTAGCTCAATACCAAGATTTCTGGCGTGATCGGCATTGATGAACGGGTCGTAAGCAATAACTTCCATCTCCATAGCCATCGCCCGCTTAGCTACTCCGGTCCCGATCCGGCCAAGGCCGAGAATACCGAGAGTCTTGCCACGCATTTCAACACCCATGAACTTGCCGCGTTCCCATTTACCTTCTTTCATAGTTTGGTGCGCTTGGGGAATATTGCGAGCCAGTGCCAGCATCATGGCCATAGTATGTTCGGTAGCGGCGATCGTGTTGCCTTCCGGTGCGTTTAGTACAATGATCCCTTTCTGAGTAGCGGCTTCAACATCAATGTTGTCAACCCCTACGCCAGCCCGGCCAATGGCTTTGAGTTTGTTGGCAGCCTCAATTACAGCTTTGGTAACCTTAGTTTCGCTTCTTACGACCAAAGCATCATATTCCGGGATAATCCGGATAAGCTCTTCCGGCGGCAGTTTCAATTTTATATCTACAGTAAACTCTTTTTGCAAGATCTCAATACCGGCAGCCGATACCGGATCACTTACTAATATTTTCATTTAGATTCTCCTCCCATATCTTTAAGCGTTTTCTTTCTGAAATACCAGCATTTTGTCCCGCAGGGCTTTACATGCTTCGTAAGGCACGGCGTTATACATGGATGCCCGGCAGCCGCCGACAGAACGGTGGCCATTCAAGCCGACAAAGCCTTCTTTTTTGACTTCTTCTAAGAATTTCTTTTCCAGCGCTTCATCCGCCAAGCGGAAGGTTACATTCATAAGTGACCTGGCTTCAGGCTGAGCGTGCCCGACATAAAACCCGTTGCTGGCATCAATAACCTCATAGAGCAAAGCAGCCTTTTCCTGATTACGCTTATGGATAGCGGTTACGCCCCCTTGTTCCTTCACCCACTCCAGCATGAGTTTTACCATATATATGCTGAAAGTAGGCGGTGTATTATACAGCGAGTTGTCCTTGGCAAAGGTTGCATATTTTAGCATTGTCGGCAAATTCTTATTGGCCTGTTCCAAAAAATCGCGGCGGATGATAACAACTGTCACGCCCGACGGTCCCAGGTTCTTTTGCGCTCCGGCATAAATAAGAGCAAACTTGCTTACGTCAAACGGATGGGAGAGAATATCGCTCGACATATCGGCAATCAGTGGAATTTCACCGGTATCCGGGAAAGCATGCCACTCAGTTCCAAAAATAGTATTGTTAGAGGTAATATGCAGATAAGCCGTATCTTGTTGGACTTTTATTTCTTCTAATGCCGGTATCCGGCGGTAATTGCCTTCCTTGGCAGTTGCTGAGATGTAAGCAGCGCCTAATTTTTCGGCCTCAGCAAATGCTTTTTCCGACCAGGCACCTGTCATGACATAACCAGCCTGTTTGCCTGCCGGCAGAAAATTCATTGGTACCATTGCAAACTGGAGGCTGGCGCCGCCTTGCACAAACAGAACTTCATAGTTTTCAGGAATAGCCATAAGTTCTTTTAATAACGCTATAGCCTGGTTGTGCACCGCTTCGTAGTCTTTGCCGCGATGGCTGTGTTCCATAATAGACATTCCTGTACCATTAAAATCAAGCAACTCGGCTTGCGCTTTTTGCAGGGCAGATAACGGCATGGCTGCCGGTCCGGCATTAAAATTATAGGCTCTTTTACCTTGTTCTCTCATCAACTATCACCTCATAATTAAAATAAAAAATCCCGCCCCGGCATATGTGTCTATGCATTGGGGCGAGATTAGGTATCCCGCGGTGCCACCCAAATTAGCTTATAGAACAGCATGAGTAAGCTTCCGCATAAAAGAAGACTTAGTCAGTGGTGTATACCCCACTGAGGTTAGTCAACTTATCCAGATACTTATTCGCTCGCCTGTACCCATAGGGGTATAATTCCCCAATAAAGAATATGAGTCTTTGCGCGAATTAAGCACTGGAAAATACAAAAGCCCTCATCCCTATACAGGGACGAGAGCTGTTTCCCGCGTTGCCACCCATGTTGCCTTTCGGCCAACTTTTGCCGCTATATCGGGCGGACCCGTCAGATTCATCATCAGATACTCCCAGGCGGAATTAACTGTTACTCACACTGGCTCTCACCAACCGCCAGCTCTCTGAAGATTGTAACTAATTAACTTCCTGTTCATCGTATTTTCATTTTTAACTTGTTTTTGATTATACTCTATACTTTTATCAGAGTCAAGTGTATTTTTCACAAAAACTCTTCATAATTATTCGTCTGCCTTTTGCGTCAATCTGCGAACCCGGGCAGCGAGTGCCGCCATCAATGATTCTTTGGTGTTGGCAAGTTGCCCAGTCTGAATTCGTGTCAGTAAATTCTGTTGGAAACGGCTAATTTCAGGACCTCCTCCCAGCTTATTGGCAATCTCACCACCGCTAAGAGCAAGCTGGGATGGAAAAAATGGCACCCTAGCCATTAGCCGGTCCGCAATTTCCTTAACCGCCTGCAACCCAACCATATCAGCCTGGGTATGTCCGCCTTGCCGGTCAGCCTGATGCAATGAAAATAGCCGGTCCAGAGCATCCTTAAACGATTCCGGCCCTTTAAACTCTTTGCTTAGACGCTTTAGCCACTTCTGTACCGCTTTTTCCTCGACCACCGGGAACATTAAGTGGTTCCTGATAAGCCATTCCACCTGTTCTACAACCTGCCGGTCTACCCGCAGCCTGCGCAAAATAACAGCGGTAGCTCGGGCACCGGCTTTGTCATGTCCGGGATCGGAAGGCTGCCCTTCCCGGTTTGTTATCCGTATCTCCGGCCAGCCTTTGGCTACATCATGCAAAAGTGCCGCCCACCGCAAGGATAAATTGCCGGGAACCAACGCAGTAACAGCAAGCGTATGGCGCCAACCATCATACAAGTGATAACGGGGGTTTTGCGCCAAACCATCCAAGTGGCAGAGTTCGGGCAGAATAGGTACAGGATAGGTTTTACCCTGCTCTTTGCCCAAACAATTACCTGCCAATAAACCGGATTTTAGCATAATATCAAGACCGCGTGCGGCAAATGGCGACAGCAGCGTTTTTTCAATTTCCGACCTTACCCGTTCCACAGATAATCCCCGGATACGTTCCCGCGATGCGGATATTGCGGCAAACGTTACGGCCTCCAGATTAAAACCCAGCCGGGCGGCAAACCTGGCGGCACGGAACATTCTCAGGCCATCTTCAGCAAAACGCTCTTCTGGCTTGCCAACAGTTCGAATAAGCTGAGCCTTTAGATCTTGCTGCCCGCCAAACAGATCAATAATTTTTCCATCTGCCGTCATAGCCATAGCATTAATGGTAAAATCCCGCCTAGCCAAGTCCTTGGCAAGATCAACCCCTAGCGTCACTGCTTCCGGGCGGTGGCTGTCAACGCCGTAACGTTCACTGCGGAAGGTGGCTACTTCATAGCTTTGGTTGTTAGCTACTATAGTTATCACACCAAAAGCCGCCCCTACCGGAATAGCTTTCCAGCCCTCGGCCTCAGCAATGGCTATAATCCGGTCAGGAGTTGCGTTTGTCGCAATATCAATATCATCAGGTGGAACACCTCGCAACAAGTCACGTACGGCTCCGCCCACAACGTATGCTTCCTGTCCGTCTTCAGCCAACGCCGCCATGATAATTTGTGCAGTCTCCATAGTAAACTCCTTTAGCCGCTTACCCGGCGGCCTGTCAATTCCACAAAAACATCTTCCAAATTTGTATCTCTTAAGGTGGCGTTGACCGAAAGGGTTCCGGCAAACGCCGCCGCTTCAGCCCTGTTGGTAAAAAAGCGGTATTGCATACCCTCGCTGTCATTCCACTCAACAACAAATTTGCCCAGTCGCTCGCATAATGCCGCAGGGGTATTAAGCGCAATCAAGCGGCCCTTTTCCATTATAGCCACCCGGGCGCACAGGTTTTGCGCCTCTTCAATATAGTGAGTAGTCAACAGCACGGTCAAGCCATCGGCATTCATTCGGCGAATTAAATCCCATAACCGGCGTCTAACCTGCGGGTCAAGTCCTACCGTCGGTTCATCGAGAAACAAAATCTGCGGCTTATGTAAAAGCGCCCGTGCAATCATCAATCGCCGTTTCATTCCTCCGGAGAACTTATTGACCATGTCGTTGCCCCGTTCCTTTAGCTCCACATAATCCAAAAGTTCTTCAATGCGTTCTTCCCGCACCGTGCGCGGCATATGATGCAGGCGTCCGTGCAAATCAAGATTTTCTCTCGCTGTTAAGTCAATATCCAGATTGAAGTGCTGAGGAACAACACCGATAATGGCTTTGACAGCAAGTTCATCCTGCGGCAGACGCCAACCATTCAGGGTAATTGTACCTGCCGTCGGCCTGGTAAGCATGGTCAAAATCCGTATAGTCGTAGTTTTGCCAGCACCATTAGGCCCAAGCAGACCAAAGGTTTCTCCCTGGTTAATCGTTAAATTCAAGTTATCTACAGCAGTCCGGTCGCCAAACTTTTTTATTAAGCCATCTATACAAATCATAGTAACCTCACCAAATTGTAATAGTATAATTTTCAACAAACCTCAATAATTTCCTGCCATTAATAATTTTACATAGGCCAAAAGTCCTATATGGAAATCATAACCAATAGTGTTATTATTAAGATATTCGACAAATTCGGGAGGTATATCCGGGCGTGATTCAAATTAAGTCAGATCATGACGAATTTTATCAAATATTTAACGCCTCAGTTGACGGCATGTACGTAATTGCCCGGGATTTTACCGTGCTAAGAGTTAACGATGCGTTTGTCAATATGACAGGGATTCCGCGCGAAAATATCGAGGGGAAAAAGTGTAATGAAGTGCTCAATGATGCAATCTGCATTAAAACAGCTTGCCCCTTATCCCGCGTTTTAGAGACGAACCA
>CAZCEN010000084.1:0-6473 GCA_964497205.1 uncultured Sporomusaceae bacterium
TGTTGCCATTGGGGAATGTGATTTTGCTATTCCAAAAATCTTCATTAACGATAATTTTAACAGTGAGAGTTTTGTCAGCAGCGTATGCATTCGGTGAGAATATCCCGAAAACAAATAGCATTAATCCGGCTAATACGAGCGCTATTTTTGTTCTACTCATTTTATTACCTTCCTTTGCTAATTTTTAATATTGTTATGTTTCCGCATTCCAACGACGGTCTCCTGCTAAGGCGGCCGTTTTTTAGATCGCTTATTTTGCGTCAATCTTTACGACTGCATCATTGGCTAACATCATGATTTGGGCGGGAGTATGGATATAAGAAGGTTGTTTACCAGGGAGATGTACTTTTTCCGGAAGCGTGTCTATAAGATTATTTACATAGTTGATTTTCATGGCAAAGTTAACGTTCTGCGGGAACGTCCCTGTTAAGACCAGCGATTTATATGGGTCGACACCGGCGGTGACAATACCTACAACCTGCCCCTTGGCGTTTATTAAAGGCCCGCCACTATTTCCGGGTTGTACCGGGATACTAATCTGAAACATTCTTACGTCATCCTGAATGCCTGTTACGCTATTAATTATTCCTTCGCTTAGTTTGGCTTTAGTGCCTAAGAGACCAGGCAGGGGGAAACCTATAGTATAAACGGTATCGCCATACCTAGAGGGGTGGTTCGTCTCTATTGATAAGGGGGTTACGGCTGCCTTTAATTTACTTACTTTTAACAGTGCCAAGTCATTGATAGGATCTTTGGCAATAACAGTGGCGGGTGCTTTTTCGCCGCTGTTATGTTTTATTTCGATAGTTTCGGCACTGTCTATGACATGATAGTTGGTCACAATTAGGTCAGGGGTTATAAAAAAGCCGGTCCCGGAGCGGGTGCTGGTATTAGCCGGGTCAACATTTCCCGGATATATTCTAAAGAGCAGCTTTTTTTCTCTCTTTTCGTTAGTGAATTCCATAAGATGCTCACGAACTATTCGAAAGATACTGCCAGGGGATTGCTCACTGTTTAAAGTGAGGTAACTGTCTGGCTTTTTGTGAGATAATCCAACAAAAAACTTAGGAATAGCAGTAGTTTTTAACTGAAATTTGACTTTCCCTTTACTCCATCCAGAATCGGTAGATTCCACTACAAATCCAACATAATCGTAACCTTTGCATATTTCAAAATCATTTTTGATAATAGCAATTTCATACTTATTATCATCGGTCACCCAAATGCCTTCCAGAGCATTTTGCGGTTTGTCTTTAAAGTAGGTATCAATTGCCTGCTGACGGTCAAAATCTCCATCCGGCAATGGCAGGGCAAACGCCGGCAGAGACAAGGAACAAAGCACAAAAAAAACAAAAAAGAATAGTGATAATTTTTTTATCACGGAAAATCCTCCTTAGATACTGCAGATACTGCAAAAAATAACCAAATCTAATTCTACCATATTTTGCATCCTAGTGGCTGGGTTTTTAAGAAATAATCTCTTTTATTCAAGAAATATTAGACTGATACACCTTGGCTCCTGGCAAATTTTTATGCCGCAATTGCCAATTGCAGGGATAAAGGTTACTTGTTGAGAAGATTTAATTAAAAATGCGAGAGGAGATTTATTTTGAACGGATACGGTTTTTTAACTTTGGCCATCGTCCTGGAGATATTTTCTACTTCAATGCTCAAATCCTCAGAAGGGTTTTCTAAGATTCTGCCTAGTATTATTTTTGTAGTGGGAATGAGTGCTTCTTTTTACTCACTTTCTCAAGCGTTGCTTCATGTACCTTTGAGTATTGCTTATGCAATTTGGTCTGGTGTCGGTACGGCTTTAACGGCGATGGTTGCTATGCTGGTATGGAAGGAACCTATTAATGCCTATACCGCAATGGGGATAGTTTTTGTTATTATTGGTGTTATACTGCTTAATTTAAAGGGATCGACACAGTAAGAAAAATGAAACAACAGACCGCACTCTAGGAATTTATTTCCTTTCCGGAACTTTTGCCTGAATAACAGTGATAGCTGCGTCAGCTGTCATTGTTATATTTATCGGCATGTAGCACAAATACTTCCTGTGTCATAGTATGTAGTATCATCCAACTACATACTTAAAGGAGGTATATATATGGGTTTTGGTTTTGGTGGAGGTAGTTGTGGCCGTCACGGCAACAGTTGGTGCATAATTATCATTATTATTATCCTGCTGTTAAGCTGCTGTAATGATGATTGCAGTTCAACTTGTTAATACTCTGATAAGTAACACTTTAAGCTAATAGAACCTGAATTATTATCACCCGGTTAGGTCTGGTTGTGTATCATAAGAAGCTATCTTAAAATGGGTTATTAAAACCTATGAGAGATAGCTTCTTCTATTATCCTGATAGAAAGATTAACTTTCGCCTGTTTTGCCTTAGCATCCGCCGTTTTACTATAAAGGTATTAAGAGCCTAAAGAAGAAAATAGTACATATTATAGCTAGTAAATGCCTCTTTGCCGGAGATAGCCGACTTGATAAGATGCACGATCGTAAAACGCTTGGAAGGAGAATTTCCGTGATTGCGAAATTTAAAGGTACGGTGCAGCAGGTTAAGCTGAGTACACAAAATCAAATTTACATTGATCCCAGTCCAGTGCTCCGCCGATACATAGCACACTATACGCTATCTTTTGCTAACGACAGTATTGTACCAGACAGTCTTACGCTCATTCCTGATGCCAGCGGCTGCTTGGTTTTTACTTATGACGGAACCTCCTTAACAAGTAGACTATGGGGTGCTACCACTAAAACGGTTATCGTGAAAAATGACGTAAATACTTGTCCTATGCGCTTCTTTATTGAATTTTTGCCTGGCGGTTTATTTTGCCTAACGGGAATAAGGCAAACAGATTTGACGGATTTGCAGCTCCCCATTTGGCAAGTAAACGCTCGGCTACATTCGCTTGTTGCCGACGCTTTTGAGAATGCCGAAAGCATCGGCAGCTTTATTGATAGTCTTAATACTATCTTCTTATCCCATATACAAAATAGGACTTTGCCGCAAGGTCTATGTTCCGCAATAGATAATATTAACCGGTTCAAAGGCTGTTTAGCGGTAAAAGAACTTGCCAAAAGGGAGTTCTACAGTGAGCGCCATTTGAACCGGTTTTTTAACGATTGTCTGGGGATGAATGTTAAAACCTTTTCAAACATTGTAAGGGTTAATTATTTGCTCCAAATAATGAATAAAGGATTTCAACGGCCTGTGGATATTGCCCAAAATTCCGGATTTTATGACCAGGCTCATTTTATTCATACTTTTAAATCGATATGTGGTGCCACTCCCAAAACATATTTTGAAAACATGTCCGAGTTTTACAATGAACCATTTAAATTTAAGGGTAAGATGTAGATGTATTTCTTTGAAAGGGGCGAGAAACTTGAAATTTACCTGTCCACTTATTGCGGTAAATGATATCGAGGTTTCAAAAAAGTTTTACCAGGAAATTCTTCAACAAAAAGTTATCCTTGATTTTGGTGCTAATGTGACTTTTGAAGGGAATTTTGCTTTGCAAGCAAATTTTGCGGAATTAGTTGGCTTTAACAGAGATGATATAATCCAAGGCTCGAAGAATTTTGAACTTTACTTTGAAGAAGAAAACTTGGACAGTTTTGTAAACAAACTCAAAACCAGGCCTGAAATTAAGTATTTGCATGATGTAAAAGAGTATCCCTGGGGTCAGCGTGTCATTCGTTTTTATGATCCTGATCGGCATGTAATTGAGGTTGGCGAAAGCATGAAAATTGTAATTAAGCGTTTTTTACAGCAGGGATTATCAGTGGAAGAAACAGCGAAACGAACAATGCATCCAATTGAATTCGTGAGGAGATGTTTATAACTAAAGGGCGCTAGGTTGTGCATACTTACCAGGCGTTCCCCAATACTGCGTTCGGCTAAATTCCGGATATACAGAGGCGAAAGTAATCCAAATTGGTGCATCATCCAACGTGGGATGGGCTTCAAAGAACTTTCTATCACCAAAGCGAATGGCCGCTAAAGCTAAAGGCAGTTCCTGTTGGAATATTTTATAGCGGATAGAAGATATAGTTTTATCTGCTTTTCCAGCATCTACTTGCACAAGACCATACAAAGCATTTCCGTTTAGATACCGGCGCCATTTTGCCAGAACTTGACCCTGGATATGGCCGGATGCTTTACCGTCAAATTGCCGTCCTACTGCAAGGAAAAGCTCGGCGGTGATATCTGAATGGGTTAGGATGTATTTACGGGGGATAATCGGATTTCCTGGAGTAACGTCGTTAAACGTCGTATATAGTTTTGATGGATCTAGCCTTTCCACTATGTCCCCTCCTTGCGATTGCTATTTGTTACATACTATGTTGAATAAGTGACTAGTGCTACGGGTTATCAAAACTCGACAGCATCAAGGCCGGGTAGGTTTAATTGAGCTGTCCCGTCTGATGATCAATGTGAAAAAGTCCTGAACCCTTGGAATTTTAGGGTTCAGGACTTTCTTACTATGCGTCAGTAAGGACGTGAAATCGCAATTTGCGTAAATTAGTATCTATTTTATTTGATTAAACTTATCAGCTATTGTTTGTGCATCTTCATTTCCTATTGCCGAGATTGTTTCTCTTGCACTGCCGTATGTAATAACAATTTGATTATTTTCTACTGCGGCACTCGGAGCTTGTTTGCTGTGATAAACTTTGGCAAGCATTCCGGCGATCAAATAGCCGCGTTCTTGAGCAGACATCGAGGAGGTTTTCTCGGGGTTGTACCAGGCTTTACCGTTAATAAACAGGGTACTTCCGTTGAACTTGACAACATTATTACTGTACTCTGTTAACTTAATATCGTAATTTTTGATTCTTTGACTATTTGTCGGGTGGTCGTTGGGATTTAGTATGTCGCCGAAAAAGTTTTGGTGATTGTCGCCGAACTTTTCTTTAACACGTACCCAGAGTGCTGCGCCGGCTCCGGGATTATATCCGGCATCGACAGCATAGGTAAATCCATAGTTGTCAGCTTCCCATTCTTGCGGCAGAGTAGCTTCTTTGGCAACAAGGTAGTTGCCGGCTACTTTGGTCATGATATCGGCACGGGCATTATTACCGGAAAAAATCTGTTGAAGTACAGTAATCGGAACCGTCTTATTATAGGATTTTATCGAATGGTCACCTTGGCCGTGTCTGATTTCATGACTGAGCAGAAATGCCAGCTCATCTTCGTTGTAATTCAGAAAGTCAATCGCACCGGTATTAACCGAAACATTGTGGCCTAAAGAACAAAAGGCATTGAATTCCTTTTTTTGATTAATAAAGATTGAGTATTCAGGGGTAACTGATTCAGATTTGCTTATTGAAGCTAATAAATTTTGACTGATCCTATGGATTAGCGCATTTTTCTCAGGATCATTATCGACCCCGTATTTTTCCCGAAAATGGTTGCCGAGATCGGTACGACCATCGGTATTATAATACTGCAACTCTTTTTTTGTCTTCTCATGCTCACTGACTACCGAGGCAACTTTGCCAACTTTACCAAAGTCGAAGGCATAGGCTTGGTACGGAACTATGGTTAGAACTCCTACCAAGAGAAGTAATGTTACTAGTTTTTTCAATGTTATAGTACCCTCCTTGAAAAAAAATCATCATTTTCCAACAAAAAACAGTATATTATAAATTTACCATATTGTCCACATTGCAAACAGATGATTAAAATTTCAGACAGCTAAAGTCTAAAGGCTTTAATCATTACGCACAGCAGGAGTCTTAAAACATTTTGCCTGATAGTTGTGTAGTTGGAAGTATTGTAACATTGTAACAATACGGGTAATTTTTATACAAAAATAAATGTAAAATACTCTAGAGGATTTTTATAAATATTGAATGAAAATTTAAAATATTAAGGATAAGGGAGTATTCATTCCAATATATAAGACAAGGAGGATGATGAGCAGAGCAGGAATAACGGTGTGAATATGGCTGTTATCCTTAGCGGCTTGAGGGTGAATGCCGTGTAGTGCTTATGACGAAGGTTAGTGAGAACGTCCAGAGGTATAGCAAATTTTGCAGTATTGGAGGATGGAGCTAATGCATTCAGAAGAAGTGCACTTAGGGGATGACCGGAAAGACCTAATCGTCGGTATCGAAGACAGGATGAGTTTAAAGGAGTATATTATCTACGGGTTTCAGCAAGTTTTGGTAGAAAGTTCTGCTCTGACATTCCCTGTTGCAACCGGCCTCGGCTTGGGGCTGCCCAAAGAGACAATTGCTTATATGGTTCAGGCCTATTTAATAGGAGCCGGACTAGTAACAATTACGCAATCATCTAGATTATTAAAGTTACCCTGCGTTCAGGGGCCGGCAGCCGTATTCATCTCAGTGATGATTACTGTCGGCAATACATTGGGTGTTGCCGCTGCCTGGACAGGTATGGTTATTGGTGCGATTTTATCTACACTGCTATCCTGGCCGCTGGGAT
>CAZCEN010000084.1:6573-11965 GCA_964497205.1 uncultured Sporomusaceae bacterium
ACAGGTATGGTTATTGGTGCGATTTTATCTACACTGCTATCCTGGCCGCTGGGATGGTGGGGGAAGCTGCGGCCTATTATCGCGGCTCCGCCAGTATACGGTCCATTGGTAACCTTAATAGGACTTTCACTTACAGGTATTGTAATCGGCTTGATTATCGGTAAACCAGGTACGCCTAACTTTGGCAGCGGCTACAATTTCTTTTTGGCAGCGGTTACCTTCCTGATAGCCACCTTATTAACAATATACTTTAAACGGGGCATTTTACGGTTTGGCGCTATCTTAATTGCCGTAGGCGTGGGTACAATCTTTGCTGCCGTTAGCGGTAATGTCAATTTTGACAGTGTTGGCAAAGCTGCGTGGTTTGGTGTGCCTCAACTTCTGCCGTTTGGCTGGGAGATCAATACGGCGGCCATCATCATTGTATTTGTCGGCTACTTGATAGCTATCGTCGAGTCTATTGGCAATTACGTTCTGCTTGGAGAAGTTATGGGCGGTCAAAAAATGGATGAAGAGCGCATTAACCGCGGTATTCTTGGTGAATCTGTCGGTTCGATAGTTGCCGGGCTGATCGGCGGAGCGGGAACAACCTCCTATGCGCAAAATATCGGTGCTATTTCTGTTACCGGTATTGGCA
This sequence comes from uncultured Sporomusaceae bacterium, assembly GCA_964497205.1. GTDB lineage: Bacteria > Bacillota > Negativicutes > Sporomusales > Sporomusaceae > Sporomusa. The sequence goes on from CAZCEN010000084.1 coordinate 7,211, forward strand.
GTCGCCATGTAATCACTGCGTCAGGCATTATTGTTCTGATACTCGGTTTCATTCCCAAGGTTGGGGCAACTGTGGCAAGTATTCCTCCGGCAGTACTTGGTGGAATCTACATACTGACCTGGGGTATGCTGATTATGCAAGGAATACGTGTTCTCGGCAGAATGAAACTGAGTAATCTCAATATGATTATCGCTGGGACAACCTTTATGACCGGCATGGGGGCCTATTTTATCCCGCCACAGTTCCTGGCAACTTTGCCGCCGGTAGGCAAGGCAATCCTTTCAACAGGGCTTATTGTCGGCACGATTGTGGGGATGACGCTATTTATCGTCTTTAAGATGATTTTACGAGTGGAAGAAGAGGGGAAATCCGCGTCTACCGACAGTAAAGGGTGTTAATCAGTTCAAAAAACCACCGCGGTGTGTGAATCGCGGTGGTTTTGCTTTAGTCAGCTTGTTCCATAATAATATCCTCGTATTTAAAGAGGCCCAGAGGATTCATTTTTATGCCGGATATAGTATTTCTGCAAGCGTAAGCCATATGGGGATGGTAGAGGAAAATCCAGGGGCAGTCCTGTGCGATTGTTTTTTGAATGTCTTTGTACAAATCAAGTCGTTTTGTTGGGTGCAGCATATGGTTGGCTACGGCTAATTTTTTATTTACTGTTTCGCTATTGTAGCTAGATCGGTTTGTACGCAGACCGGGAGCAAATAACGGCTGCAGGAAATTATCCGGATCGCCTGTATCTGCGACCCAACGGGCGATATACAAATCGGCGCTGCTCTTTATCAGGTTGACATCAAGATATTTTGCACTCGGGACATTAACAAATTCGCAGTCGATTCCAATACGGGTAAGATCTTCTGAAATGTATTCTGTAATCTTATTAAACACCGTCGGACCTGCGTCTTGCCGGTACAGAATTTTAAATTTTCGCCGTGGGCCGGCTAAGGAACTCTTCGCCAGCAGCTCTTTTGCTAAAGCCGGATTATAGCTGTAGCCTGCGAGAGTGGGGTCATTTACAATGCTGGGCGGGAAAGGGCCTTTGCTCTCTGTGCCTAAGCCGCCAAGAATTTCACTGATAATACGCTGTTTGTTGACAGCATGGTTAAAGGCTTGTCTTGCCTCACGGCTTTGTACATAAGGAGAATCCGAAGTAAGGTTAAAACCGGCGTAATAAGTACCCATGATACTGTTAGTATATACTTTTATATCTGGTAAGTTTTTTACTTTATCAAGCAAAGTCTTGTTGTCAATGAATATAAAATCATATTTTCCATCAATAAAATCTTCAGCTACGTTATTTTTAGTGAGCCGGACATGAATGTTTTTAATATACGGTTCTCCGTTAAAATATTCGGGGAAGGCCGCAAGCGTGCAAGAATCTTCCTGGGTAGTAAGAATATATGAGCCGCAGCCGATGATAGTACCTTTAGCATCTTTAGTAACTATGGAGGAATAGAATTGCCCCAGATTAAGCAAGAAGCCGCTATACGGGAAGGAAAGCTTTATACTGAGACGGTAACGGTCAAGGACTGAGATTCCGCTGACGGTGTTAGCTTTACCCGAACAGAATTCTTCCGCACCTTCTACATATTGAAGGCACCAGGCATTAGGGGAGTCTGTCGACGGATGTAAGAGATATTCAAAGCTTTTCTTTATCTCTTCGGCCGTAATTTCCTGACCGTTATGGAATTTTGCCCCCCTGCGAAGGTTAAATACCCATGTGCAATCATCTTCCAAGTGCCAGCTCTTCGCAATTCCCGGCGACAGATTACCGGCTGCATTGATAGAAAGCAATCCGGCATGCGCATTGGAAAGAATGTGGCCGCCTAAGTATTCGGATGACATAGTCGGATTAAAAGTGGTAATCTCATTAGGCAGGCTTGTCCGTAATGTTGCTCCGGCGAAAGCAGTGCAGGACATTTTTGCGAGCATTTGTGTTGATATTTTTTGGAGTCCTGTTGATGCCTCGGTCAGTGAGGATAGTGTAGTTTTTACAAATTGGGTATAAAGAGAGGCAACTTCGACAGTAGAGATGAGTTGCTGAGAAGTATTGGACATTAATTCGGTAGAGCCCATTACACTTTCAAGACTTCCTGTTTGTTTAGAAATGGCCGCACTTATTTCTTCATAAACAGAACCACTGTTGTTGACAGCATCGATGATGGTGTTAAAAACCTGAGCGGTGTTATTGGCAATCTGGGTGCCTAACTCTACTTTGGTCGCAATGGCGTCCATAGCTTCCAGGGTTTGGTTTATGCTTTTATTGATTTCGACAATTGTTTTACTGATGTAATCAACCGATTCGATACTTCGTTCAGCGAGATGTTTAACCTCCTGCGCAACAACGGCGAATCCCCGGCCCGCCTCGCCGGCTCGGGCTGCCTCGATCGAGGCATTTAAGGATAATAAATTGGTGTTTCCGGCAATGTCTTTAATAACATCGAGGAGATTGTTAATTTCAGCCGCTTTGGTGTCAAGCATTCTGACTACGCCTTTGGCGTTAATAACCGATTGTCCAATGTCGTTCATTGCCTGGATAGAACTGCGCACGGCATCGTGACCTTGGCTAGCCACTTCCAAAGTTTGTCCTGATATTTGCTTGGAACTTTCCGTGCTTGCGCAGACTTCCTGAGCCAGGGCGGAATAATTGCTGATTTCGGATACAACTTTTTCGATAGAATTCATCTGGACTTCGACGGACTGATTGATACTATTGGTGATTTGTATCAAACTGTCTGCCGCGATTTCCGTTTCCTCAATTTTATTGCGAATTTTGCTTACGGCGCATTCCTGATTGTGTTTAAGCAAAGCGGTAGCTGTATCATTAGTTATGCTGCAAGATGTAGTGGAAATAGTAGATGGTTGAAGGAGTGCGGGTTTTGAACTTTTCTTAGACCCAAAAAACAACATATAGTCGTCAGCTCCTTGGAAAATTTTATCATATTCATATTAATACGCCCTTTTACTGGGAAACCCTCTAAATTTTTCCTATAAATGTTTTTTCGGAAAGGACATTGGGTAAAGTAATCTGGGGAAACAGAAAAAAAGCAAACTGCAAAGAACGGTAAAACTAGAGGTAATTATTGAAAAATGGGGAATCAAATGGTAATATAAATAAATTGGTCGAAGCGGCAAATATCTACGTGAATCTAGGAGGCGTATCGATGGAAATGAACCCCCAAAAAGTACTTGATATGGAAACTGTAGCTTTAGATGATACCAATAGTGAATTGATTATTATTGATCAGACATTATTACCGGGTGAAACTAAATATTTGAGGCTTACCTCGCAGGGCGAAATATGGACAGCTATTTATGAGCTGCAAGTCCGTGGGGCGCCAGCTATTGGCATTGCGGCGGCATATGGAGCCTATTTGGGTATAAAAAATTCCGCGGCTGCAGACTATGATGCTTTTTATGCAGAGTTCCAAAAAGTGAAAGACTATCTTGCCACCTCCAGACCAACGGCAGTAAATCTGTTCTGGGCGCTTGATAGAATGGAAGAGTGTGTAAAGCGCAATAAGGAGAAATCTGTAGCAGAAATCAAGGCAGCTCTGCGCAAGGAAGCGGATGACATTAAAGCAGAAGACATATGGGTATGTAAATCTATTGGCGAGTATGGCCTTTCACTAATCGAACCCAATATTGGTATATTAACTCACTGTAATGCCGGTCAGCTTGCCACGGCTAAATATGGTACAGCGCTGGCTCCTATTTATCTTGGTCATGAGAAGGGTTACAATTTTAAGGTGTTTGCGGATGAAACAAGGCCGCTGCTGCAAGGCGCGAGACTTACCGCTTATGAGCTTAAAAGTGCCGGTGTTGATGTTACGTTGATATGCGACAATATGGCTTCTATGGTTATGAAAAATGGCTGGGTTCAAGCTGTATTTGTCGGCTGCGACCGGGTAGCCGCCAATGGTGACGCAGCCAACAAGATAGGTACCTCGGGTGTCGCAATACTTGCCAAAAACTATGGCATACCGTTTTATGTATGTGCACCTACCTCGACAATTGATATGAATTGTGCGACAGGCCAGGATATTCATATCGAAGAGAGAAAATCGGAAGAGGTTACGGAGAAATGGTATGCAACGCGGATGGCACCGACAGACGTGAAGGTTTTCAATCCTGCTTTCGATGTTACCGATGCCCCTTTTATAACTGCGATTATCACCGAGTATGGAATCGCGAAACCTCCGTACAATAAATCTCTTACAGAGATTTTTACCAAAAAGGATGCAGCGAAAAAATGACTAACCGTCAGTTTGGGCTAAAATCCCACGATGCGAATTCCACTTTATAACTAGAGGAAAACTCCTGTCAGACTTCTTAAGGAATCTGGTAGGAGTTTTGTAATTATTTATTACATTTTGCCGCTATTCTAGCCATGATATGGATATGTCTTGTAAAATTATCACAAAAGGGACAATTTTTATTCTACTATAAATGTAGATAATTCTAGAGGACTTCATTGTCTATAAATTGAAAAAATGGGTATGAGTAATATTAATTCATAAGGAGGAGAATAGGAAAGAATTAAACGGTAAAATAGTGATTGTCATTATAGATAGCGATGCCTGTTATGTGCGCGAATTACAAAAATAAACTAATGGAGGACGACTAGATGACTGAAGAGATGCGGAAATTTTGTCTTGAAGAAGCAACCATTGCTGATGTACATGCAGCCATGTTGCAAGGTAAACTGACCTGCCGAAAATTGGTTGAGATGTATCTCAAAAGAATAGA
>CAZCEN010000085.1:0-11938 GCA_964497205.1 uncultured Sporomusaceae bacterium
AGTTTATTTCTATAAATGGCCAGTAATTGGAATCACAATAATCTCCGCTAAGTAATGAAACAAAATTATCAGGAGAGAACGGGTCGCACATTCTAAACAAGAGCCCCAAATTGGGATTTTTGCAGCTTTGCCATTCCTTTATTAATGCCGTAATTCCAAAGGATAGATGTTCGGTCGTATTAGAGATAGCCGCTGTAGCAATTGGAGTAGGGCTGGTCAAGGGGGGATGCCGCAAGGATGTAGATGCTGGTTTCCAACGTGATAGGATGGGATAGGCTTCGATTACTTTGGAACATCCTGGACTGTTATAAATAATAAAGAAATTAGCGGTAGCTGATATAATATCCAGATCAGTAGAAAGAGAAGACAAATCCCATAATGCGATTGATTCATGGTAGGCGTTTGAATGTCCGCCTACTAATAAACAACTACACTTCATGGTTTTGGCTGCTGTTTGGTGGCGGGTAATATACGCGTCAATAAGAGGCGGTCTAATATACCTTTTTAGCATTCAGCTTCACCTACACTTCACAGAAAAAGTTACTCATATTATGGATATAATACATTTCCCTCATCGGTTCGATGAGGGAAATGTGTTTTACAGACTAAGAATACCGGTAGGATCTCAGCTTTATTCAACCGTATTGCCTTGGAAGAAGATATTTAGGGTTACAGGACTTCCGCTGCCGGTTGCAGAGTAATAATATACACGAGCGTATTTGAGGAAGACAGAAGAAACAAGCGCTGCCGTACCGCCGTTGGCGGCTAGTGTTACCGTCGGAGTTTCAGTTATCCAATTAATAGCATCCGGGCTCAGTTGGAGGTAAGTTGCTGCTACATTGCTTGCGGTATTAACTACGCCATAGGTCCATTGGCCGAGACTCAGGATTTCTCTTTGGGCGCCAGGACCACCTTCGTCAATGGAACCGGCAGTGAAGGAGACATCTGTTGTAGAAAGTGCAACCGTAACAGGAATTGTAGCAGTCGGGCAAACAGGCAGAGCAGTAGCGGTGGTTATCGGGACATCGGAAGTAGTGCAGATAGGGAGGGCAGTAGCGGTAGAAATAGGAGTGGTGCCGGTAGCACTGATAGGCAAAGCGGTAGCGGCGGAAATAGGAGTAGTGCCGGTGGCGCTGATGGGCAGAGCGGTAGCAGTAGTTATAGGAACATCGGAAGTAGTGCAAATAGGCAAGGCAGTAGCAGTGGAAATAGGAGTGGTGCCGGTAGCGCTGATAGGCAGAGCAGTAGCAGCAGAAATAGGAGTAGTGCCGGTAGCACTAATAGGCAGAGCAGTAGCCGTGGTTATAGGAACATCGGAAGTAGTGCAGATAGGCAAAGCAGTAGCGGTGGAAATAGGAGTGGTGCCGGTAGCACTGATAGGCAAGGCAGTAGCGGCAGAAATAGGAGTAGTACCTGTAGAACTGATAGGCAGGGCAGCAGAAGCAGTTACATCCAAACTGCCGGAAGCGTTGGTTTTTAGCGCCGAACTAAGATCACTACCATAGATTTGTACTTTCGCCTTTTGGGGTTGATCTTGAAAGATCTTAAAGTTAGGCATTGTCTTATTTTTCCCCCTGTAATTAAACTTTTTAGAAAATGAGCCATAAAAGCTGGTAACCATAAAAATGACAATTGGCTCGTTAATATAATCTATGAATTATGAAAAATAAAGGTTCTGCTTTCTATACATAAAGTTCATATGTTTTTTGGTTCGGGCTATTGCGATTAAGCACCACGCATATTGGCCACACATATTATAAATTGATAGTGGGGGTGGGAAAATGCCGACAATTAGCCTATGTATGATTGTTCGTGATGAAGAAAAAAGTATTGCCCAATGTCTGGCCAGTGTCCAAGGTGTAGTAGATGAAATAATTGTTGTGGACACAGGTTCTAAAGACGAAACCAAAAGAGTTGCTGCCGGCTTTGGAGCTAAAATTATTGACTTTATTTGGACCGGCAGCTTTGCAGACGCCCGTAACGCATCCCTGGAAGTGGCAAATGGAGACTGGGTGCTGTTTCTTGATGCTGACGAATATCTTGAACCCAATTGTCATGGTGCATTGCGTGCGGTGGTAGCCCACGATAATGTGGAAGGGTATTATATACCCTTCATTAATGTTTATGGCAGTGAAGAGCATCCGGAACAATGCAAGGATGTCCTGTTTCGTTTGTTTCGTAACCGGAGCGAATACCGCTTCTCTGGCATTATTCATGAACAAGTACTAAAATCCATTTTGGAAAAAGACAATAATGCCATTATTTGTATAGCCCATGATATTACAATTTTTCATTATGGATACTTATACAGTAAGGTTCAGGAAAAAGATAAGATAAAGCGTAACCTGGAATTACTCGTTCAGCAGCTTAATGCCTCACCAGATGACAAGTATGTACTTTATCAATACGGGTTAGAACTCTATCGGGCAGAGCGCTATGGCGAATCGATAGAAATGCTGAAAAAATCCCTGGAAGGTCTTGTGCCAGGGGGGCCTGAAAGTATGTATTTTCCTAAACTAGTGCGTCTGCTGGCTATGGCTCATTATCAGGCCGGCAAATATGAAGAAGCGGTTGAGTGTGTTAAATATGGGTTATCTATATTTCCGGACTATGCCGATTTGTATTATTACGGTGGATTGTGCCTCTATGAACTTCGGGATTATGGTACTAGCTTTGAATATTTTAGTAAGGCTGTCAACCAAGGGGAACAAGCTTATGTATATGGCTCATATCCAGGTGTGAGAGGTTGTAAAAGTTATTTTTATATGGGGAAAATTTGTGAAGAATTTTGCAATGAGGAAGAAGCTCTGAGCTATTATTTGGCGGGTTTTCGGGATAATTCTGCTTTTACCATGATATTAGAACAGATGGTGCGAATTTTAGTAAAGGGTGAGGAAAGTGATGATGTAAAAATTGCTCTTGTTAATATATGTGAATGCTGTACGCCGGAGGCTAACTATGTATTGGGACGGATATTATTCTCGGAGCGGTCTTTTAAACTAGCGGAGGAATATCTTGCGGCAGCAGCAACCGGTGGATTAAAAGCAGCCGACGCAGATATATGCAGGGCCATTTGTCTTGCACAGCAGGATCGCGTGATAGAAGCGTTAAAACTGCTTGATGAGTATGTAAATGATAGTGAGCATTCTGTGAGAGCAATGTATAATAAAGCCGTTGTTTTTTGGCTTCAGGATAATAGCTTTAAAGTACGCGGCGTTACTGATAGCTTAATGAAATTAGGTTTGGATGAAGATTTTGCGGCAATCATTAATTTATTAAGAATCCGATCCAGTGAGCATATGGAGCCGGTTAGCCTGCAGCCAAACTCCTCGGAATTACTCTTTGACATATTGTTGAGGGCCATGGATCATGGCTCGGTGGGAAAGGTCGAAGAGATTTTAGCCCGGATGCACCACGAATGGATTAAGATGCACTCGTGTAGATTGATGCAAATGTATCTAAGACATAACAAACTAAATGAGGCGGAGCGTTATGGAAACATATATTTGGCTAGTAATCACAACTGTTTTGACGCGCTTGTCTACATGGGAGATATAAAATGCCGAAAGCAAGAATACTGGGAGGCGGCAGAATATTACCGGGCGGCTGTTGCCGAAGATCCCGGCAGGCCCAAGGCATATATCAACTTATTAAAGGTATATGACAAACTTTGCCTGGAGACGTTGAAAACTGCTGTTGAAAAACACCCTGATGTGGAATTGTTTAAAGTGATGCTGGAGCAGGAGGCAGCAAGATAATGGGTGGCCTAATCGGTGTTATTATGATTGTAAAAGATGAAGAAGATAAGCTGAGAGCTTGCTTAGACAGTGTTAAAAAAATCGTTGATGAGATTGTTATTGTGGATACAGGATCGGTTGATAAAACTGTGGATATAGCCAGAACTTACACGGACAAAATCTATAGCTATCCTTGGCAGGGGGATTTTAGTGCTGCGCGTAATTTTGCTATCGACAAGTGCAGTTGCAAGTGGATTTTGTCCCTTGATGCCGATGAGCATTTAGACACTAGGGTGGGGGACCTGCGATTGCTAATCACAGACACTGCCAGTGAGGCATTTTTTATACCCTTAAAAAATTGTATCAGCCCAAGCGGCAGTGATTTTAATGAAATCGGTGTGCTGCGCTTGTTCCGCAATTTGCCGCAGTACCGCTTTTTTGGCAAAATCCACGAACAAATAAGCATCACAGATCAAGAACTTGTCAGGTTTAGTAATTATCCGATTATTATCCATAGTTATATAGAACCTGGCCGAAGGCAGAGTAAACGCAGGCGAAATATAAATATGATCACAGAACAATTAAAAAGCCAACCGGAGAACCAAGAATTTCTAAAATACTATCTGGGCTGTGAATGGCTAGGGCTAGGAAAATATCAGCAAGCGTATGAGTGTTTTTGGTCTGCTTATAAAAAACTTGACAGCACTCACATCTTCTTTAGGTCAAGCGTTATCAGGAATCTGATTGCCTGTTTACGGCACATGGGAAAGTTTGAGGAAGCGTTGGTTTTGTGTATGAGGGAAACAGAGGTATATCCGGAATATACCGATTTGTTTTTTGATGGCGGGGTAGTGCTGGAACAGATGGGAGAATACGAAATAGCAAGAAGATGGTTTAAAGTTGCTGTTGATTTAGGCACACCGTGTATTTTATACCAGCATAGCAACGGGACGGAGGATTTTTTAGTCTACTATCACTTAGGTCATTGCTGTCAAGCAATTGGAAAGCCTGAAGAGGCTTCTCAATATTACCAAGCGGCGCTGCAGCATAATAAGAATTTTATTTATCCTTTATATGGTCTATATATGGTATTGGTTACCAGGCAAAGCTGTGAGAAAATAATAAGTTATTTCTCTAAGCAGGGTTATATTGAAAGCTATGAATCTCGGCAGGCGTTGGGCCAGTTGCTCTTTACCAGCGGGCGGCCTGATTTGGCAGTTAAAGTATGCACGCAAGCAGAAGGGGTAACTATGCCTTCCTGTGAACTGGCTAAGTACTTTCTTTATAGTGGCAATTTCAAGCAGGCCCTTGTTGTGCTGCAGAAGCTTAAAACCGGAAGCCAACAAAATAATGCAGAGATACTAAAAACGGAGATACTTGCCTATATATTTATGCGCGATATAAGCACCGCGCAAGTAAAGTGTCTGGAGATGTGGCGAAACCAGACTATGCGGGCAGCGGCCCTGTCTCTGATGGCACTTATTAAAAGACTAGAAGGCAGGCAACAGGCTCATATAACAAAATATGAACCTGGTTTTGTAGAGCATTTGCTGAATATAATGGCTGACTGTTTGCGGGCATATAGTGAAGATTCGGGCGTATTTATTCATGTTGCAAAATGTTGTGAAGAGCTTATAAGTCAGTTTGAGGAGGGCAGCCGAACACTGTTTGCCTTTTGGCAGCGTGAGATAAAAGGCGTGGAGATGCTTCTTGATATACGGTATCAAAGTATGCGAGGTTTATATTCATGGAAAAAGCATGGGCTTTGACGGTTTGTCTGATTGTAAAGAATGAGGAGCATTGTTTGGGGGAGTGTCTTGAAAGTATAAAGAAATGGGCAGATCAAATTGTCGTGGTAGACACCGGCTCAACAGATAACACGATACAAGTTGCCAGACAATCTGGTGCACAAATTGAGCATTTTCACTGGGAGAGCGATTTTGCAAAAGCGCGTAATTATAGTCTGCAGTTTGCAACAGGTAACTGGATATTGGTAGTAGATGCTGATGAGCAGTTAGCAGAAGGAATGGAATTTCTATCAGAATTGAAGAATACAAATTTTGAAGGATTTTATGTAACTATAAAAAGCCCCCTGGGTGTTGATGGGTGTGTGGCAGAAGATCATGTCGTAAGATTGTTTCGAAATGGCCGAGGCTATGAATTCACCGGAGCTATCCATGAACAGATAGCAGGCAGTATAAAAGACCGCCAAGGCGAGGAATCAATTGGCTTTTCAAAGATTGTTCTCAGGCATAGCGGCTATGTACCGGAAGAAATCGAACGCAAGCAAAAGCCGGTCCGCAATAGCCGGATAATTAAAAACCAGTTAGCCAAGCGGCAAAATGATGCATTTATGCTATACAGCCTGGGGACTGAACTTATCCAACAGGGGCAGTATGGTGAAGCGTATGCAGCAGCCATGCAGGCTCTTAAAAATATGACCGGGGGAGAAGGGTACTTCAGGGAAGTATTACTGCTCGCCCTTATGGCAAGTCTCAAGAACAGAAGTTATGGAGAAGGTCATGAACTTTTTGCCAAAGCGTTAATAATGATGCCGCTAGATAGTGATATTTTATTTTTGTCAGGCTTGCGTCAAGTGTTGTTAGGTAATTTTATTCTTGCCGGGGAGCTGTTTGGTAAAGGGGGAATCAATACCGTCTTGGTACCGCCGCAGCTACTTTACGCCATTGTTGGCGAGACTTTCTTCCGGCAGGGAATTTGGCATGAAGCAGTTAAGAGTTTCAACCGATCACTACAGGCATATCCTTCGTTGTATTGTATTGTGAGGATAATTGATATTGTAAGACAAGGCGAACCGGAAGCCATCCGGATTTTAGCAGAGGCTGTTAGTCATGATTACAAACGCCTGATTCACGAGGCCGTTTACCAAGAAGATTATTATGTGGCTGCTATCATTTGTCTTGCCGCAATAGATAAGGATTCTGAAAAGAGTTTTAGCCAATGGAGAAGTTTGTATCAATCCGTTGTTGCCAGAGCAAATAAAATGCCGGCCGTTATTAAAGACTACTTGAATATATTATGTAAGCAAATGGAGATATGTAATGGCGCCTTAGCTATCGACCAAGGATCGCATTTTGTACGCAGCTATTTGGTAAATGTGGTAAATAGAAGTCTGGGAGTATGGTTAACATTGTGGCCGGAGCATATAGTGCCGGTAACTATTTGGGAGTGTTGCTTGTGATAAAGGTAGTCATTGGCAGTCCGGTAAAGCAGAAAGAGGTCATTTTGGAGCAGTTTTTGCACTCTTTGGATAATCTGGATTACCAAGGGGTAGTGGTAGAATATATATTCGTTGACGATAACGAGACGCCAAGCAGCCTGTTAAATGATTTCGCCGCTAAACATGCCAATACTCTGATTGTAAAGGGAGATAGCCAGTCGGAATATCGTTGTACAGAAGAAACCCATTGCTGGCGAGAACACCTAATCTGGAAGGTAGCTGCTTATAAAGACCGGATGATAGAGTATGCTCTGAATACAGGAGCCGAATATTTATTTTTAGCTGACTCGGATCTATATTTACATCCGCAGACGGTTCGGCATCTAATCGAACTAAAAAAAGATGTTGTATCAGAGGTATTTTGGACAAAATGGACACCGGAGCTCGCGCCTTTGCCACAAGTATGGGTAGGTGATCAATATAGGTTGTTTGCCGCCGAGCGAGGTGTGCAGTATAGTGAAGAGGAACAAGAGCTAAAAAGCCAGGAATTCATAAATATGCTTAAAACACCGGGGGTTTATAAAGTGGGCGGGCTAGGAGCCTGTACACTGATAAGCCGTCGAGCGCTTGAGAAAGGAGTTAATTTTAAAGAGATATATAATCTTGGGTTAATTGGTGAAGACCGGCATTTTTGTGTGCGCGCAGCTGCCTTGGGGTTAGAGCTTTATGCGGATACCCGGTATCCGCCGTTTCATATATACAGGGAGTCGGAGCTGGTAACGCTGGCTAAATATAAAAATAAAATAAGAAAAAGCGTAAAGCTGCCTAAATTAACGGTTGGCATGCTGGTGAGAAATGAAGGCGCCCGTTACTTGGAAAGAGTGTTGGAGCATATTACCAGGTATGCCGATGAAGTGGTAATTTTAGATGATGGCAGTACCGACAATACTGTTGCCATCTGCCGCCAACAGCTAATAAATATACCTCATTGTATCGTGGAAAATAGCATAAGCAGATTCAATAATGAAGTAGAGCTGCGCCAAGCCTTGTGGGATCTGGCTGCAAGTACTCAGCCGGATTGGATCATGATTTTGGATGCCGATGAACTATTTGAGACCAAAGCTGTTACGGAGATTAAGGAGTTAATTACCGATGACAGCATTGATGTGGTTTATTTCCGGTTATATGATATGTGGAATGAACGCAGCTATCGAGAAGACGGCTGTTGGATGGCTCACCGGGTATACCGGCCGTTTTTAGTCAGATACCAACAAGATTATTCGTATGAGTGGCAGGAACAGGCGTTACACTGTGGCAGATTTCCGGCAAATATATATAATCTTCCCGGTAAGAAAAGCAATTTGCGGTTGCAGCATTTTGGCTGGGCCCGGCCGGAAGACAGGGTCGCAAAATACTTACGCTACAAAAAGCTTGATCCTACAGCAAAATATGGAATACAGGAACAATATCTTTCCATTCTTGATCCTACACCTAAATTAATAGAGTGGCGGGATGATGAGTAATAACAGAAAACCACACTGCGGCGAACATTTGCAGTGTGGTTTCTTATTGCTATTAAGATGTTGAAATATTATGCGGGTTGTAAGGCTGCACGGAACAGTGTTCGGTGTGGTATGCGGTTACAGCCCCGGGTGGGTTTCCCGTCGCAAGAAAATTAGCAAGAAATGGTTTACATTCATGAGGTGGCAGATAATGATTGGCTCGCGCGAGTTTTACTCCCGGAATCTTTACATGCAGGCTTAATTCAATCTCTTTTGGGTTAGAAAGCTGCGGGTACTGGGTAGCAATATCACATTTCAAACAAGCATTCATACCTGTACGTGCATGGGAATAGGTAAATGTTTCGTCAAAAGGCAGTTTAAATAGCACAAAAGTTACCGGCTGCGTCTCGGTGCGAACTGCTGCTACATATTCTGTAAAAATATTGATATAGCCAGTAATATGTATTTGTTTAGTTGAAACGATACACTGCTCAATTACCGGTGTTGATGTAACGCGCAGCAAAAATTCAATATCAGGTTTGTCATCAGGGATGGATAAGGTACTATTGACGGTAAACTCAGGGACTCTTCTGTACTTTTTACGCGACATAACATGATCCTCCTACTTATGATGTACGCTTGTATATCGGTACAAAACAATTTTATAGAAATTGTAATATACAATGCTTTAGAAGCTTATTAGTTATATTTACTAACAGTGTATGATCTAAAATCAAAAGTGTTCCTTTGAGATGAAAGTATAGTGTTTGCATAAGAAAAAAAATCGATGTAAAATGAAGTTTTTCAAATTCTTGTTGGATATGAGATTATCTGACATTACCGCTTTTTATGTAACTGTGTTTTGGAACTATCGCAGGGTATGTAACATATAATGAAACAGATGATAAAAGTACATTCGAAGAACCTTGATAGCGAAATCATTCAATTTCGAGGAGGAATATACATGGATGACAGCTTGGTTACCGTTGCTGGTCTCTGTGATCTTAAAGGAATTAAATTTACTAAAGGCGTAGATAATTTTTGGACTCAAATCTCGATCCAGGATAATTTAAATATCCCTGAGATAAAACCAGAGATCGAGCAAATCACAGGAGTAAACGTGGCAGTAAAGATCATTAGAAAAAAAGTAATTGTAACACCTAGTACAGACGAGTGTCCAAATTTTGAAGGCAAATTACTTACGGGGCGGAAACTAATTGTAGAAGGAGAACTTTGCCAGACAATAACCTTTATCGCCGCTCGCTGTGAACAACCTGTGCACACAGCGCGTTTTATAATTCCTTTTTCTGCTTTTATCGTCATTCCTAAAACAGTGCGGGTATGGTTCAAGGACAAAGAGCAAGAGGTCGATTCGCTCAATATTATTTTCCAGGTAAATACTTGCTTAGAGGACGTGTTTGTAAAAAAAATCACCCCAAGAGAGGTATTTGATAATGTATTGTTACTACTGCAGGCTGTACCGGTTACAGTTAACATGTGTGACGAGTAGTTAAGGCATATGTGCAAAAGGAGGAATAAATATGAGGTATTGCGATAAAGACCCTGCCAAAGAGAATGCTGCCATAGATTATGTGGATTGTAGAGTTATGGGGACGTTTGAAAACCCAATGCGGTCTGACTGTAAAGATCGAACTCAACTTCTTACTATTAACGGAATATGCCCCCGGGAAAAACTCGAAGATTTTTTGGATGATGGTCGTATTCGGCGATGGACGGAACTAGTGGTACCGGAAGTGTTATGCATTCCATCATATAAACCTGATATTGAGCAAATCATAAGCATTTCTTTGGTTGTAGAGCTTATCTGTGAGCGGGTGATAAATACACCGTTTAAAACAAACAACCCTAAGCTGTCCCCGCCCATTTTTAATCAGGAAGGCACAGCAATAACAGGGAAAAAGCTGCTGGTAGAAGGAGTTCTCCGCCAAAAAATTGTGTACGCTACTGTTGAGACGCAAAGTGTGCATGCCGTACATTTTGATACGCCGTTCTCAGCTTTTATTGTCCTTGATCCGCAGGATTCGTTCGCAAAAAAATTCAAAGTTGACGTATGTATCGAAGATGTTTTTGTCACAGACATTACTTCGAGAACAATAATAAAAAATGTTACATTGGTTATTAGGGCACTGCCTTTCGTACGCTAACATAGACAGGGAGGTTTTCACCGATGAAAGTATGTCAATGCTTTGGGCAAAGTGCGGTTGAGATAATTGGTTTGTGTGATCCGGACGAAGTGATTATATGTGTCGAGAGACAGGATAAGGATGATTGCCTTGAGGCGGGAGCCTGGACGCAGATATCTGTTCCGGAATTATTTAGATTGCCGTGCGATAAACCCGATATTGGAACAATTGATAAAGTATTTATTGAAGTGAAAAGTATTTCAACAAGAATGGTAAATACTCCAATTGGCCCTTGCCCCGATCTAGAGAACATAGAAGGCACCAGGCTGACAGGAAAAAAACTGGTTATTGAAGGAGTGCTAAAGCAAAAAGTCGTCTATACTGCAGCCAGACCGGATCAGCCAGTTTTTACAGTGCATTTTGAAGCTCCGTTCTCTGCATTTATCGTTATGCCACCGAAAGCCGAGATGAAAGAATTTTGTATAGAATCCTGTATTGAAGATGTTTTTGCAATACCGTTTAATCCTCGAGAAATATTTAAAAATGTAACGCTATTTTTACAGGCAAAACCAATTTGTACCGATGGTTGCGTTTATATTGAATAACCATTTAAATAGGAAAAAAGAGGTCGACTGAAGCTAGCTGCTTCAGGCGACCTCTTTTTTGAAGTTTATCCTTCGTGACTGTATCCGAATGATATACCATGACTATTTCCCATTCTAGTGTATGGCTGAATACTGGTTGGTACATGGTAATCATCAGTGAAAACAGGGTCTCTAGCCTGAGGTTTGCAATAACCGCTATAATACGACTGATAATTGTAAGGGAATGGAGAAAAGTTACCGCCGGGATGCGGTTTGTAGTCATGATTGTGAGGGGAAGGCATAGAATCGTAGCTGTGGGGCGGTTTACAGTCATGCTTGTGAGAATGCGGCATGCAATCGCACTTGTGAGGTGGCGTGCAGTCATGGTCGTGAGAAGGAGGGTAATCATAGCTCTGGGGCGGCTTGCAATCCTGCTTATGAGAATACGGCATGCAATCGCATTTGTGAGGCGGTGTGCAGTTATGGTCATGAGAAGGCGGGTATTTGTAACTGTGGGGCGGCTTACAGTCATGCTTGTGAGAATGCGGCATGCACTCGCATTTGTGAGGCGGCATGCAATCGTGCTCATAAGAAGGTGGATAATTGTAGCTGTGGGGCGGCTTACAGTCCTGCTTATGAGAAGGTGATATGCACTCGCATTTGTGAGGTGGCGTGCAGTCATGATCATGAGAAGGCTTGCAGTCATGATCATGAGAAGGCTTGCAGTCATGATCGTGAGAAGGCTTGCAGTCATGATCGTGAGAAGGCTTGCAGTCATGGTCATGAGAAG
>CAZCEN010000086.1:0-2319 GCA_964497205.1 uncultured Sporomusaceae bacterium
AAAAAATACTATAAAAGTATTTTAACAGTATACTTTTGCAGTATGTAAGCAAAGGCTCATTTTATATTTTTTGCCTGATGTAGACTTATATTATTAAGTGTATTTATGGAATTTTATGCATTCAGGACAAGCAGCTGCAGCCAAAAAAGAGGAGGAAATTTAGCGATGAAGAAGACAGGGGTAAAAATGGCAGCCATGTTAATTATCATGCTGCTCATGGCAGGGATTGTAACTGGTTGCGGGGGAGCGAATTCCAATGAAGTCAAAATCGGAATTTTAAATGAGATGACTGGCGGCAATGCAACTATGGGGACTTCTTCCGCCAATGGTGCGAAGATGGCAATAAAAGAAGCCAACGCCAAGGGCGGGGTACTTGGCAAACAAATTAAAGCTGTTATTGCCGATAACAAAAGTGAACCGTCGGAAGCGGCTAACGCTATGACTAAGTTGGCGACGCAGGACAAAGTTGTAGCCATCACCGGTATGTTTGCCAGCTCCAATGCTATCGCAGCCTCTAGTGTAGCTGAGTCCACCAAAGTACCATTTTTAGCAGTGGGAGCAACTAATCCCAAAGTTACTGTTGATGAGAAAACCGGCAAGGTAAAAGACTATACATTCCGTGTCTGCTTCATCGACCCGTTCCAAGGAACGGTAGGTGCTAACTTTGTTCTCAATACCCTAAACCTTAAAAAAGCTGCAATGTTGGTTGACAGCAGCAGCGACTACAGTAAAGGTTTGGCGGCATTCTTTAAAGACGCTTTTACCAAAGGCGGCGGCGCGGTTTTAGCCGAAGAGGCCTACTTGCAAAAAGACCAGGATTTTAAAACGATCCTGACCAAAGTTAAGGCACTAAATATAGAAGTTCTTTATGTACCAGGGTATTACGAAGAAGTTGGTAAGATTGTAAAACAAGCGCGGGAGCTCGGCATTAACATACCCATCGTTGGCGGTGACGGCTGGGATTCGCCGAAACTTGTGGAAATAGGGACAGCAGCGGCACTCAACAATACTTATTTCACGAATCATTATTCGGTAGATGACACCAGCGCTACTTCCAGAGAATTTGTTGAGGCCTACAAAAAAGAATATGGACAGGCACCTGACGCTATGTCCGTACTTGGCTATGATGCTGCCAATGTGCTGATTGACGCTATCAAACGCGCCAACAGCCTGGACCCGGCTAAAATTCGTGAGGCTCTTGCCGCTACCAAAGACTTTACTACCATCACCGGTTCGACGACACTGAACGCAACTCATGACGCAGTGAAGAATGCTGTTATTATCGAAATGAAAGACGGCAAGCAAATGTTTAAGGCTACGGTTAAGCCGTAGGTATATGTAATAAATTGAAGGGCAACCCTATTATTGCTGTAAGGCATAGATAGGGTTGCTTATTATTTTAGCGTTGACGCTATTTCCCGGGTTTGCTATAATTAGGGCATTAAATGAATAGTATGCGGTTAAGGTGCCTTTAGCTAACGGCTAGGGAGAATAGGGAAGTCTGAGCATGATTTCATGCATAAGCGCGGGCCCGCCACTGTACCGGGGAGAGCTTACAGATGTCACTCGTCAAGGGGAAGGCGTAAGTATTGATGAACCGGGAGCCAGGAGACCTGCCTTACACCGTCTTTACCACCCTTCGTGGAAAAAGAAGGCTTTTTTGGAGATTTACCAAAAGAGCCTTTTGTTTTTGTTCTGGAAAAAGAAGGTAACTTCTGTTCGGATAAAGGCAAAACCGGCTGTTATTGGCGAAGGGTTGCAAATTTAGTGTTTTTTTATTTTGTAATTTTTATGGGGGTTGCTATGAGTTTACTCAACGATGCACTTTTACACATTACTCCTACCGACACCGGCATTATGCAGCAAGTAGAAGAATCCTTGCTGGCTGTAACCGGGCAAAGCGGCAGTCTTGGCCATCTAGGGCAAATGGTTAAGCAATACGCAGGTATTACGGGTGAGCGATGGCCGGCTTTGCCTAAGACTTGTATGGTGATTAGTTCGGCCGATCACGGAGTTGCCAGGCAGGGAATCAGCGCTTATCCTGTGGAAACTACTATGCATATGACCGCCAACTATCTGGTATCAAAAGGTGCCAGCGCTAATGCTTTTGCGAATTTCTGCGGCGCCGATATGGTGGTTGTTGATATGGGCATTGCCGGCGATATGTCCCACGTGCCCGGATTGCGGCACCGGAAGATTGCCTACGGCACTAATGATTTTACCCGCGGCCCTGCCATGACGCGTGAACAGGCTGTGCAGGCAATAGAAGCAGGGATTGAAATTGTTAATGAAAAGGTAAGGGAAGGGTATAGATGTTTT
>CAZCEN010000086.1:2352-5844 GCA_964497205.1 uncultured Sporomusaceae bacterium
ACCTCTAGTGCCGCTGTTGTAGGTGCGTTTACAGGCTTGTCGCCGGAGCAGATTACCGGCAGGGGAACAGGTATTTCTGACAGCCGGATGCAGGTGAAAATTGAGATTGTACGTCAGGCACTTGCGCTAAACAAACCGAATGCCCAGGATGGGCTCGACGTGTTGGCTAAGGTGGGAGGCTTTGAAATTGGTGCGTTAGCCGGAGTTGTTTTGGGCTGTGCTGCTAACCGCTGCGCCGTAGTTATTGACGGTCTGAATACCACGGCGGCAGCGCTCATTGCCAATGCTATTAACCCGTTGTGTAAAGAGTATATATTTGCGTCCCATCTGTCAGGTGAGCCGGCTCATATCATTGCTCTTAGCCATTTACACTTGGAAGCTTGTCTGGATATGGGAGTACGGCTGGGAGAAGCTATTGGTGCGTCGGTTGCTATTGATATGTTACAGGCGGCGATAAAACTTCTGAATACTCTGGGAGGCAGGACTCATGCTTGAAGATATAATTACATCAATAAAACCTCTGGATACGGCGGCAATGGATCGCTGCCAATTGCGGCTGGATAACCTGACCAAACCGCTTAACAGCCTGCACCATTTTGAACATATAGCCAGACAACTTGCGGGCATTACCGGTAATCCCAGTCCCCGCGGTCTGCAAAAAAGCATTATTATTATGGCGGCTGATAATGGCGTAGCTGCTGAATTTGCCTGGGACAACAGGCAGTTGACAACAGCACAGAAACTTCACCGGTTTTCCCAGGGTAAGTCGATCATCAATGTACTTGCCGGGCATGCTCAGGCAAAACCGCTGGTTGTCGATATTGGGGTGGCCACCGATTTGCCGCCTTTCTCGGGAGTACGGCCGGAAAAAATAGCCTATGGTACTGAAAATATGGCGAATGGTTCCGCCATGACCCAGGAACAAACCATGAGGGCTATTGTTTTGGGAATAACCATTGCCAGAGAACAAATAGCCCAAGGGGTACAGATTATCGGTTTGGGCGAAATGGGGATGGCCGGAAATCTTCCTGGTCTGGCTATTGCCGCTTGCTATGGTGCACCGCTCGCGACAGACTGGGAGGAAAGGAACAGCGCGATTATTAGACAGGCGCTGCAGGTGAATCATCCGGATAAGCAAAGTCCGCTGGATGTGCTGACAAAAGTAGGAAGCTTAGCCATTGCCGGACTTGTCGGCGTAATACTCGGCGCAGCATCGGAGCGTGCGGCAGTGGTACTGGACGGAGTTGCCAGCGGTGCGGCCGCCTTACTTGCTGTAAAAATGGCACCGCAAGCCAGAGAGTATTTGTTTGGTTCGCATTTTCCCGCCGAACCGGGGCATGCCGACGTTCTTGCGCTGCTGGATTTGCCTGGATACTTAAAGTTAGCTATGAATGTCGGCGAGGGCACAGGGGCTGCTATGGGGATGTCGTTGCTTAAGGCTTCGCTGCATGTTCTGAGTGATATGAAAACCTTTGGTGAGGCCGAGGTTGCTGTTGCGCAGGACGGGCCGGGGGCGCTAAAACAAAACAAGGCAGTCAGAGGGTAGCCATTATGAAGCAATCCTACTACTTTTATTTGCTGTGGCTTGGTACCTTACTGGCACTGTTGTTTAAATCGGCCCTGGTAATAGGGGTAGTTAATTATACGGAATTTCAAAAGGCTTATTTTGCGGATTTCTGTGCAGTTGTGCCTAGTTACGCGGTATATCTTGCTTTTATCATTATCGTTTTATCACCGGCCTTTTTACTTAAAGGCCGGAATAGAGCATGGTTCTTAATCGGAATCAATCTGGTACTGTCCTTCATTTTTCTTTTTGATTTATGGCATTACCGGGCATTTGCAACTTTTCTCTCGCTGCATGCAATAAGTCAGGCCGCCAATCTTGAAAACTTAGGCAGCAGTATATGGTCAATGAGCAGAGGCGAAGATAGTAAGCTGTTTTGGGATATCCCAGTTTTAATGGCGGCAACAGTGTTTGTTTATCGACGAAGTCACCAAATAAACAGAAACAAACTGCTGTATGTTCTATTAACCGGGCTTGCTGCTGTTTATTTGGGCTATGCTCATTACATCTTTGATATTTCGGAAGAGCGTGGTCAAAAGCAGTGGCTATTCTCCATGTGTTGGGCGCCTAGCCAGACCGTGACCGGGTTATCGCCCTTGGGCTACCATTTATATGATGGGTATAACTATATTGCAGACTGTCGGCCCTTGGAGCTTACCCCGCAGGAAAAAAACAATATTACGGCTTGGTACCGTGAGAAGAACGAAGTGTTGCCGGGCAATGAGTATAAAGGATTGTTTAAGGGACAGAACTTGATTTTTATTCAAGTAGAGTCATTGGAGACTTTTTATTTGAAGCATACGTTAAATGGCCGGGAAATTACCCCTGTTCTTAACCGTTTACTCAAAAATAGTCTATATTTCTCCAATTTTTATGAACAGGTTAGTAACGGGACTACCGCGGATGCTGAATTTATGGCCAATAATTCGATATACCCGTTGCGTCGGGGTACCGAGTATTTCCGTTATCCGAATAACACCTATAATTCGCTGCCGAAGCTGTTTCGCAAAGAGGGTTATTCAACCCTGGCTGCGCATCCTGATAATAAAGCCTATTGGAACTGGCAGTATAACATGGAGTCGATAGGTTATGAATTGTGTTTGGATTCAACTAACTTCCAATTAGATGAGCAAATTGGACTGGGGTTAAGTGACGGTTCTTTTTTCCGTCAGACGGCACCGCTGATCGCTGAGCGCAAATGGCCCTTCTTGGTATTTATGATTACTTTGACCAATCATAGTACCTATGAATTGCCGGATAAATACAAGGAATTAACGGTTGACGCGAAATTTTCCGGAACTATGCTGGGGAAGAGTTTTCATACAGTCCACTACACGGATACCCAGTTAGGCCAGTTTTTGGACCGGCTGGATAAAACCGGAATTCTAGACAACACCGTTGTCGTGATTTACGGCGACCATACTGGTGTACATAAGCTCTATCCGGAAGAAGTAAAAAGTATTACACCGGCGGAAGACTGGTGGCTGGATGACGAGCATAGGGTTCCATTTATCGTTTATCATAAAAATTTACAAGGGCGGGAAATACCAACCATAGGCGGACATATCGATATATTGCCGACAGTAGCCTATCTCATGGGAATCGATGAGCAGGAGTACGCGAGCACCGCTATGGGGAGGAATCTTTTGAATACCACTAAGAATTTTGCCGTTTTGTCTGATGGCCAGTTTATTGGTCAGACAACGACAGAGCGGGATAAGGAACAGGCAGTATCTGGGTGGGAGATAGCGGATAAGATTATTCGCAGCAGCTACTTTGGCACAAGGTGAGATTATTCTGTAAATCATGGTAGATTGGTTGCTGTGTGCAAATCAGGCAGTCCTTTATAATTAAAGGGCTGCCTGATTGAACTTTACTTGGGATATAGTCGTAGTATCTTAACGTAAATCATGTTAGTTGAATGTAAA
>CAZCEN010000086.1:5944-11663 GCA_964497205.1 uncultured Sporomusaceae bacterium
TGTGAGGCGGAACAAAATGAGTTTTTCAGATAGCAATTTGACTACTGATGAAAAGACCGAAACTACGATTACCCTATTAATATATTTAATCTTATTAATAGGAATAGTTTTAATTGTTATAAAAAATTCGGAAAAATGTTGGTTGCTTTTCTTTATTTCCAGCCTACTGGTGACATCCGTAACAATTCGCAGAGCCATATTATATGACTCAACTCGATATTTGTATCTTGGCAAAATTAATATTATTCTTGATCTGATTATGGTTTTTACCATTAATTATTTTGACCAAAGTTCTTTTTCCTATATTTTTTATTTGGTACTAATTATCGATGTTTCCTTAACTTATTCAACCATTTTTACTGGTGGAGTCACGTTGATCGGGTATATTATACACGGATTTGAAAGATACCTTTATTTTCAACCACCTAATTTTAGCTTTTTAGTTTCACAACTCTTGGTCGATTTTATGATTTTTTTAGGCTGCTTCATCATGATGACGTTTATTCGTTATCAAATTCAACAGAAAGAACATTTGCGACAAGTGACGATTCAATTGGGAATTAAGACCAAAGAACTGGAAAAGACTTATCAAAAACTGAAAGAAACCTCCATGGAGCTGGAGGATATTACTGCTCTGAGGGAACGAAACCGAATAGCCCGAGAAATTCATGATACAGTTGGTCACACGTTGACCACTGTTTTACTGGGACTGGAAGCTGGAGAGCGTTTAATTGCGATTGATCCCGGCTTGGCGGCATCCAAAGTCAAATTGGCCAAAAGTCAAATTCGCAAAGGCCTGAAAGATATTCGTACCTCTGTTGAAACGCTTAACTCAGGAAACAATATGCTAGATTTTATTTCTGCGATTAAATCTTTGATTCTCGAAACAATGTTACATAGCGATGTTCATATACGTTATCAAATTGACGAATTGCCCAAGCTTACCTCAGAGGAAGAGAAAGCGCTCTACCGTGCTCTCCAAGAAGGTATTACCAATGGAATTCGTCATGGAAAAAGTACTGCTTTTGTGTTCAATCTAACGCGCACTAAAGAATGGATTGAGTTTTTACTTCAGGATAATGGCGTCGGCACTAAAAAGCTAATCCCCGGCTTTGGTTTGACAACCATGGAAGAACGGGTTAAAGGGCTGGGCGGGATTTTTAGCATTTATTCAAAACCGGGGGAAGGTTGTCTAATTCGTATTTCAATTCCACTGCAGGAGGGCCCAAAATTATGCCAGTTAACATCATGATCGTAGATGATCAACTGTTATTCAGAGAAGGATTAAAAACAGTCCTGAATTTGGAGGAAAGTATAAATATTATCTCCGCTGTGGCAAGTGGTAAAGAAGCTCTTGCATTACTTAATCCAGTCGCGCTTCCAGATTTGGTATTGCTCGATATCCGAATGTCTGAAATGGATGGTGTGGAGACTGTTAAACAAATTAAGCAAACTTATCCCGAAATTAAAGTTCTTATGTTGACAACTTTCAATGATGAAGAATATATCATGGAAGCTCTGGCTAACGGGGCTAACGGATATGTACTTAAAGACATTGAAATCGAAAAATTAGTGGAAGCCATCCATGATGCTATCGGTGAAAAAATGATTTTACCGCCTTCTGTCGCCGCCAAACTTGCCCAGGGATTGCTTAAAATTACCCCCAAAAAACCAAGTTCAACATTAGCTGAGCTGTCCGAACGGGAAAAAGAAATTGCTACCATGCTAACGCAGGGCTTTTCGAATAAACAAATTGCGATGGGGCTTTTTATTTCCGAAGGTACAGTTCGTAACTATATCAGTAACATTTATAGTAAGATTGGTGTTAATGATCGGACTAATGCTGTATTATTATTAAAAAGTTACTGCCTTTGAAAAAAAGATATGACATTAAAGGAGCAAACAATGCTAGAGGCACGAAATTTAAGTCTTATTTATCGTAATGAACGAAATGATGAGTATTACGCACTTCGTGATGTCAACTTTTCGGTAAACCATGGCGAAATGGTTGGAATGATCGGCCCCTCCGGAAGTGGGAAAAGTTCGCTATTGTATATTCTGTCCGGATTAAAAAAGCCCACTGTTGGTACGGTGTATTATCAAGACCGTGCATTAGAAGGCATGTCTTATAATGATCTGGCGGAAATCCGCAGAAAAGAATATGGATTTATCTTTCAACGCCATTTTCTCATTGATTATTTATCAGTGCTCGACAATGTTTTAGCCGTGGTTAATCAAAGCCAAGAAGCCTGGCGCAATACCGCTATCAACCTCCTTGAAATTTTGGGCATTGCCGATTTTGCAAATCAGAAACCTTACAAAATGTCAGTTGGACAACGTCAAAAAGTTGCCATTGCCCGTGCTTTGGTGAATCAACCCAAAGTCATTTTTGCCGACGAGCCGACCGCTTCCCTTGATCACAGCAATGCTCGAATGGTAATGGATATTTTGGCGAATTTAAAAGGTCAGACCACTATCTTGGTGGCCACACATGATTATTCGATCTTGGAGCAGGCCGACCGAGTAGTTCATATGTGGGATGGTCGTACTATTAAAACTACTATCCCCTCAAGTCTCCCTGAATCAACAGAAAATGTGTAATTTCAAACAAGGACAGGAGTTAAAATGATCAAGCCGCTTTCCGTTTTGAAGTATTACCAAAATAATCAAAGAAAAATTATAGTAGTTTTCTTGGTGACTTTTCTCAGCGCCTTCTTACAATCCGTCCTATTGGTTTTTTCAACGACCATGATTAATTTTTATCAAGCGACAACGCTCGAACCTATGTCGAGATTGGTCATGATTGATAGTTCAAAACAATCCCCGGAAAACCGAGCCCGCCTAAGACAATTACTTGACCAAAACCAAGCAATCTCTAAAGTTCTACCAATTGCAGTCGAAGCCGTCTCGTTGTATGGTATCGAATGTGCCTACATTCTTTTTTTACAAGCAGAAGATATTGAAGACGTGATGGACGATTTAAATCTTACCTTAATCAATGGACAACTTCCAACCCCGGGTACCAGTGATGTCGTCTTGCATTGGAAAATCGCCGCCAATAAGGGACTGAAAATCGGCGATCATTTTGGCAATAACCTCTCTCAATCCGAGTTGTTAGAAGGAGAATATCGATTGGTGGGCCTTTTTGATGGACAAACAGTCATCGGATTATCTGAATTAGGCTGCATTAAACAGCAAATTGCTGAAAATCAGCTCTCAACTTTGATTATTCCCCAAAAAGGGCAAATTGCTCAAGTTAAAAATTATTTAGCACACCTTTTCCAACAGGATAGCAAGCTAATTACCACAATTGCGATAGAAGTTTCTTTTAATAATGTAAATAAAAGCATCATCATGATTTTTAACATTATTTATCTAGTAATTACAGGTATTGTAACCATTTGTGTCAGTTTCCTGTTTTATATCTATTTTTACCAAAGACGTCCTGAGTTCGGCCTGTTGGAAGCGTTAGGGCATACCAGGCAAACTATTATTGGGAAAGCGTTTCTGGAAATTTCCGGGGTTAATTTGTTGGGATTCATCAGTGGGCTAGTTGTCGCTGCAATATGTGAATGGGCGCTAAGCAGCTTTATTTTGATGGAACATGGTCTTCCATTAGTACTATGGGATCAAAGTTATACTTTCAAACTATTATCCATGCCCTTATTTGTCACTTTCAGCAGTTTATTGCCCGTTTGGCGCATGCTAAAAAAAGTCGATCCGATATCAATCATTGAAGGAGAAGTATAAGGATTGGCCTGCTGTTTTATTTAATATTAATATTTTTGTCATATGATAAATGTCATTTTATTTATTACTCAAAACATGATTTGAGTAAATGGTAGAATGGCATTTTTTTATTTATTATTTAATTGAGGAGATGATGCCACATAGCCCTTTGGAAGGACAGATTCTTACTATATGAATACACCCAAAGTAATGCACCGGCCATTGGCATCTGGGGAACTTGACCCAGCATTTGCTATTGTAGCCGGTGCTGTACTGTTATTTTATCTTTAACTATTACTTTAGCACTAAATCCTATGCTCATAATATTGAGCATTATGTTCACTGACACCCAGTACTTTTTTTCTTTACATTCTTGCCAGCACATTCAGCAGTTTGGGACACTGAACACATTGCAATTTATCAAAATGATCTTATAAACATCATTTTGATTTTTATATTTTAGGGCACCTGCTTCCAGGTGTTATTACCCGTTTCCAAAAACCACCGATCGCTATTCTTTAGTTTGAGAAAATGTAGATATGCTGACTTTGGGCAGTAACTTGAGTCCATGGAGCATTTTCCGGTCGGGTGGATAGAAAGAGAGGAGTCAAGGTATTGGAACAGATAGATGCGCTAACAGCGTTTATACACTTTGCACCCGAGATAGCTTTTATTTTCAGTATTCTCTTTATAACCAGCGGTTTTTGTATCTTTTATATCATTTGGCAAAGTTATATTGACACTGAAGATACGGATCATCATCGTCGTACTTAGTCCACATCCTTTTCAGGCCTATGACTACATATGAGGCTTTGACATGATGGCTTCCACCAAGTCAGTTTGTAAGATAAAAATAGCTATAGCAATTGGTTTAGTTTAGAAAAAGAGGTAACGGTAATGACGAGTAAAAATGGTTCCGTTTTTATGGCATATAAAGAATTTTCATATTGGCAAAAGTTATTGTTTTATATACAGAACAAGAACATATGGGGAGGAAATAGTCCAGCCCGCTTGATTATTTGGAGACGATTAATTTTTGCCGTGCACGGCATATTTAAGTACAAATTTATGACCAGATTATTGGATTATTTCGGAGTTAATCCTCTAATTTTCAATATAACACTGGAGCATCCATGTATTATTGAACAAATGACGCGCCAATGGTTATACCATAAATCAACGATGGAAGAAAGATTTAAAATATTGAAGCAACACTTTTCACTTTTGCAATTTCATTTATCAGAAGCGGCGCTAAGAAATATTTATTTTGGCGAAGGGATCGTTTTATGGAGTCAACCATATCAAGAAGAAGTCCTTTTTTTGAAATTACACTATGACCGTATATATAGAAAAGAAGGGTTAATGGCGATTAGCCTTACCCTTGGTGAGAAAAGGTTTTATTCAGTGAGTTTTTGGATAGCTCCAGATCGGAAGGACAAACCGGCATTGTGGATTGGTTGCATTCAAGGTGCTCAAGGCGAAGCACAAACTATTCGCGGCTTAACAAAAGCATTCTTTGGTTATAGGCCTAAAAATCTGATGGTTTTTGTTATACGTATACTTGCTCGCTTTCTCGAGATTGAGCAACTTTATGCTGCGTCTAATTATGGCGCATATGTTAATCACCGTTTTTATGCGGATCGTAGGCTTAAAACGTCATTTGATGAATTTTGGGGAGAAGTAGGTGGTCAAATATCTGACGATGCTCGTTTTTTTGAGTTGCCATGTTACGAAATGCGGAAAAGCTTGCAGCAAGTGGTAACCAATAAACGTAATCTGTATCGAAAGAGATTTGCTGTTTTGGATGCCATTGACATGGATATAACAAAAGAGCTAGAACAAAATGCTGCGAAATTTAAAATACACTGATATTACCTAGGGGGTATAAAATTATGATATATTACGTCAAGATGAGTGCTAAAATTTACGATGATAGTAATTTTAGCGCTTACCGACGTTCCTTAGTATTTATTATCCGTTCAATGGTTAA
>CAZCEN010000087.1:0-11639 GCA_964497205.1 uncultured Sporomusaceae bacterium
CTAAGCTCCCGGCCGGAAATCACCGCTAATCTAAAGCGCATTATTTTACAACCTATGATTGCGGCGGCGCTCGTTAGAATTTGGCTGCATGAAAATAATTGGAGGATTGTCACTGAAGAACTAGTAGAAGACGAGGGGAAACTATATCAAATTATTGCGGCGGAACCTGGAACCGATTGTCCATTCGAAGCTGTACTATACGAAATTGGTCCGCTGCTTTGGAAAAATAAACATCCTTTGCTAAAACGGCATCTTGAAGAGCTGCTTAGCCATTTACGAGGCGTACTATCGGCAATGGCTGGTAGTAGGGATGCTGTCAATTCTGAAAAGTATAAAGCCCTTACTGAGAAGCTTAGCGAGTTGGAGGATAGAATGTTATGCCTATAAAGTGTCGCACCCTTGTTGCTGAACTTGAAAAACTGGCACCAAAACATCTAGCGGAAGAATGGGATAACGTCGGTTTGCTCATAGGAGATCCTGATCAACTCATACATAAAGTTATCGTCACTTTAGACATTGATGGGGAAGTTGTTGATGAAGCATTAAAGATGGGCGCTGATATGATAGTTGCCCATCATCCCCTGATCTTTAAAGGCATTAAGAATATCAGGGCGGATTTGCCATTAGGCAGCTTATTGACAAGGCTGATTAAAAACGGCATTGCTGTATATGCCGCGCATACTAATCTGGATAGTGCTCCCGGGGGAGTTAATGATATCCTGGCGCAAAAGTTAAAACTAACAGATATCAAAGCATTGACGTCAGTACATCAGGATAAACTATGCAAATTAGTAGTATTTGTCCCTGTTTCTCATGTTGAAAAAGTGAGAATGGCTATGTCGGAGGCTGGGGCAGGTCATATAGGTAATTACAGTCACTGTTCGTTTGCAACAGAAGGGATAGGATCATTTCTTCCATTAGAAGGAACTAGTCCTTACATTGGTAAAACAGGCTCCCTTGAATTTGTGCCGGAATACCGACTAGAAACTATAGTGCCTATGGATTTAAAGACTCAAGTTATTAATGCCATGATAGCCGCACATCCTTATGAGGAAGTCGCCTATGATGAATATTTGCTGCTAAATTCAGGGGCAAGCTATGGTTTAGGGCGTATAGGTCGTCTTGACGAAACAATTACTTTAGAGACTCTTATTGATCGGGTAAAAACAGCCCTGAATATTACTGCGTTGAAAGCAGCCGGTTCAACTACCACAAAGATTACCAGAGTGGCAGTATGCGGCGGCAGTGGTGCAGATTTGATCAGAAACGCTGTTAAAGCCGGCGCGGATGTACTGATAACTGGTGATGTAAAATATCATGAAGCCCAACATGCTGTTGCTGAAGGCTTAGTGATTATCGATGCGGGTCATTTTGCTACCGAACAGCCTGTAGTAGAATGTGTCGCCTCCTACTTAACAAATTTTATAAAAAAGAATGGCTCTGGTATAGAAATTATTGCTAGTACCTCAAATAGAGATATATTTACAGTTTATTAACAAATTTGCCCAAATAAAAGCTTATATCAATTTTGACGATTATTTCAGTATGCTATAAAATAGTAATAAATAAATATTGAGTGACCGAGGGAGCTCATGTTATGGGCTGAGAGTGGAACTAGTGAGTTCCTGACCTCCATACCTGATCGGGATAATACCTGCGGAGGAAGGTCGTGTATAACAATGCGCGTCATTACCATTCGGGGGACGTGTTTTTTTATTTTTTAAAAGGAGGAATTCCCCCATGCTATTAATTGTAAATGGTAAAAAAATCATCGGCGCAGAAGGTATTACCATAGCCGAACTGGTTGGTCAAGAGGGCTTTAATCCTGATGTGGTTATCATCGAATATAACGGTAACATCGTCAGAAAAGAAGACTGGCAAACCGTTGTATTACAACAAGAAGACTGCCTCGAGGTAGTTAGTTTTGTAGGAGGAGGCTGACCTATGAAAAAAAGTCCAGTGAATGACATTCTACAAATTGGTGAAACAAAATTAACCAGTAGGTTGTTTTTAGGAACAGGGAAATTTGCATCTAATACACTTATCCCAGAAGTTGTAAATGCCGCTGGAGCACAGGTAATAACAGTGGCATTGCGGCGAGTAGATCCCGATCACAAAGAGGAAAACATTGTTACTTATATACCTAAGCACTGCACCTTATTACCAAACACATCTGGCGCTAGAAATGCTGAAGAAGCTATTCGCATAGCTCGTTTGGCCCGAGCCGCCGGGTGTGGCAATTGGATCAAAATTGAAGTTATTTCCGATAACCGGTACTTACTGCCTGATAACATGGAAACAATTAAGGCAACTGAAGCCCTTGCTAAGGAAGGCTTCGTTGTACTCCCTTATATGAGTCCTGATTTGATGGCAGCCAAACGTTTGGTAGAAGCTGGTGCCGCTGCTGTTATGCCTCTTGGGGCACCTATTGGAACAAATCGTGGGTTAAAAATGAAAGAACTTATTAAGATACTAATCGAGGAAATATCCTTACCCATTATTGTAGATGCGGGTATCGGCCGCCCTTCGGAAGCAGCCGAAGCCATGGAAATGGGTGCAGCAGCAGTTTTGGTAAATACAGCAGTAGCAACAGCCAGCGATCCCGAAGCAATGGCCGAAGCTTTTGGTTTGGCGGTTGCCGCCGGTCGTAAAGCTTTTTTGGCCGGCCCTGGGGCTATTCAAGAATATGCAAGCGCTTCGTCACCGTTAACCGGATTTTTGGATAAGTAGGTGGGTTAGTTAAGGATAAATAAATTTTTTTTGCGCGATCGGAGGGGAAAAATGAGCTTTTATCAAGAAATAGAAAAGTATCGGGACTGGAACTTTGCCGATACTTATAATCAAATAACCGATGCTGATATTTCACGGATTATTGCAAAAGATAATTTAACGGTTTGGGACTATTTGACCTTACTGTCACCAATGGCCGAAAACCATTTAGAAGTGATGGCTCAGAAAGCGCATCGCCTTACTGTTCAGCATTTTGGCCAAACAATATTGCTTTACACACCGCTTTACTTAGCAAATTATTGCGTGAATCAATGTGTCTACTGCGGTTTTCATGCGCATAATCAAATTGAGCGCAAAAAACTATCGCTCGAAGAAGTTAAAGCCGAAGCAGAAGCGATTGTTTCTACAGGCTTAAAACATATTCTAATACTTACCGGTGAATCTCGATACCATTCTTCGGTGGAATATATTAGGCAATGTGTAGAAATATTAAAAGGATATTTTACCTCTATCAGCATTGAAGTATATCCACTGAATACTGATGAATATAATGCGCTGGTTAAAAGTGGCGTGGACGGTATGACAATCTATCAGGAAACATATAATCAGAAAACTTATGCCGAGCTTCATCCGGCAGGTCCTAAACGTGACTACCATTATCGTCTTGATGCTCCTGAACGCGCATGTCAAGCCGGCATGCGCAGTGTCAATATTGGTGCCTTGCTTGGTCTTGATGATTGGCGCAAAGAAGCATTCTTTACAGGCATACATGCAGATTATTTACAACGTAAGTATCTTGATGCTGAAATAAGCATATCACCGCCGAGAATGAGACCCCATGTCGGTGGTTTTCCGCCTAAAGTTATTGTCAGTGATAAAAACCTTGTTCAGTATGTGCTTGCATTTCGTCTGTTCATGCCGCGAGGCGGTATCACTTTATCTACACGTGAAAGTGCCGCATTACGTAATAACATGGTTAAGCTCGGAATAACCAAAATGTCGGCTGGTTCATGTACTGCTGTTGGGGGGCATTCAACCCAGGCGTCTGTCAGCCAGTTTGAGATATCGGATGAACGAAGTGTAGCTGATATTGCGGCCATGTTGTATTCACAAAATTACCAGCCTGTTTTTAAAGACTGGCAAATGTGGTGATTACTATGAATCAATTTGAGCAGGGAATTAATAGATATATAGCAGATAGCGTTTTGGATAAGTTATCCAATATTAAAATTGGTATTGCCGGAGCGGGGGGACTTGGTTCCAATTGTGCCCAAATACTGGTACGTACAGGTTTTAAATTGTTTAAAATTATTGATTTCGATAAAATTGAAGCCAGTAATTTAAACCGGCAATTCTACTTTCTGCACCAAATTGGGATGCCTAAGGTCGAGGCACTTAGAAGTAACCTCGCACTTATTAATCCGGATGTACAGATTGAAGCAGCACACCGAAAATATAGTACTCAGGATATCTTCTTTGATGATTGCGATGTTATTGTTGAAGCATTCGACAGACCGGAATGTAAAAAGCTGATTGTAGAAAACTATCTAAATTCTCCCAAACTGGTAATAGCTGCATCTGGTTTAGCCGGCTGGGGCAACAGTGACAATATTACTATCCATAAGATAAAAGATAACTTTTTCGTAGTTGGCGACCTAACAACAGCAGTCAGCACGGAATGTCCGCCGCTTGCCCCCAGAGTACAAGTTGTTGCCGCTAAACAGGCGGGTATTATAGTCAGTCATTTTTTAGATACTAGATAATGGAGGGCTAATAAAATGGCACCAAGAAAAGGTATGGCTAATTTTTTATCAACAGATATTTATGCCCTTACGGATGAGGAACATTCTCTTGGCAGAAATAATGTTGAAGTCGCAGAGTTGTTGATTGCAGGTGGTATTAAAGTAATTCAATACCGGGAAAAATATAAAAAAGCTGGAAAAATGTATGATGAATGCTTAAAAATTCGGGAGCTTACCAAAAAAGCCGGTGTAACTTTTATCATTAATGATCATATTGATTTAGCTTTGATGACTGGTGCAGACGGTGTCCATGTGGGACAAGAAGATCTGCCTCCAGCAAAGGTTAGGGAATTAATTGGCAATGACATGATCCTGGGGTTGTCCACCCACTCGCCGGAACAAGCAAGAGCGGCAGTGGAGTTAGGATGTATAGACTATATTGGTGTTGGACCCATTTTCCCTACTACGACGAAAAAAGATGTATGTCAGGCAGTAGGTTTTGACTATCTTGAGTATGTTGCCAAAAATCATGATATCCCTTTTGTTGCAATTGGAGGAATAAAAGAACATAATGCAAGTGAGGTTAAACAACATGGTGCAAAGATTGTAGCAATAGTAACAGACATTGTTGGTGCAGTTGATATTCCAGCTAAAATCAATACCATTCGCAAAACACTTAATGCCTGATACATTCAATTAATCATGATTGACTTGTTATTAACATAGTGCTATTATTAATACCTAAGTTGAATACATCTGAGTATGAAAGATGATCGCGGATGCTTGTCATCCGAGGAAAGTCCGAGCTCCATAGGGCAGGGTGCTGGATAACGTCCAGCGAGGGCGACCTTAGGGAAAGTGCCACAGAAATGTAGACCGCCTGATTTTTCAGGTAAGGATGGAACGGTGCGGTAAGAGCGCACCAGCAATCAGGTGACTGATTGGCTAGGTAAACCCCACCTGGAGCAAGACCGAATAGGGAAGGGATGAAGCTGCCCGCTGAGCCTTCCGGGTTGTGTCGCTTGAGCCTGCAGGCAACTGTTGGCCCAGATAAATGATCGTCGCCGCTAATGCGGAACAGAACTCGGCTTATTGACCACTCAGATGCTACCTACGTATGAAAACCCCGCGAACCTTTATTGGTTGCGGGGTTTTGTATTATTTCCAAAATAATATTTCGGGATTATTTCTAGGAACAGAAGGCGGATTAACTTTTGGATAACCCAAGATAATTGGTGCCACAGCTTCATAACTGTCTGGAATATTGAGTTCATCTTTTACCTCTGGGGAGTTTAAGAAGGGGCGGGCAAAACCAATCCAGCAAGTGCCAAGATCAAGGCTGTGCGCAGTCAACATGAGGTTTTGTGCCGCTAAACAGCAGTCTTCATTGCTGTGTAATCCTTTTGATTTTGCAAAAATGATAATTAATGACTGGGCATTATAAAAAATATTAAAATTAGGGTTTTCAAGCGCCGTTTCATATTTGTTAAGTTCCGGCACTTTATCAAGTAAACCGAGAAGAAGTTGTTTGCTTCGGTCAGAGTACTCCTTCAACAAGTTGGCATCTTGGATAACGGCATAGGCCCAAGGTTGAGAGTTCATGGCGCTTGGAGCCTGTATTGAGGCGCTTAGTAACCTTTCAATTGTTAGTTTATCTACTTTCGCATTAGTATAATTTCGTACAGAACGCCGGTTATGGATTGCATCCAATAACTCCATCTGATAATCACCCTTTCGATATTTATAGAAACATATTAGCCTAAACATATATCATTGTAAAGTTTTGGGTTTCAAACAATACTGATTTTGGCCATACTATATAGGGTTAAATATTAATATGGAGGGATCGATTTGACAGCATTCATAACGGCACTTACCTTTGTGGTACTTGCCGAGATGGGGGATAAGACTCAATTACTCGGGATGGCCTTTGCTACCCGCTATCCATGGCCAACTGTTTTGTTGGGTGTTTTTGTTGCCACAATACTAAATCATTTGTTTGCAGTGATTGTTGGCAGTTACATTACTATGTTTATACCATTACAGTATGTGCAAATTGCCGCAGCGGCATCATTTATTATTTTTGGATTGTGGACAATCCGGGGGGATGAACTTAATGATGAAGACAAACCCACTCACCGCAGTCCCTTTTGGACGGTAACTATTGCGTTTTTTATCGCTGAAATGGGGGATAAAACACAGTTAGCAACTGTTGCATTAGCTGCTCAGTTTGCCAGCGAGATCATACCAGTTTGGTTAGGAACTACTGCTGGCATGATGATAGCTAATGCAATTGGCATTGTCATCGGTGTAGTATTAGGTAAGAAAATCCCTGAACGAATAGTAAAATGGTTTGCAGCAATAATCTTTATCTTCTTCGGCGTATATGGCTTGTATGAATATTTGCCTCCCCACATGTTAACAACGCCTGTTATAGTAGCCGGTTTAATAGCGATTATCGCCTCGATGGTTCTGGTTGCCCGCATGAATAATGATGGAAAACTTCCCCACGAACAGGATTAATGAACGCTATTGAAAATAAATTTTAAAAACTAAAATAATGTATAGACAAAATAATTTTTTGTGCTATAATTAGTACATAATTTAAAAATTCCTGAGTCAATGACGACTCCTTCACATATTTAAGGTGGAGGAGTCTGTTTTTTTTAAACCTGAAAGATTAGTTTTCTCCTGGATAAAGTTAACATTGACTGGCATCTTTGCCAAAGCCTGGTGCAGTCGTGTTTTCTTTATAGAATTGACTAGGGTTTATTGAGGGAACCTATACTAAAACACATTTATGTATGAGGTGAAGGAAAATGATTAAAGATTTAGTGTACGTAATTCCTGCTGGTAAGTTTAACAAAGACGAACTCAAGAGCTTGCTCAATAATCATCCGGAAATTAAGTTTGCTTCGTTGGTCGGCATCGATTTAGCTGGTAATGATACTGATGAAAAAATACCAATCCAAATATTTATTAAAGACATGGATGACTTCTTCAATGGAAGCGCAGTACAAACAGACGGATCTTCCGTTGTTCTCACCGGTATTGCGACATTAAACAATGCTAAATTAGATATGCTGGCAGATGGCAGTGTTAACTGGATTGTAGATTACAATTTCGAACATATTGACGAGGAAACCGGCAAACCAGTTGGTACACTTCGGATTCCTGCATTCCTTGTGCATAATGGCTTACGAGTTGATTCACGTTCCATTTTAGCGCAAAGTTTAGAGTACATTAAAGCCGAACTAAAAGAACTCTTCCAAAAAAATGGTAAGATTGCCGGCTTAGAACATATAAATGGGGCAGATATTGAAGATGTTATCTTTACTGCCGCTACTGAATTGGAATTCTGGGTAAAAACTCCAGCGAATAAAGCTGAAGTAGAGGAGCTTTCCGCATCCCAGGTTTTGCAGGAGCAATACTGGCAACGGACACGTGGTAATGTCCGCACTGCTATGGAACAGGCTATAATTACCATGGCTAAGTATGGTCTCGAACCAGAAATGGGCCATAAAGAAGTTGGCGGCGTTAAAGCAACAATTGATGAAACCGGACATCTGAATCACGTAATGGAACAGCTTGAGATTGACTGGAAATTCTCTAATGCTCTTCAATGTGCCGACAATGAACTACTAGCTAGAATTATAGTAAAAGAAGCTTTCCGCGCTAACGGTCTTGAAGTAACTTTTAAAGCTAAGCCAATAATTGGTGTTGCTGGTAGTGGTGAACATACCCATGTTGGTATAGCAGCAAAGCTTAAATCAGGTAAAATTATAAATTTATTCGCGCCGACTGATATGAAGAAGGCTTTCTTAAGTGCTATCGGTTATGGAGCTATCATGGGTCTTTTGAAGCACTATGAGGTTATCAATCCGTTTATTTCCTCTACCAATGACTCCCTTAACCGTTTAAAACCCGGATTTGAGGCTCCGGTATGTATTGTAACTTCATTAGGACATAATCCGTCTGTGCCTTCGCGCAACAGAACAATTCTTGCGGGACTTGTTCGTGATGTTAATAATCCAATGGCTACCCGCTTTGAAGTACGTTCGCCAAATCCTTACACAAATACGTACATTGCCATTACCGCATTTTATATGGGCATGCTTGATGGTATCAAAGCTGCTGTTAATTCCGGAAAATCTGTAGAAGAGCTGGAAGCCGAGCTATCAAAAGATGCCGGGCAACAAGGTTTCTATTTGGAAAAAGATCGCGCCTATCGCAGCGAGCATGACGTTTTTGACGATTATTCCGAAGAAGAGCGCAACCGTTTATTTGGAAAACCGCCTGCTACTGTTTGGGAAAATATGCAGAACATCAGTAAATATCCCGATAAAGTTAAGACGATGACTATTGGCGGAGCTTTCCGTCCAGAACTTGTTAAAGCGTTTGTGGCCGGTGCGCTTGTTCGTTGGAAAACAGAATTGTTAAACCGTATTATTCCGGAGAACCTTGACATAGTAAAAGAGGCTAAACCTCTCCATGATGCTGACTCCGCTTGTGATCTTGATCTATCTAATTGGGAAAAGATCAATGCTCTTAGAATGTATTTGGCAAAGGATTGTTTCTCGCAAAAAAGCCTGTTTACCCGTATAAAAGATGCTATTCAAGCTGGTGATTATGATACTGCATCTCAATTGCAAATCGAGATGTCAGATAAGGTTAATGAATTAAAGCTCCTGTATCGCCAATACGAAAAGAATATGATTCATATTTGCTAACATAGTTAACTTTGAAAAGCCTCGATGATTTTCAAAGTGAAATCTCTCGTAACAACCCGCTTTCGTACCATATGGCACGAAAGCGGATTGTTTTTTATTAACTTAAATAAAATGATATTTTAGAGGTAAAAAGTTAAAAAAGTCACAAAAATAACAGGATTTTGAATGAAAATATGGAATATAAAATAAGTGTATTTTTAACCGTCAAGGAGGATGTATGATGGAAAAAAAATCTTGTAACATGAGTAATTTATTTAGTGATCTGGAAGGTTTACGAATCGCCATTGATATGGAAGCACGGGGTCGCGATTTTTACAAAAAAGCGTATGAACAAGCTGAGACGAAAAGTCATAAAGATTTGTTTATGTTTTTAATGAATGAAGAAAGTAAGCATTATGAACAATTTACTGGAATCTACCAAAAACTTAGAGAGAGTAAAAATTATGATTCAGATGATTACCTTTTCGACCCGGAAATTTCAAAATATCTGACAGCCCTTGCCGAACCGTGTATTTTTCCTAAAGACAAGGAAGAACGAGCTAAAACCCTTACTGATATTATAAAAGCTGCTATGCAAGATGAAAAAGATTCTATTTTATTTTATGATGCCCTAGCAAAGTATGCTAAATTTGAAGAAGCCAGAAATATCTTTAATTTATTAAAAGAAGAAGAACAAAAACATGTAGTAAAATTAAGAGAAATATTAAATTTGTTGGCGTAAAAATCAAATAATCATAAAATATAGCGTCCAAGCGCTATATTTTTTTAACACTTTGTGAAAAAAAAATTTTTATAGCAGGAAATTTATAATTAATATCTAATTATAATAATATTCCGGTACATATGGTTATTTCATAAAGGAGGATAAAATTATGGAGACTAAAACAGATTTACTTGAAAAAGGTGCAATTGTACAGCGTGATAAAGAAACTTATGCGATCGCTCCACATATTCCCGGCGGTGTAATTCTTGATGTAAATGTATTGAGGAAAATAGCAGATGTTTCTGAAAAATACGGTGCTAAGGCATTAAAACTTACTTCGGCACAACGGATTGCTATTGTTGGTATAGCTGAAGATAAAATCGATGCCGCCTGGGAAGACCTAGGCCTGGACAAAGGTGCTGCCATTGGGTTGTGTGTAAGAAGTGTAAAAATTTGCCCGGCAACTCATTTTTGCAAACGAGCACAGCAGGATGGTTTAACATTAGGACTTGAACTTGATAAATTATACCACGGCTTGGAATTGCCGGGAAAACTAAAGTTGGGTGTTAGTGGCTGTACAAATTCTTGCGCCGAAAGTTCAGTTAAAGACATTGGCCTTATCGGTACTGCAAAAGGCTGGAAAATAGTTATTGGTGGCTGTGCTGGTGCCAGAGCGAGAATTGCTGATGTATTAATTGAGCAGGTTCCACAAGAAGAAGTTCTGTCGATTGTTGAAAAAATAATTGCATACTATAAAGAAAACGCCCGCAAATTCGAGCGTATCGGAATGATGATCGATCGTCTTGGTTTAGATACTGTAAAACAAGGAATATTAGGTTAAAAGATAAAAACGCTTGGACTTCCAAGCGTTTTATCTTTTAAAATGGATTATGGAATTTTTACCAAAATAGAGTTATACTGTCAGTAGAGATTTATTTAGGGGGCGATGGCTATTCAAACTAATAACTCACAAGACATTTCCTGGGTTTTGGCACAAATAGAGCATATCGCTCAGTTTGGACAAAATAAGTCTGGTGTCACACGCCTGGCTTTTACTGACGATGATCTTCATGCGCGAAAATATATCGTTGAACTAATGCAAAGTGCTGGTCTTACTGTAATTACTGATGCTATTGGAAATATTATCGGGCGGTATGTACCAGAAGGAATTAATCCTGAGGCGGCAACTGTTATGACAGGTTCTCATCTTGACACCGTACCTTCCGGAGGAAAGTACGATGGGGTGCTAGGAATCGTGTGTGGGCTAGCGGCTGTCAGTCGTCTGAAGACTCGAGATGACCTTAAACATCCTTTGGAGGTAGTTGTATTCGCCGCTGAAGAATCCAGTAGATTTTCCTTTGCCACTATAGGAAGTAAGGTAATGGCCGGACTAACTACTCCTGCTGTATTGAAACGAATCAAGGACCATGAAGAAATTAGTTTAGCCTCAGAATTAGAAAAAATCGGACTTAAAATTGATAACGCTCTAAATGCAGCGCGGCCGGCTAATAGTATTAAAGGATTTGTAGAACTACATCTTGAGCATGGTGAAATTTTAGATGAGAAGAGTATCAATATTGGTATTGTAGATAAAGTTTTCGCACCTACTAGACTAAAGATAACAGTTACTGGTATGACTGGTCATTCCGGCGCAATCTCCGTTGCAGAACGTCAGGATGCTTTGGTGAGTGCATCTTTGATTGTACTGGCTATTAGGAACATTGCAGCCGAATA
>CAZCEN010000088.1:0-11394 GCA_964497205.1 uncultured Sporomusaceae bacterium
TATTACCTACTGTACTTAGTACCTGATCGCCAAACAAATGGCCATAGGTGTCATTAAGTTTTTTAAAATGATCTATATCTACAACAAGCAACACATACTGTTGCAACTCGGCCGTTTTCTCTAAGTAAGCCCGGTGATTCAATAAACCGGTTAGTTCGTCGGTATGGGCCAACTCATAATGATGGGCGTTCTCCTTCATTAGTTCTGCAATTTTCCCTTCATGCTTAAGTTGCAAAGTTACTACATTAAGCATATAAATGGCAGTAAAAGCAAGAACGGAAAATCCTAGAACATTATATAAACGTTCCATCAGAAAAGTTAACGAAACTCCATCGCAGACAATCGCATTAGCGAGCAAATATACAGAAGAGACGGCTATAGTCATTCGCCATGCCCGGTCACGGCCTACCTTTAGCACCATTCGCATTAGCAGTAGATAGTATAATACATTACTATACATAGCACCAGATATCGTAAGGCCGGCACAAAGCATTAAGTCGATGGCTAATTCCCCAAGATGCGGTTTTGCCCGTTTCAAACTTAAATACATATTATAACCTATGTACAGAGCAGCAAGTATTACAACCATCACCCAATGTGCACCGGGGGTAATTATCGCCACAAGCATAGTAAACAATGCCGAAATACTGCTAATTTGCCTGGCTATGATCTGCAGCTGTGAGACTGGATCTCCCCCCATTCTCGCCGCATGCAGGCGTTTCTTTGTGGTCATATTGCTTCAAAAACTCCTTTACAACTGCCGGAGTAATAATAATTTGCAATCTTCTGGTAATATATTAACGTATTTTGGAAGTAAAAGCAAAGACTTATCTTAGAATTTCATAAGGAAAATATTCGCAATTTCTCGTAATATTTTACATTATTCGTCATAAGAAAAGAATTCCCTTTGTAACATTGTACAGAGGGAATTCTTTTCACTTTTATTGCTCTTTACTTTTTCTGACAATATTCTGCTACTTTGGCAAATGCCTTACGGCTAGCCTCGATCGTTGCTTCCATATCCGCCTGGGTATGCGCACCGGACATGAAAGCGGCTTCAAATTGTGAAGGAGCCAAATATACCCCTTGTTCTAACATGGCGTGGAAGAAGGTATTGAACGCACCAATATCGGAAAGTTTGGCACTGTCGTAATCGTAAACAGGTTTGTCATTAAAGAAGATACCAAACATGGTTCCCGCCTGATGGAATTGATAGTTGAAACCGTAAGCTTCCGCCTGCTCTTTAACCCCTGCACATAAGGCAGTAGTTGCAGCAATTACTTTTTCATAAAAATCCGGCGTATGTGCTAAAATTCGTAAAGTGGCAAGTCCGGCGGTCATCGCCAACGGATTGCCGCTTAGTGTACCGGCTTGATATACCGGACCAG
This sequence comes from uncultured Sporomusaceae bacterium, assembly GCA_964497205.1. Classification (GTDB taxonomy): domain Bacteria; phylum Bacillota; class Negativicutes; order Sporomusales; family Sporomusaceae; genus Sporomusa. The sequence goes on from CAZCEN010000088.1 coordinate 1,389, forward strand.
CCGGGGCAACCATTTCCATAATATCGCGGCGGCCCCCATAGGCGGCAACAGGTAAACCACCACCGATTACCTTACCCAAACAGGTGAGGTCCGGAGTGATATTATAGACTTCCTGCGCCCCACCATAAGCTACCCGGAAACCGCACATAACTTCATCAAAAATCAACAATGCGCCGTACTCTTCGGTAATTGCCCGTACCTTCTCCAAATAACCTTCTTTCGGCAGAACCAAACCCATATTACCGGCAACCGGCTCAATAATTACGGCGGCAATTTCTTGGCCATTCTGGGCAAAAGCTTCGGCCAAAGCTTGCTCATCATTATAGTTTACGGTGATGGTATTACCGGCAATAGACGGCGGTACTCCAGGACTGTCAGGAACACCGAAAGTGGCAGCACCTGAGCCGGCTTTAACCAGCAGACTGTCGTGATGGCCATGATAGCACCCAACAAATTTAACTATCTTATTGCGATTAGTATAAGCGCGCGCTAAGCGCAAAGCGCTCATAGTAGCTTCAGTACCCGAATTTACAAACCGGACGAGCTTCATTGATGGCATGACTTCAGTAATCATCCGCGCCAGTTCAGTTTCTAACAAAGTAGGAGCGCCATAACTGGTGCCTCGGGCTACTGCATCCTGAATTTCACTGACTACCTCAGGATGAGCGTGTCCTAAAATCATTGGACCCCACGAACCGACATAATCGATATAACTGTTGCCGTCAATATCATAAATCCTGCTGCCGGCTGCTCTGGCAATAAACGGCGGCGTTCCGCCAACCCCCCGGAATGAGCGTACCGGACTATTTACTCCACCAGGAATATGCCGCTTGGCCTCGGCAAAAGCGGCAGCTGATTTATTCAAATTAAACGCCATGCTCTTCATCCTCCCCGTTCTTAGCTCTTTAACCAGCGTACAGCATCAAGAGCATGATAGGTAATAATAATATCCGCACCAGCTCGCTTCATACTAACAAGCGTTTCCAATACTATACGTTTTTCGTCAATAAGGCCCTGTGCCGCAGCGGCCTTAACCATGGCATATTCACCACTAACGTTGTAAGCAGCCACAGGCAGCATGAATTGGTCTTTTACCTGACGGACAATATCAAGATAAACCAAGGCCGGTTTGACAATAACAATATCGGCTCCTTCTTCAATATCCAGAGCAACTTCTTTGAGTGCTTCCCGGGAGTTAGCCGGATCCATTTGATATGCCCTGCGGTCCCCAAACTGCGGAGTCGAATCAGCGGCATCACGGAAAGGACCATAGTAACCCGAAGCGTATTTGGCAGCATAGGACATGATACTTACATCACTGAAACCAGAGCGGTCTAGCTCATCGCGAATGGCAGCCACCCTGCCATCCATCATATCTGACGGGGCAACCATATCCGCACCGGCTTTCGCATGACTGAGCGCTACTGCCGCCAACAAGGGTAACGTCGGATCGTTATCTACTTTATGTCCGTTTAACAAGCCGCAGTGTCCATGGCTTGTGTACTGGCACAAGCAAACATCAGTTATAACAACAAGGTCGGGAACAGCCTGTTTGATACCTAATATAGCCTGCTGTACCGGGCTGCTCATATCCCAGGCACTGCTGCCGCGTTCATCCTTGTACTCAGGTAAACCAAAAACCAATACAGCAGGGATACCTAAGTCATATACCTCTTTCGCCAGTTCTACAGCCTTATCGGGTGATAGATGGAAATTTCCCGGTAACGAAGAAATTTCTTTTTTTACATTGGTGCCCGGCACAACAAACAACGGATAGACTAAATTAGCCGCTGTTAATGTCGTTTCCTGCACCATACTACGAATTCCGGCACTCACTCTGAGCCGCCGGGGACGGTGAATAATAGACATAGTTATTCCTCCTCGCTATAAAGCAGACTTAGCTTCAGATAGAGCTCGCTCCAGCTGAAGGTTAGTCGCCCTTATCCAGGAACTTATCCGCTCTTAACTACAGAAGCTGGAGTTCTAGAGCGGGTTAGTTATCGGATAAAGTAGACTTAGCTTCAGGTGGGTTAACCCTCACCTGAAGCTATTCACTAAACTTCCATGGTAGTTTTAAGAGGGTTAGTCACAAAATGATGTCGTTATGGCTTCCACTAACCCTTTGATGGTATATTCTTCGGCTATTACATCAGGCTTTATGCCGTGATTCATACAAGTTTCGGCCGTAATTGGCCCGATACAGGCAACCTTGGCTTTAGCAACAAGCTGAGCACCATTAGCTCCTAATAAATGCAAAAGGTTGGTCACAGTAGAGGAACTGGTAAAAGTAACGAGATCAATTTGTCCTGCGGCCAGCTTATCAGCCAACACTTGACCATCGGTATCACCGGTGACAGTGCGGTAAGCAGGCACTACGTTTACACAAGCTCCCAGCCCTTTCAACTTTTCGGGCAGGATATCCCGGGCAACAACAGCACGGGGGATAAGTACTTTCATACCTGCCGTTATATGAGGTTCGAGCATTTCAATAATGCCCTCGGCTCTAAATTCCGCCGGAACAATATCGGCGGTAATCCCATAACTCTGCAGACGGCTGGCAGTCTGGGAACCAATAGCCGCAACTTTAGCCGCGATAGTTCTGGTATCCAGCTTCGCAGCAGCCAGGCGGTCGAAGAAATGCTCTACCCCATTAACACTGGTAAAAATTAGCCAGTCGTACTCTTTTATCTCGGCAATAGCATCATCGAGTGGCTGATACGTTTCCGGCGGCATAATTTTTATTGCCGGGGCCTCAATACAGTCAGCACCCAGCTTAGCTAAGCCTGCTGTAAGAGCGCTTGCCTGCTCTCGTGCCCGGGTCACAAGCACCTTTTTCCCAAACATCGGCTTGTTGTCGAACCAAGCAAGTTTATCGCGTAAGGCAACAACCTGACCAACAATGAAAATCGCCGGCGGCTTTAGTCCTTTTGCAGCCACGTCACCGGCTGCCTGCCCCACAGTTGTAACCAAAACCTCCTGCTCCGGTTTTGTACCCCAGCGGATAACAGCGGCCGGAGTTTCGGCCGGACGACCATGTTCTATAAGGTTACGGGTAATATGGGGTAAGTTCTCCACCCCCATCAGGAATACCAAGGTATCAACAGCGGTAGCCAGCTTATCCCATTTCATATTGGATTCAGCCTTAGTCGGATCTTCATGTCCGGTAATCACAGCAAACGAAGTAGCTATTCCCCGGTGAGTCACTGGGATACCCGCATAGGCAGGCACCGAAATAGCCGAAGTAATGCCAGGTACTACTTCGAATTTGATATTGTTTTCCAGTAGCTTAAGCGCTTCTTCTCCGCCACGGCCAAAAACAAACGGGTCTCCGCCTTTAAGACGCACAACCACTTTACTGTCCTGAGCCTTATCTACCAACAGCTGGTTAATATCTTCCTGCCGCATGGTATGATCGCTGGAAGCTTTACCAACATAAATAAGTTCTACATTGGGCTTGGCATGATCCAATAACCGGTCATCGGCCAGCCGGTCATATACAATTGTATCGGCCTGTTTAATACATTCTATTGCTTTTATGCTAATCAACCCGTAGTCGCCGGGACCAGCGCCAACTAAGTAGACAATTCCCTGTTTCATTGGAGTCCTCCTAATTATTTTTTCTACTCAAACAGCTTGGCCAATATCTCGCGTCCACCACGTTCGAGCATTCGCACAGCCAGCATACGGCCTAATTCGGCTGCGTTTTCCACTTGGCCGGTGCAAGTATCACGCACGACTTCCTTGCCGTCAGGCGACATAATTACCGCATTTAGTGTAAGCTCTCCGTCGCCAGCCTGCCCATAGACACCAATAGGTATCTGACAGCCACCCTCAACTTCTGCCAAAAAGGCACGTTCCGCCAGTGTCGCCTGCCGGGTTGATTCATGATTCAGAAACTCCAGCATAGCCAGTGTCTCTGTGTCATTCTCCCGCGCTTCAATAGCCAAAGCTCCCTGGCCTACCGCAGGAAGACAAATATCTTGCGGCAAGACCTGAGTAATATGTTCATCCCAGCCCAGCCTTCTCAGACCGGCAACGGCCAGCAGAATGGCGTCAAGGTTCTCGGTGGTAAGCTTTTTCAGCCGGGTATCAAGATTACCCCGCAAATCAACAATAGTGAGATCAGGCCTTGCATTTAATAACTGGGCTTTGCGCCTAAGGCTGGAAGTACCCACCCGTGCCTTAGCCGGTAGTTTATCCAAGGTTTTATACTTAGGGCTGATTAGAGCATCACCGGGGTCAACCCGGTTGGTAACGGCGGCAAGCACTAAGCCTGCCGGAAGTTCGGTGGGCATATCTTTAAGACTGTGCACCGCCAAGTCAATCTCGCCGCTCAGCATAGCTACTTCTAATTCTTTTGTAAACAGCCCTTTGCCGCCGATTTTTGCCAACGGCACATCCAAAATTTTGTCGCCTGTTGTTACCATGTTTTTTAATTCTATAGTTACTTCCGGATAACGATCACGCAAACAGGCGGCCACATAATTCGCCTGCCATAAAGCCAGTTTACTGCCGCGCGTACCGATGACAAGTTTTTGTTTCACTGTTTCGTTCCTCTCCTAGATGATCTTGCCGTTCCCGAGACATTTCCAGGGCGATATCCAGATTGAACATATCACGGAGGGCATCCTGATAATAGTACTCTTTATCTGTACCTGCTGCTTCATTCAGCCGGATTATCGGGTCACGCAGCAGTTTTCTCACAATCATTTTTGACATATTCTCAAATATCCGCCGGTCGTCGGCCGAAATATCAGGCAATTTGGCCAGAGCCCGCTTAATTTCCCGTTGACGAATTCGTTCGGCTTTGTCAGTCAGCCGCGCCAAAGTAGGCCGGTAAGACAAATAGCGGAACCTTTCAATAATATCGGTCATTTCTTCATCAATAAGATGTTCCGCCTGTTTAGCTTCCTGTTCCCGTTCGCGCATATTTGATTCAACAACAGCCTCTAAATCGTCAATATTATATAAAGTTACGCCGGCGATGGCGCCAACTTCCGGCTCAATATCCCGCGGCACAGCAATATCAATAAAGAAGATAGGACGTCCCTGCCGTTTAGGCATAAGGTGAGCAACATCCCACGCTCTGATAATATAATGCGGGGCACCGGTTGAAGTAATCACAATGTCAGCGTCGACAGCACATTTCATAAAGTCTTCAAATGGCACAGCCACACCACGAAATTTATCGGCTAAGGCGACAGCCCGGTCGAAATTACGATTGGATACGAATACGGTTTTAACACCGCTGGCAACGAGGTGTTTGGCTGTCAACTCACTCATTTCGCCTGCGCCCAACACTAAAACATTAGACGATGACAAATCGCCTAATACTTTCTTGGCTAATTCCACGGCAGCATAGCTGACAGAAACCGCATTATAAGCAATCCGGGTGGTTGTACGAACTTTTTTGCCAACAGCAATCGCTCGATTGAACAAAGTATTAAGAACCGTACTCGTAGAACCGGCTGCCCGCGCTATGGCGTATGCAGTCTTTACCTGACTAAGTATCTGGCCTTCCCCAAGCACCAGCGAATCAAGACTGGCACTAACGCGAAACAAATGCCTGATACATTCCTCTTCCTGAAAATAAAATAAATAATCATAGATCGTCTCGGCTAATACACCAGGCGACATATGATCAAGGAATTCCTGCATCACCGGCAAAGCGTCATCAGCATCCTCTACAACCGCATACATCTCGGTTCTATTGCAGGTAGACAAAATAACGCATTCCCGAATATCATCATATTCATGAAGACGCTTATAAGCTGCTTTGATTTGTTCCTCGGAAAAAGAGAAGCACTCCCTAACTTCCACGGGAGCCGTTCGATGATTCAGGCCAAGCACAACTAACTGCATGTCGTATTCTCTCCTCTGCTTCGCTAAACTTGCCTGCTCTAAGCAAATCAAGCGTCTCATGGTCAATAGTTTCCCGCCAAAATTTTTCCCGGTCTTTAGAAGTGGCCAACCGTTCTTTCATCTCAAGCCTAAGCTTGGCCACAAGCGCGAGATAGTGGCCGTATTCCGGACCGTAATCTTCAGCAATTTTTTGTTTCAACTGCCGCGCCAATGCGGGACTGCCCCCACCTGTAGATACAGTTATCAACAAATCGCCATGTGCTATATGAGCGGGTACATAAAAATCCGATATTTCCGGTGCATCGGCGACATTCACTAACGCGCCCGACGCCCTGGCCTCCTCCGCCGCCTGGCGGTTTATTTCAGGTTGATCGGTGGCACAAGAAACAAGAAAAAATTTATCTAAATCACCAATCTCATAACTGCGTGATATCCAGGTTAAACATTGATCTTGGTGTAATCCAGTCAGCTTAGCCGTCAAAACCGGGCTAAATATACTCACTTGCGCTCCGGCAGCAATAAGTGCCACCGCTTTGCGCTCGGCTACCGTACCGCCGCCGACAACGGCACACCGCCGCCCCGCCAGCTTGAGATTGATGGGATATAACTCCATAAATTCACGTCCTAACAGAGTAAGTGCCATAAATATCTTACCATATTTCGCGGCCAAATGGTAATTTTCCTTTCTACTGCAATAGAAAAAAAGCAAGATTGCCGTGCAATCCCGCCATGCTTTTCAGGTATGATGAGAAAACCCGCTTTAATCAGTTCTCGTTGCAGGAAGCACCGGTTTATTTTTAAGGCCAAAGTAAGCTTCCAATACCCTGCGAGTGACAGGTGCGGCTGCCATTGAGCCTTCTCCCCCTTCTTCTACAAGCACAGCCATTGCAATTTCAGGACTCTCCGCCGGTGCATAACAAGCAAACCAGGAATGAGTCGTCCCTCGTCCGGTCTCGGACGAGCCCGATTTTCCCGCTACCGTCTTAGGAAACCCCTGAAAAACTGCCGCCCCTGTGCCGCGAGCAGTAACACCAATCATGCCTTGACGAATCGTGTCCCAGACTTCCGGTCTAAGGTAAATTGTCCTTAACACCTCCGGCTGGAGTTTTTCCACAAGGTCACCTTGAGGTGTAAGTATCTTATCAACAAGCATAGGCTTATAAACAATACCACCATTAGCTACTGCCTGAGCTAAGAGAGCCTGCTGTAACGGGGTTGCCAGATAATATCCCTGCCCGATCGCGGCAATTAGTGTTTCGCCCGGATACCAGGGTTCGCCGTAGTTGATTTGTTTCCACTCGCTATCAGGCACTATTCCTCTAGATTCTCCCGCAAGCTTAATGCCTGACACCTTTCCTAAGCCAAAAGTCAAAGCATAGCTAGCCAAATTGTCAGGTCCCAGCCGCCTGCCAAGTTCATAAAATACCGGATCGCTCGACCACGTCAGCGCATCGGCCACTGTCAATTTCCCCAGACCTTTAGTCTCCCAGCCATAAAAACTCCAGCCGTTAAGCACATAAACACCTTTGTCGTCAAATATTTCCTGCGAGGTGGTCAAGTTCATTTCCAGAGCGGCAGCACTTGTAACAATTTTAAATACCGATCCGGGCGGATAAGCGTTTTGGATAGCCCGGTTATTTAGCGGATTATTAGGATTCTTCATAAGTTGATTCCAATTCCAGCTAGATATCCCACCGGCAAACATATTGGGATCAAACGAAGGGTTGCTGGCCATAACCAATACCCCGCCGCTTTTTACGTCTAACACAACTACTGCACCGCCTTTTGCCGGCTGACCCAGCTTACGGCTAGCTTCTACTTGCTCCGTCAAGGCAGTTTCCGCAGCTTTTTGCAAATTCGCATCCAAAGTCAAAACAAGCCCCCGTCCCGAAATTGACGGACGATCCCCCAGCGGGCGAACTTCTTCACCTTCGGCATTGACTTCAAGCTGGCGGGCGCCATCGGTACCTTTCAGCACTTCTTCCCATTCCCGCTCCAAACCATCTTTGCCAATCAGATCATTGGGATGATACCCCCGCGCCTTGCGCTCCTCATATTCTTCTTCACTAATGTTGCCGACATACCCCATGACGTGGGCGGCGAGTTCCTTATAAACATACTGCCGCGAAGGGACGGCCTCGATTATCACTCCCGGTAAGTAATAGTGACGTTCTTCTATTTTGGCTACCATAGCTTCATCTACGTCCCGTTTAATGCGCACAGGAGAAAACGGAAAATCTTTGCTGTCGCTGAGAAGTTTATCAATCTCCTCGGCCTTAACTCCGGTAATAGACTCTAACAGCGGGGTAGCCACCTGACCATTGCTATACTCATTCGGAATAATGGATACCGCAAAACTTGGTTTGTTAGCTACGATAACTGCCCCGTTTCTGTCATAGACACTGCCTCGCGGCGCCTGTATAGTAATCTGCCTGATACGATTTTGCTCTGCAATTTTCTTGTATTGTGACCCTTGAACCAACTGCATCCAAACCAGCCTAGCAATCAGCAAACTAATTACCCCGACAACAATGACGGCTAATATCTTAATACGACGGCTTCTTTCATCCCACATATCTGTCCCCCGTCCACGAAAACATCAAAATCACATAGATAGTATCCCATAATAGGCAAAAAAAATAGCCTAGCTCTCCGCTAAAGCGGAAAGCTAGGATTATTATTGGACGTAATCCTTGCCTACGATTACTTTGACTATATTGGCTCTGCTGTCATCTTTGTTGATTTGCAGTGCGTAGCGGAAAGGCAAACTTGTTAACTTACTGCTGGCATCACTGCTATTAGCAATAACTACAGTATTCTTATTGGAAGCGCTGATGCCCGCAACACTGATAACCTCATAGCCCTGACTTCTGAGGGCAGCCGCCATTTTATCACCGGCCTCGGGAACACCACTGGCATTAACTACTTCAAACCTTAATTTAGCAGGAGTAGATGCGGTTTTTGTTTCCGCTGTTTTAGTTTTATCTGGTTGCGATTTATCTGCAGTTTTCGGATCAGGTACCTGCTTGGAATCTGTTGGTTTTTTAGGCAGCTCAACAATTTTCATCTCTTGGGGGATAGACTTCTCATACTGGCTGGCAGTAGTTCGAGCCTCTGACGCATATTTGTCATCTACCGTCATTCCCTGGGTCGTAGCCACATAGCTTCTTAAAGCCTGGATATCAGGCAGCCAGTAACTGATGTCGCTGATATAGGCTGGTTTTCCGGGAACCATCTCGGCTTTTAAGCCAGATTTGGATGCGTCGTTTAGTATTTTAGCTAAATTGAGCATCTCAGCTGTTGTCATATCGGTGTTAATAGCTGAGTTAACCTCGCGGATAATACCAGGGACCCGCGGCAGAATTAAAGGACTGGTTACTTCCTTAAGCATTGCTTTTATAAACTTCTGTTGACGTTCAATCCGGCCAATGTCACCCTCTTCGTCCCTGTAACGTACATACTTAATGGCTGTCCGGCCATCGAGTTTTTGTTCGCCAGGCTTAAGGTCGATTAAGAGGTTGTCGTACGGATCTTCATAATACATGCGTTTTTCGACATTGATAGTAACACCGCCAACCGCATCAACAATTTTATTAAATGCAGCGAAGTTGACTATCGCATAGTAATCTATGGGAATCCCTAATAAATCTTCTACCGTACGCTTGGATAGTTTATGCCCACCCTCGGCATACGCATGATTGATTTTATCCCAGCCATAGCCAGGAATCTTAACTCTGGTATCACGCGGTATCGATAATAAGGAAACTTGTTTTGTTTCCGTATCAATGGTAACTACAAACATGGTGTCAGAACGCCCAACATCATCACTGCGTTCATCAACACCCATTACCAGGATATTGACTTTATTCGGTAATCCGGTACCGGCACGACGAGCCTTTTCAAACTTACCCCCTGTTGACCAGTAGTAGGTAGCACCGGCTACGCTGATAAATAACAGTAGGCATGTTACGATAAGCAAAAACCGGTTTCGCCGGGTTTTGCGCTGTTCACCCAGTCGTTTTTCGAGGCGTGATGTCACACAATCACCCTTTCGTCCTCTTTTATATAATTTAATTCCATGAAACTACATAACAAGACAAGCCCCCTGTCGCCGGGGGCTTGTCTTGAAGTATAGCAAATTTTG
>CAZCEN010000089.1:0-9222 GCA_964497205.1 uncultured Sporomusaceae bacterium
TTACGGTGTGGCTGGATCAGTTTCATCATCCCATTGATAATATTCGGCAAGTGGTGGATAAAATTCGCAATAATCCCCTTATTCCTGCGGATGTGCCTATTCACGGCCTACTATTTAATCCGCGGACAGGAGCTATTGAAACGATTGTAAATGGATATCCAGCTATAAGGTAGAATATAGTTATTTTACATGGTTACCTAATAGTATCAAAAAATGCAAGCCCCGACCCCAAAAAAAGGAGTATATGATCGGATTTATTTTTTGCAGGAATTACCAACGATCAGAGAGAATCCTACTTTAATAGATTTGTTTTTTCTAGTTTTGGAGGCTCATCAGGGGGAGAAAATGAAGAAACGTGTCGTTTGGATACTTATTATATTAATAGTGCTTTTGCTGGGATGGGCGGTTAAGCATTTTTATTTTCCTGTTCCAGTGGAAACGCCAAAAACAGAGGAAATTGCTGTCCCTCCTGCTCCTGCCCCAAACATAGATAGAGGACAAGAACAGAAGCCTGCGGCACCTGTTTATCAAGAGGAAGGCGCGGCGGAGAATCAATTAGCTCCACAGCGTATAACGACAGGAAAAATATTAAATTCAGAAGCCGAACCGGTAGATTTGTCCAGTCAGACGATGTCAATAAGAAAAGAAGAAAAAAAGCGTCTGGAAATTATGCCCGGCGTTAAAGTGCGGAGTGGCGGGGTTGATATTAGCTTAGATAAAGAAAACACCCGAACCATAGAAGTAAGGCCAAATAGTCAGGGACAAGTAATGCTTAAGCAGAAATTCTAGTGTAACGAAATAACCCCGCTTTCAAGCCGTACGCTGAAAGCGGGGTTTGCTTTTATATATAGTGGCGGTCAGCGGGATTCCCTAATACCTGCTATTGCCGGGGTTTAAAGCTGTCACATTCTGTCTGGGTATAGTATTCGGCATTATTGCCACTTACCTGAATCTCGCCCAAAGAACAGAGTTTATTGCTGTTATAGGTGCAGGTTTCAACCGTACATTTCAGACAATCGCAGGAGCCAGAACTTACGGTATTATTGGTTAGCTTCGAATAATGCAGCTTGTTTAGATAAGAACCGCAGCTTGTATCGAAATCCTGTTGGGCTGAACTGCCGACAATATCGACGCAATTGGCGAAACAGACGCCGGATTTATTATGTGAGCAATTGGAAACTCCACAACTGATTTTTGCCATAGAAAATCCTCCTTTTTATTTGAAGTATCTATCCAGCAAGCCTTTGAAGGCGCAGCCATGTCTGGCTTCATCCTTGCACATCTCATGCACGGTGTCATGAATGGCGTCAAGGTTATGCTGTTTGGCCAAGGTTGCCAGCTGCTTTTTGCCGTCGCAGGCACCATACTCGGCTTCCACTCTGGCGCGCAGATTGGCTTTCGTATCGGCCACAACGACTTCACCGAGAAGCTCCGCGAATTTGGCCGCATGTTCGGCTTCTTCAAAGGCAATCCTTTTATAGGCTTCCGCTACTTCGGGGTAGCCTTGTCTGTCAGCTTGGCGGGACATAGCCAAATACATGCCGACTTCGGTACATTCTCCTAAAAAATTGGCGCGTAAGCCATCCAGAATTTCCGGTTGGACATCCTTAGCAATACCGATTCTGTGTTCATCAGCCCAGGCCAGTTCACCGGACATTTCTTTGAACTTATCTTTGGATGCTTTGCAAACCGGACATTTATCAGGCGCCTCGTCTCCTTCGTGAACATAGCCGCAAACAGTACAAACAAACTTTTTCATTTGCGTTCCTCCTTACTGATTTTGGATGAGAAACCACAGCGTACCAAAATAGTATTGGATTATTCATTCCATTTGATACCGTTTTGCATATCTTACACAAGGAAAAATATCCAGCATGGCGAACTAAGCTGATAATCCAAAATAGGGAGGGATTATTAGGATGGCAACAGTAGCAACCAGGTATCTAGGAGATTTGCGCACCGAATCGGTGCATGTCCAGTCAGGCAGCAAGCTTATTACCGATGCCCCCACCGATAACCACGGCCGGGGAGAAGCTTTTTCTCCTACTGATTTGCTGGCGGTAGCCTACGGTGGCTGCATTTTGACTATCATGGGTGTTGCGGCCGAGACCCACGGTTTTAGTATTGAAGGAGCCGAAGTACGCACTGATAAGATTATGGGAACGAACCCGCGCCGTATCGTTGAACTGGTAGTAGAAATTACTTTGCCGCATAATAATTATAGTCCTAAAGAACGCAAAATCATCGAACTTGCCGCGAGAGAATGCCCGGTTTATAACAGCCTCCATCCGGATATGCAAAAGACGATTACCTTCAAATATACTGAATAACTTGACAGTGCGAGACTGCAGGCGTGTCCGGCAGTCTCGATTCTTTTCTTACAAAGTTCTTTCGCCGAGCAGGGAGCGAATAAGGGCCACAGCTACTTTGGCCGTTTGATTGCGGTGATCGAGAACTGTGTTAATTTCAACAAACTCCGCACTTGTAACAACGTTGGCCGCCGACAATAGTTCCATTGCCAGATGGCTTTCCCGGTAGGTTAGTCCTCCCAACACCGGCGTACCAACCCCCGGCGCGTGTAAGGGGTCCATGGCATCCATGTCAAAGCTGACATGCACGCCATTTGTGCCGTCAGATACTTGGCGGATAGCTCTTTCCATTACTGCTGCCATGCCGAGCAGGTCAATTTCGTGCATGGTGTACACGGTGACACCAAGCTTTTTTAGTAATTCTTTTTCACCTGGATCCAGGTCGCGGACACCAATCATGACAAATTTTTGCGGATTAAGGGTGACCCTCCTGCCACCAATACCAAGCAGTCGTTCATGACCAAGACCAAAGCTTACGGCTACCGGCATACCGTGAATATTGCCGGAGGGCGAGGTCTCTGCCGTATTGATATCGCCATGCGCGTCAAACCACAGCACCCCAAGCTGTTGCTTATGCTGCAAGACACCGGATATCGTCCCGATGGCAATGCTATGGTCGCCGCCCAGCACCAGCGGAAACCGGTTTTTACTTATTTCTTCAGCAACTATCGCGCACAACTCGGTATTTACCCTGGTAATTTCGTCCAAATATTTGAGGTTGCTTTCGTCCAGATAACAGCAGTTGGGCCTGTCGGGTAAGATATCGCCTTTATCTTCAATGCTATACCCCAGAGCTTGCAGATGTTCTGTTAACTGGGCATAGCGGATTGCGCTCGGTCCTATGTCGACGCCCCGGTGATTAGCGCCTAAGTCCAATGGTACGCCAATAATGGAAACAAAACGCTTAAGCGATGGATTCATATAAAAAACTCCTTCCCCTTCTGGCAGTAGTTTTTCCACAACGGGAAGAATTAATCTTTAGGAAACTTACTGCCTGCAGGCTGGATAGCATAAGCAAAGTAAGTCGCTTTCGATGCCCTCCCTTTTATTTCCGGGAAATTATTTGATGAAATCAGCAGGATTTTGGTAAAAAAAGTAGAAACCTACCGAAGTTCTGAATAAAGTATAGCGTTAGTTTTGTACCTGAAAGGGTGGGTTTATTATCAAATTGGCGAGTTGGGACGAATTTTGGATAGAGTTTCAGCAGGATTGTAAGCTGTTTATATTTATTTTGGCATTATTTTGTTTGTTCCGGGTTGGGTTTATCGCCGTTATGCATTCGTTTTTGAGTGATGCTGTGGCGATGAATGATATTGCGACGGCGTTGTATTATGGTTTTCGCATCAGTCTTAAGAGTACCGGACTGCTCGTTCTTTTACCACTGGTTTGCTGTACCGGTCTACGGCTGTTTATCCCCTGGAAAAAGCTAAGTAATGTCCGCTATTACCTAGGGGTGTTGTATGTTACTCTGCTTAGCTTCTTGTTCCATGCACGCATTCCATACTATCAAGAGTTTCATATGGCCTTTAACCAGTTGATTTTTAATACCCTAAAAGATGATGTGTCGGCTATTATTCATTCTGTTGTCGAGCAATATAATTTGCCTGTTCGGATGATATTCGTTATAGTCACCGCTTTTTTCTTATGCAAATTGTTAAAGCACTGGCTTGCGGTCAAACCTTTACCTTTTCCGCGTCTGCCTAAGTGGTACTACAACATTGTTCCCAGAGTGGCTTTGCTTATTGTCGTTTACCAGCTGGTGACTTTCATCCAGTTTGGCGGGACCATGAACTATTTAGATAATATTGACTGGGAAAATTCCGGGGTCACCAAAGACCAACTGCTGAATGAGGCTATATTAGATGATGTGCAGGCATTATACCGGGCGTACGTACTGCATGGGCGGGTTCAGGCTTCCACTGGTCTTGATATGGATCCGGCCCGGATGAAGGAGTATGGCAGCTATTTGGCCGGCAAGCCTGTTAATTCACCTAAGTTAGATGATTTCTTACGAAAACATGTCGCGGTGGGAACAGATACACCGCCGCGCCAAATATTTCTGATTGTTGGTGAAAGCTATGCCAACTGGCCGCTATTGCCTCAATACAGTAACCTTAATATTGCGAATGGCCTTAAGGGCATAATTGCCCAGGAAAATGCCGTTTATGTTCCCAACTTCCTTCCTAATGGCATGAGTACAATTTCCGGGGTTATGGGTATTTTGACAGGGCTGGCGGAGGCCAATCTGTACTTGAATTATCTGCCGGAAACGTATAAGGAACCGTATTCCACGGCGTTGGCGCCGCAGCTTAAACGCCTGGGATATTCCACGGACTTTTGGTATTCCGGATCAAATTCGTGGGAGAAAATCAGGGATTTTACCCTGTCACAGGGGTTTGACAGCTTCTATGGCAGGGGCGATATCAACAGTGATGAGGGAAATGTCTGGGGCTGTGACGACGCATTTCTATATAAAGCTGTGCTTGACCGGGTGAAGGATGACAAACCGGGTTTCCATGTTGTTCTGACGGTTTCCAATCATTCGCCCTACACCGTGGACTTGGAGCGCGAGGGATTTGATCGTGCGGTTGTCGCTGCCGGACTGCCCGAGAAGCAAAAGGACGATGGTGATCTAATACGGAAATTAGGCCATTTCTGGTATGCTGATAAAGAGCTAGCCAAGTTTGTTAAAGCGGCCCGCCAGAAATATCCTGACAGCTTATTTGTTATTGTCGGCGACCATGCCGACAGGGTTAATGTTGATAATAACCCGTCCTTGTTTGAAAGATATGCCATCCCGTTTGTTATGTACGGCAAAGGGGTAACCAAAGATTCTATTCCGGAAACGGCTGCAGGCAGCCATATTAATATTACTCCTACCTTGCTTGAACTTGTTGGGCCTAAGGATTTTACCTATTATTCTGTCGGGCGGAGTTTGACTCAGGGTAATGATTTTGGCATGAATTACGGTTTTTGGATTACGGCTGACTATATGGGCAAGGCTGATATTTTTCAGGAATTCAACGAACCTCACTCACCCAGGCCAGGTATGATACCGCCTGACCTGACAAAAATCCGCCAGGAAGTGGATTCAACCAGGGCGGTTTCCTGGTGGCGCGTCAAGTATGGCAAAACGCTGCAGCCGGGTATGGCTATCTAACTATGGAACGTCGGAGTCGGGAAACCTAGCCGTTTTCCGGCTTTTGCTTTTACTTGGATGCAGGGTGTGGTATACTAATTCTGGATATTCGTAGGAAACGGAGTGAACATTATGAAAAGAATGTGCACAATATTGGCAGTCATGGTTACTTTGTTGGTAATGCTTACTGCCGGATGCGCGGGCAATAATAACCCTGTTACGCCCAATCAGGCTGAGAGTACCCCGAAAACAACAGCGGAAGTAACTGCTAAGAAGAACAGTGTGGCGCTGTTTGAAACTTCGATGGGCAATTTCCGGGTTGAATTGGCGGAAGATAAGGCACCGTTGACATCCAAGAATTTTATTACACTTGTTAACAAAGGCTTCTATAACGGCTTGATTTTTCACCGGGTCATTGATAATTTTATGATCCAAGGTGGCGATCCCAACGGTAACGGTACCGGCGGACCGGGCTATACCATTCCCGATGAGTTCAACAGTGACCTTAGGCACAACGAAGGAGTTATCTCCATGGCCAATGCCGGCCCCAATACCGGCGGTTCCCAATTTTTTATAACCCTTAAAGCGACTCCCTGGCTTGACAACAAGCATGCCGTGTTCGGTAAGGTCATTGAAGGTATGGATGTTGTTAAGGCCATAGGCAAAGTAAAAACGAATGCACAGGATAAGCCAGCCCAAGATGTGGTAATTAAGAAAATCACGATAGAACAACCTAAGTAAAATTACTAAATAGTGTTGCGGCCAGAACTCGTTTTAGGGTTCTGGCTTTTATATTTAGTGTTTCTGAGTAAGAAGTCAGCTGGGGCATACCTATAGACAATTCTTGGCACGCTAACGTAGATATGACATGGAGTGCAAGGGGGATGGTCGAAGTGGAGCAAGATCCGTTAGCGGCTTTTGGCACCGAGAACTTCGGTCGGTTGCAAGCAGCTATGCTGCATGTGCCGGCAGTCGCGATCAGCAATATCAATGATATTACGGCCGGGTATTACTTGTTCGATGCAGTACCTGTGCCGGAGAAATATTGGGCAGAGCAGGAAAACTATAAAAAGCTTTTACAGCAGCAGGACGTCCGGGTGTATGAACTGGCCGACTTCGTCCAGAAGGAGCATACCAGGCTCAAGGTGTTAGCCAGTTTGACTTATCTGCATGATACGGCTGTTATAACCGAGCAGGGAGCAGTGCTGTCCAAGATGGGGTATGGACGAGCCGGTGAAGAGCTTGTAGTTAAAGAGGCGCTAATTAATTTGGGAGTGCCTATCTGTTATGAGTTTAGTGAACTTGATCAATTTGAAGGGTTCCTGGCGCTATCTCCTCAAACTGCTTTGATTGCTTGTACCGAACGGCACAAAGCAGTTTCTGTCGAGAAATTTCTGCCGCAGGGGTTAACGCTCTTTAATGAAATAGTCTATGTAGATGTTCCTAAAGCCAGGCGGTATATGCATGCCGATATGTTGTTCGGTAAAGTTAACAGCAACTTGGCACTTGCTTACCTGCCGGCCATCCGGAGTGCCTGGCATATTACCCGTGAGGGGTGGCGGGAAATCGCGGACTTTCGGCAATTTATGTTTGAACGGAACCTGGAACTTGTGGCAGTGTCTGAGAAGGAACAGCAAAACTGGGCTTGTTCATTTGTACCTATTGATAGTAACAATTTAATTCACTATGATATTGCCCTTAGTGCTAAAACTAAGCGAATTCTGGCCGGCAAAGGGGTAAATGTTATCGAATTTCATCCGGAGGCGTTGTTGGCAGGCGGGGGAAGCCTGCGCTGTTTAACGTTGATGCTGTTGAGAAAATAGGTTTTAAAACTATTGAGAAGACTTGACTTTAGTTGCTTTTTGTCAGAAACTGATAGTAAGAAATTGTAGTTAGGTGAGTATATGAAACGAATATTACCTTCAATCAGTAAAATATTGCTGCTGGTATTGTGTTTGGTTCCCATGCTTGCTTTTGCGGGCACTAAGGAAGATTATAAGGAAGCGCAGTCATTATTAGTGGCGGCACGCGCCTGTCTGGCTATTTATAGTGACAGGGCCGGCAAGCTTTCCACCGAATATCTAAGGCAAGAAGGCTGGGAGATAGAGCCATATATACAGCCAGGTGAGTTGGATGATGCCCGGTTTTTGATCGCTAAAAAAGAGCTGGGCAACGGCAGCCAGCCAATCTACCTATTGGCAATTGTTGGTACTGAAACAAGTAAGAATATCAAGACCGATCTAAACATGCGTCGAGTATATTTTGCCGGACACACCCTGGAGCAATTTGCCGCAAATGCGGCTATGAAAAATATTCCCGATTCTCAGCCCAAGGTGCATTTAGGGTTTCATAACTATGTGCAGACTGCGCTTAAAGCCAAATCGGCAGAAAATGATAATCGCGACAAATTGCTGACTGAACTGTTACTGGAAAACAAGGACAGAAAAATATATTTGACCGGGCATAGCCTGGGTGGGGCAGTAGCAACTCTGACTGGGGCAAGGCTATTAAGTATGGGGGTTAACCCCGAACAAGTAGAAGTAATTTCCTTCGGAGCCCCGGCAGTTGGTAACCGGGCGTTTGTCGATGCGGTTTCACCGGCGCTGCACGTGACGCGGGTGGTTATCGACGGTGACCCGGTAACAGGAGTGCTGCAGACATTGTCAGATTACAAACAGTTTGGCCATGAAGTTAAATGGGTTAGCTCCGACAAGACTCACAAAGGCCAACATGCCATGGTGGGCTATTTGGATACGGCAATTAAGAACTTTTACCAAGAACGCGAGCAAGCACAGCGTGAAGGTCAGGCGGAATTAATTCCACAACCTGCAGTCAGTGGCAATACGGCCAAAGTATATGTTATGCCGGCGAAAAATTATCTGACCGAAGATCTGAAGTCGGAGTTTTGGTATATGCGGCAAGGTGTGTGGGATAATTACCGCCTATTGCTGCCCAATGCTGTTTTTGCTGATGCCGATACAGAACCCTTACCGCTGAAACTGGCAGCCGAACAGGGCTGCCGCTGGCTGATCGTGCCGGAAATAAGCGCCCATAAACTGAAAAATGAACGAAATTTATATTATGTAACGCTGCAGCAAACTGTGTATGATACAGCCAATGGACAGATTGTATATTTCAACAGCAATTCAACAAGCACGGCCAGCGTAACTCCCCTGGAGGCTTTGCTTCATAATAGCAGGGAAATTGGCGCGGAAACAGGTAAATGGCTGGCGGAACCGAAATAAGGAGAACGTTTATGCTGAATCGCGGCGCGTATTTACGCAGTATGAGTGTAGTGCGGGAAAGGGTACATTCCTTTGATGAATACCCTTTTTGTCTGCCCGCATTCCGGGATATGGAGGTTATCGATTTTCACCCGAAAGTTACGATGATTGTTGGAGAAAATGGTACAGGTAAATCTACCCTGTTGGAGGCAATTGCCGTAGCCTGGGGGTTTAATCCGGAAGGCGGCACTATTAATTTTAGTTTTTCATCAAGACCTTCCCACTCTGATTTATATCAATATATCCGTCTGGTTAAGGGGATTAGGAAGCCGCGGAACGGTTTCTTTTTTCGAGCGGAAAGCTTCTATAACGCGGCAAGTTATTTGGACGAAGTATATGCTTCGGAGTTTCAGGCTCATGTCCAAACGGGTTATGGGACGCGCTCTCTTCATGAGCAGTCCCACGGAGAAAGTTTTCTCAGTCTGGTGCA
>CAZCEN010000089.1:9232-11278 GCA_964497205.1 uncultured Sporomusaceae bacterium
GCACGAACAATCTCATGGCGAGGCGTTTTTTGCCACCTTCATGCACCGGTTTGGCGGGCAGGGCTTGTATATTCTGGATGAACCCGAATCGGCGCTGTCGCCATTACGGCAGATGGCGATGATTTCTAGGATTCATGATTTGGTTAGGCAGGATTCACAGTTTATAATAACCACCCATTCACCCATTATCATGGCCTATCCTGATGCGACAATATTACAATTGACTCGGGATGGATTTGCCGTTTGCAAGTATGAGCAGACAGAGCATTATACTGTTATGCGGGAATTTATTAATAATCGGGAAAAGATGCTTAAAATCTTGCTGGAATAACAAATTGAAATTTTAACGGGACTGCCCTGTCGTCTTGCCTAGTAGGTAAACGATAAAGCAGTCTCGATTTTATTTTCTACTAGGCAGGGTAAGTTGGCAGAGGCAGAGAAAAGTAAAAAGAGATATTTTCTAAAACGGAGGAGAGAACTTGGACTTAGATGCAATCGATCATGCTATAGATCAGTTCATAGCTACAACGCCGCTAAATGCTGCGGCAGAAATAGGATTGTCCGCCATTTATGCTAAGCCGCTTGTCGGTATAGCCCATGCCGATGATGAGTTGTTTGAAGTCTTAAAGGATGAAAACGCCGTCGGCCCTAAGCATTTATCACCCTGCGAATGGCTGCCGGGTGCCAAGTCAGTAGTATCATATTTTTTGCCGTTTTCACAGGCGGTTCGTCAGGCAAACCGGGAGGGAGACATGCCTGCTGTAGAATGGCTGTATGCGAGAATTGAAGGCGAGATGGTAAATGCTGCTTTACGCAAATATCTGGTAAAGCTGTTTGAAACGGAGGGATATCAGGCTGTTGCTCCGGGGCTTGACGACAGGCATGCTGTAGTCAACCGGAAAAGCAACTGGTCTGAACGGCATGTAGCTTATGTGGCTGGTCTGGGAACCTTTAGCCTTAGCCGGTCTTTTATTACCCAAGCCGGTGCCGCAGGAAGGTTAGGAAGCATTATTGTTACTGCTCCCATTATGGCGACAGTACGCAGTTACCAAGCCTATGATGAATATTGCAATAAATGTGGTGCCTGTATGAAACGTTGTCCCGTACGGGCTATTGACGAATCGGGTAAAAATAATGAAACTTGTGCTAAATTTCTCGATCATACAGCTGCGCGGTTTAGTCCCAGATATGGCTGCGGCAAGTGTCAGACCGGAGTGCCGTGCGAAGCGTCGGTGCCTATTAGTCACTGAGGCGGTTTGCCAATGCAGTAATTTGATGGGGATGCGCGCAGAATTTGTTATTACTAGCAGGATTTAGCCTTTGGGAGAGCGAAATATCCATCATCTACTTTGCGGTAGGTTATGGATATTTTTTATTGCCATAGACCAGGGGGAATTTCGATGAGAAAAGTGACAGGATTTGCAGTATTACTTGTACTTGTTTCCCAACTTGTATTCGTCCCGGCCGCTCAAGCGAAAGTCTGGTTATTAGACCGTAAGTGGGAGAAGGCACAAAAACAGAGTCAATATAATGACATTGTTAAGAAATATGGCCTTGATCCCGATACAGAGGCCAATGAATTTTGCGTTAACGTTTCCAATCGATTGTTGCAGCAAATTAAGAAACAAAATAAAGTTGAACTAGACTATTCGGTGTTCGTAATAAAACAAAAACAGCCTAATGCTTTTGCCGGACTTGGTGGAAACGTTGCCGTTACCCGCGGAATGGTCGATATACTAAATGGCGACGAAGATGAAATGGCGGCTATTTTGGCTCATGAGTACGGCCACTCAATCGGGGCGCATTTATTGGATTCCATAAACGGACAATTATGGACGGCAGTTTTATTCAATCAATATCTGCGGAATAACAATAATTCTATGTCGCGGATAGGAGCGGGTATTGCGTTTCAGCAAATCACAACTAAAGGATTTGGCCGGTCGCATGAATGGGCTGCAGACAATTATGGCATGCGCACAGCGGCGGCAGCGGGATATAATCCCGCCGGGATTGCCGGCAGCTTTCAAAAATTCCTGGAGAAATACG
>CAZCEN010000090.1:0-7209 GCA_964497205.1 uncultured Sporomusaceae bacterium
GAAAGGGATATTATTTTTGTTGTTGAATGTATACTATGTAGCCTTTTTTACGTTGTAGTAATAATCTGAAAACAATCATTATTCAAATGGAGGACTAACTTAAATGGCAACAACTCAAACTACTGAAGTTGTAAGAATTCGCGGCAGACTTTTGGAAGAAGTTGCAAAACTGGCTTATGCGGGTCGGCTGGAAAAAGATATAATGGGCATAATGGACAGCATCGTATCTGAGGATGGACCTAGGTACCGGTGTTGCGTTCATAAAGAAAGAGCTGTGTTACGGCAGCGGATTAACTTGACACTGAGTCAATCGTTAGATATTAGTCAGGAAGAAGCAGTAGCGGAGGCTTTGGCCGGTAAGGTGGCCGACGTGCCTTGGCTGAGAGTATTACCGGAAGCTTGTGACCAGTGCCCTATTGATAAATATTTGGTTACAGATGCTTGCCGAAATTGTCTGGCTCATAATTGTATCCACAGTTGTCCCAAAAAGGCCATCATGGTGGTTCAAAATCGGGCTTATATCGACAAAAGCCGGTGTGTTGAATGTGGTTTGTGCAAAAAGTCCTGCCAATACGGCGCTATTATTGAGATAAGTCGTCCCTGTGAACGCGCCTGCGCTGTGGGAGCTATCGTTGCCGGTGGTGACCGCAAAGCCGTAATCGACAAGGATAAATGTGTTGAGTGTGGGATTTGCCGGGAGGCTTGCCCTTTTGGCGCTATTGGTGACAGCTCAGTTATAGTACAGGTTATCCGTCAAATTTTAGCTGGCAAGAAGTTATATGCAATGCTTGCGCCTGCGTTTGTTGGACATTTTGGTCCCAGAACCAAACCGGGGCAAATTGTTAATGCTATCAAAAAGTTAGGCTTTTATGCTGTAAAAGAAGTAGCGTATGGTGCCGATATTGTAACCCTTAAAGAAGCACAAGAGTTTTTGGACACTGTTCCAAGCCAGCGCTCTGTTATGACTTCTTCTTGTTGCCCGGCCTTTATCAGTATGATAGAGAAACATTTTCCGGATGTAAAAGATATGGTATCGTCTACTGTTTCTCCTATGGTGGCTACAGCCCGGGTTATTAAAGAAAATGATCCTGAGGCGGTTACCGTATTTATTGGGCCGTGTATTGCTAAAAAAGCAGAAGCCCGCAAATATGCTGAGCTAGTAGATTATACTTTAACCTTTGAAGAGGTGGCCGCCATGATTACCGGCAAGGGGCTGGATATTGACTTAATGCTTGATGATGGCTTTGAGTCAGCCGCTTCCGGTACCGGCAATGGTTTTGCCTGTGCCGGAGGAATGGCTGAGGCCGTTGTAGCAGCAGTTGCCAGCCTTGATCCTGATGCTATAGTTAAGCCGGTTAATGCACAAGGGCTTGAGAATTGTGCGGAAGCCATTAAACAGATCCGATCCGGCAAAATAGAGGCCAACCTTCTGGAAGGCATGTCATGTTCCGGTGGATGTATTGGTGGTCCCGGTGCTCTGGGTAATGTACGGGTAGCCAATAAGCTTGTCGAAAATTTTGCTAAACAGTCAACGGCAGCCAATGCTATCGCAAACGAAGCGGCAAAAACCGACAGCGAAAAACTGGGCCACTTGCATCGCTAATAAAGAGAATCCTCTTCTCGATAATTTGACAGGACTGAAACCTTTAGATATAAGGGTTTCAGTCCTGCTTTAATGTGGCGAGGATAAGTCTCGACCTTCTTAAATCTGGGGTGGGGTCTTTGTATTAACGTTTAGACGGATAATTAATTTACAGCTCATAGTAGGGCTGGTTGAAAAAATATAAAAAATGGGGACAAAAGTGTGTACTTTACACTGATATTTTTCGTTAATTTATACTAGAGTGAATATACAAAGGCAAGGAGGTATTAAAATGACTTCGAATGAAAGCAAACTGCAGGATGTATTGAAAAAACGCGGCATTAGCATGGAACGTGTGGATAAACTTTTGGAAGTTGATATTCCGGAAGCAAAAGAAAGCACGAAAAAGCTAATGGACATATATTATACTTTAAAAGTTACCGCTGATATGGAGGCGGCATATTGGTATAACAGAACCTGGTGGGAAAACGATGGCGATATCCTTGAAGTAAGAAGAGCGAAAGCGGTAGCAGCTTCCTTAGCCCATATGACACCGACCATTTTACCTTATGAAAAGCTTGTTATGAATAAGACCAAAAATGTCAGAGGGGCCTTTCCCTTTCCCTGGGTATGCGCAAGTTTCTTTAATGCCCAGGCGGAAGCTTTGATGAAGGAAGTAGATGCGCCGGCGGAAAGCGAAGCTGATTCCGTCAGTATGGTTGGTGCCGGCGGTGGTAACGTAACCGAGAGTTATGGCAATATCATTTCCATTGCCAAGAAGTTTGGCATGCGTAAAGAAGAAATTCCTGTGCTGGTTAAAACATCGGAGCCTTGGAAAGGCATTTCAATCGAAGAATTAAGCGACAGGTACTCACGGATGACACCCGGTTATGATCAGTTTAAACGTATCATGGACAGTGTTATCTGTATGTTTGATTCGTTTGCTATTCCGCAGGGGCGTGAGGTAATGAACTATTACCTGCCCTTACAATATGGTTTTGACCGCATCATCGAAATGTGCGATGAAAAAATTGCCGAAGTGATGGGTGAAGCCGGCAATGATGGCGATTTCGGCATGAGCCGGGGCTATTACTATGTTGCTATGAAAGAAATTACCAAAGGGTTAAGCGCTTGGTGTGAAAACTATTCAAAACAGGCCAAGTATTTAGCTTCTATTGAAACCGATGCTGCATTGAAAGCTAACTATGAAAAAATTGCCGAGGTCATGGGTAATATTGCTCACAAGAAACCGGCAAGCTTCCGGGAAGCAATCCAGATGACTCTTTGCTGTCATTTGGGTGTTGTTAATGAAGACCCCCAGTCCGGCCTTTCCATTGGCAGACTTGGACAAGTATTGCAGCCTTTTTACGAAAAAGACATGGAAGATGGCGTCATGACCGAAGAAGAAGTAATTGAAATTCTGGAGTTATACAGAATTAAAATTACTTGTATTGAATGCTTTGCCTCAGCCGGCGTATCCGGTGGTGTTCTGTCCGGTAATACCTTCAACAACCTATCCTTGGGCGGGCAGAATTACGACGGCCTTAGTGCAGTTACTCCTCTTGAATATTTAATTATTGAAGCAGGCATGCGAAATCAAACCCCGCAGCCGACACTGAGCATATTATATGATGAAAAAACTCCGGAAGATTTCCTGATGAAAGCGGCTTCCTGTACGAAAATGGGTTTGGGCTATCCGGCCTGGATGAATAACCAGACCGGCATGAATTTCATGCTAAGAAATTATGGCCCGGAAGGTATGGACCTTCATGATGCAAGGGCCTGGTGCCTTGGGGGTTGCCTGGAATCGGCGCCTGGCTGCTTTTTGCCCCTTGATTACAACGGAAAACAAACCATGATTCCTGGTGGTGCATCACCTACCTGCGGCACAGGCGTTCATTTCATCGCTATGCCTAAAGTTCTTGAGCTTGTTCTGACGAACGGGTTGGATGAGCGAACAGGCAAACAGGTATTTCCGCCTCATAATAAGAAAATCGACTCCTATGAAGCAATGCTGGCGCAGTGGAAAGAATACATGGAGCTGACTACCGAAGTTGTGAACAGATGCAATAATATTCAGATGGATATTTGGCGCAAATACAACATGCCTGCCGTTAACTCCTTATTAAAGCCTGATTGCTTCACCAAAGGCAAACACATTGGCACCATGGGCGCAAGATATAACGCCAGTATTAACTTTGAATCCTGCGGAACGATTACTTTCATTAATTCCCTGTCTTCCCTCAAGAAAAATGTATTTGATGACAGGAACTTTACACTGGCGGAAATGACCGAGGCAATGGTCAATAACTTTGGTTTCAAGACTGCCTATGCAACTAATGTATTTTCCCCTGATTTCCGGGAAAGTACGGAAAACAGTCCTAAATATGATAACATCTTTGCTGCCTGCATTAATGCGCCGAAATACGGCAACGCTGACAAGTATGTGGATGAGATTTTTAAAGCCTACCACAATTATATGTACGACATGGTTCATAGCTATCGTTCCTACTATGGAAAACCTTTATATCTGTGTCAAATCTCGGTATCAACACACGGCCCGCAAGGTTTTGTGACATTGGCGACAGCTGACGGCAGACTGGCAGGTACAACCTATTCAGATGGTTCGGTATCGGCAGCAGCCGGTACCGATAAAAATGGTATTTATGCAATATTCGAATCGGCAACTGTTTATGACCATTCCCTGCATCAGAATTCACAGATGAATTTAAAACTCCATCCGTCGGCAGTCAGAGGCATCAGCGGGACAAGAAAGCTTCTTGACGTTGTCCGTGCCTATATGCGAAAAGGCGGTTTCCATGTTCAGTTTAATGTTGTCGATAGTAAAACCTTAAGGGATGCGCAACTTACGCCGGAAAAATACCGGGAGCTTATGGTGCGGGTAGCCGGATTTACCCAATATTGGTGTGAGATCGGCAAACCTATCCAGGACGAGGTTATCTACAGAACAGAATATGATGAGGCGTAACGGAAATTAACTACGGGAGGACATGGCTATGAGACATTATGATTGTAAAAATTATATAAATCTAGATTGTGAAAAAGGAATGTGCGCAGTAAGCAAAGGTTTTGTCCCTATTGACGGTGAAGGAAGCCAGGCTTGCCCACAGTTCAAACAAGCCGAAAAATGCGGCAACTGCAAAAACTTTATCAACAGTGATAAATACGGAGTCGGGACCTGCATAGGCTTGGAAAAGGAAAATTGGGCTTATGCTACCTGTGGCGCTTTCGCCTGTCCGGGCTATGCGGCTAAATAAAGTAAGCCATGAACAATAAAGGGTTACTATTTGATATCCAAAGTTTCTCAGTCCACGACGGCCCGGGCTGCAGGACGAACGTGTTTTTTGCGGGCTGTCCACTAAAGTGTAAATGGTGCGCCAATCCGGAAAGCTGGCAGAAGAAAAAACATATCCTGTTTGCCGAAGCGGTGTGCAAATGGGAAAAGGGCTGCCGGGCATGCAAAAATGCATGTCCCCATGGCTCAATCACCTTTTCCTCTAACGGCAAACCAGGCATAACCTGGGACATCTGTAGACAATGCACTACCTTCGACTGTGTGCTAATTTGCCCTAATCAGGCGCTGAAGCAGTGTGTCAAAGAATATACGGTCGATGAGCTTGTGGCCGTTTTGCGGCGTGATTTCAATAACTGGGGGTCCGAGGGTGGAGTAACATTTTCAGGCGGGGAGCCCATGCTGCAGCATGAGTTTCTTACAAAGGTATTGAAAAAATGTCATGAGCTGCAAATTCATACGGCAATTGAAACGAGCGGCTACGCAAAACAAGAGCTATTTTTAGAAATAATGAAAAACATCGATTTTGCCTTCATTGATGTAAAGCACATGGAGAGGGAAAAGCATCAAGCAGGAACCGGCGTTAGTAATGATATAATACTTGCTAATATTGAAGCGCTTACAAGATCTGGCTGGAAGGGGAGGCTTGTTCTAAGACAACCTATCATTTCCGGATATAATGACAGTGATGAAAATGCACACAATTTGATTGCGTTCATGAACAAAAATTCCTTGTACGAGATTAATCTTTTGAAATTTCATAGGCTTGGGCTGACTAAATGGCATCAATTGGGGAAAGACTACGAATACAGTGAGCATGGACATGTGGATGATGAAAAAATGGAACATCTGCAGGCGTTATACCTGGATAATAATATAGCTTGCTATATTGGCGACAATACCCCATTCTGATACTTATTAAATAGCAATTACAGCATTGTGATTGCTATTTTTTTTCTTTATAATTTAGCTATAAAAAGGTAATGAAAGGACAGAGGTATGGAATTGAGCGATATATATATATATGGCTTTATAAAAGAATATCTGAATGAAATATCTATTGTGCAGTATAAAAAGGGACAATATATAGCGCGTGCTGACGAAAACTTTACCGAGGTTTTTTATATTTTAGACGGCGATGTTATAGTGGAATGTATTACTAAGTATGGCAAGATCTTTTTAGTTGATGAACTTTCTAAAAATGAATTTGTGGGCAAATTTAGTTATATGTATGAGCAAAATCTTTTTTGTGATATTAAAGCTGTGAGTAATGTTTCCCTCTTGAAAATAAATAAAGATACTTTCGGCAAATTGCAAAAGAATCCCGAATTTCTAAAGTTCTTCTTGTATAAAATTAGCAATAGAATATATTATATGTACAAAAAGCTAATGATGAAAAATTTATTTACTTCGGAAGAAATGTTTGCTTTTTACTTGTTAAAAAATTCGCAGGACGCCATCGTCAAGTTTAAAAGCATGAACGAATTATGTAATATTATCCCTATGAGCAGAAAAGGTTTGTATAATGTAATTAATAAATTTATAAAGAAGGGCTGTATAAGAAAAGAAAAAAATTCAATTATTATTACCGATAAAAAGCAGCTGCTGGAACTATCCGTGCATGTTAGAGAATTTAATGTGACAAATGGCAGTAATATTAAGTTTGATATATAGGTTAAGATTTCTTTAGGGTTTGACAGAAGTTCTTATGCTAATTATAATTTAGGAAATATTGAAAAAAAGGTTAATGGCCTGGATGGGTTGCATTAGCCGAGTAATGAACGATGAGGTGATCTGGCATGGAATGGATTCTGCAATCCGAGCGATTGGGTTTTCGTAAACTAGTAGAGAATGATTTTAATGAGCTATGTGCAATCCTTCAGGATATCGAAGTAATGTACGCCTGGGAGCATGCTTTCTCAGATGCGGAGGTCCGGGAATGGATTGCCAAAAATCTTGGCAGGTATGCCAACGAAGGCTTTAGTTTTTTTGCGGCGATAGAAAAGAATACGCGGGAACTGGTTGGTGTAATAGGTCCGCTTCTGGAAACGGTTGACGGTGTTTCGCATATTGGCATTGGATACATAGTTAACAAAAATTTCTGGGGTAAGGGTTATGCCTTGGAAGGCGCAAACGCCTGTATGCAGTATGCGTTTGAAGTTTTGCATGCCGAAAAAGTAATTGCTCAAATCAGGCCTGGTAATTTGCGGTCGCGCAAGGTTGCAGAGAAATTGGGCATGAAGATCGAAGGCGAATTTATAAAACAGTATCGGGGGGTAAATATGCCCCACCTGATTTATAGCATGGAACGCAG
>CAZCEN010000090.1:7309-11277 GCA_964497205.1 uncultured Sporomusaceae bacterium
AAGAGCAAGAGTTGTTCATTATTTACTAAATAGGTGTGGTAAATTTGTTACATGAAAATACTACTGCAGTATTCTTCATGGACTGTGGATTGCTGTTATTACCTTTAGGGTAAATTTTAGACTGCGATTTTAAGTTGGAGGTGTTTACCATGAACAGACGTGTAGTCATTACTGGTATGGGATCAGTAACTGCTCAGGGAGTAGGGGCAGATACTCTTTGGCGCTCAATAAGAAATGGAAAGTCTGGTATTACAAGAATTGAGCGAATAGAGGTAACTGATCTTCCCACACAGGTTGGTGCGGAAATAAAGGATTTTGACCCAAATGTTTTTATAGAAAAGAAAGAATTAAAAAGAATGGATAGGTTTGCGCGATACGCCATGGCGGCAACAGGCTTGGCTGTAGAAGATTCACAGCTGGATTTAGACGCGATTAATCATAAACGCTTAGGCGCAATCATTGGGACAGGTATCGGAGGTATTGAAACCTTAGAGAAACAACATAATGTTCTAATCGAGAAAGGGGCCGATAGGATTAGTCCTTTCTTTGTACCGATGATGCTACCTAATATGGCAAATGGACTTGTTGCTATCAAGTATGGAATTAAAGGTTTTTCTGAGTGTATTGTGACTGCTTGCGCATCTTCTACGAACGCAATTGGTGATGCTTACAAAGTAATCCAGAGAAACTTAGCCGATGTTATATTCGCGGGTGGAACGGAAGCCCCGATTACAAGGTTGGCGATGGCTGGTTTCTGTGCTATGAAGGCTATGACAACAAATACGGATGCGACGCTAGCCAGTCGCCCCTTCGACTCAAACCGGGACGGTTTTGTCATAGGAGAAGGATCTGGTGTTTTGGTTCTCGAAGAACTTAACCACGCTTTACAGCGGGGGGCGAAAATCATTGCGGAAGTAGTAGGGTATGGCTGTACCAACGATGCATATCATATTACTGCGAGCGATGAAGCAGGGGCGGCTAATTGTATGAGATTGGCTTTGGAGGATGCAGAAATAGCTCCGACCGATATTGGCTATATAAATGCCCACGGGACATCGACTCCCATCGGTGACCGGAATGAAACGACGGCGATAAAATCGGTTTTTGAAAAGTATGCCTACCAGCTTCCTGTCAGTTCCACAAAATCAATGACCGGTCACTTACTTGGTGCAGGAGGCGCAATCGAAACAATTATTACGGCTTCAGCTCTTAGAGAAGGTTTTTTGCCGCCTACTATTAACTACAAATCTCCAGCCCCGGAGTGTGATTTGGATTATATCCCCAATGAGGGTAGAAAAGCGTGTATTACGTATGCGATGACTAATTCTTTTGGTTTTGGTGGTCAGAATGCTACACTGATTTTAAAGGCGTTCTAATTTACAGATTTCCCATTTGTATTCCGCGTCTGCGCTTTACCCTACGGAATATCAGGTGGAGTATGCACTTTGTATATGGGTGCGAATTTAAATTAAAAGCGTTGTGAGTGAGGCGTCATGATAGACACAAAAGATACTATTGCAAGATGTATTAACTTCATCGAGGCTAATCTTTCGAATAAGATTAGCCTTGATAACGTTGCGCTGCACTGCCATATTTCTAAATACCACCTGCACAGAATGTTTAAATCATTAACAGGCGAAGCGTTAATGGATTATTTCCAATCCCGAAAACTTTCGGCGAGTATTAATGATTTAATCCATACGAATATGAGAATTGTTGATATTGCTTTCAACTATGGGTTTGATTATGAGCAGTCTTATATTAGAGCCTTTCGTAAAAAATTTGGCTACACTCCGCAAAAAGTTCGGTCAGGACAAATGTCACTGAGAGTTACAGAAAAGTTAAACCTCAATGATATTTATGCGGTTGATAATTCGGCTATATATAAGCCTTTCTTTGTATTTAAGCCGAAAACATATCTGGTAGGCGCCAAGCATAAGATAATGAGCAAGTCGGGGGATAGGACGGCTAACCGCTTTGGCAGAGAGTTTTTCTTTAATCAGAAGCAGCACATTACAAATCCAATTAACCCGCATGTTTACTACGGGTACACGGATTGGAGCGGTAGCAATGACGGCTATATTTACTATATGCCATCTGTTCAGGTTCAGGATTTGACAAAGGTTCCCCCGGAAATGTTCGGAGTAGAAATTCCAGCATACAAATATGTAGTTTTTCGTTTTGTAGGTTTCTTCCGGCCGGAGGAGATTAATGGAAGGCAAGTTGGTAGATTGTTGGTTCACATGTATTCTAAATGGATATTAAATTCTGGTTTTACGTTTGCAGATACGTTTCGATTCGAATTGATTGATACCTCAATATCAAGAGATAATTATTGTGAGCTGGATATTTATCAGCCGATTACGTCCCCACATGATATGTTCCAGCACAAAGACAATATAGGTTATTAAATGGCCCACACTGGCAGTGGTTATAAGAGATAAACGCTAGGGTATATAGCGGCTAAGAACCAACCAATCTGTATGGTTTGTTGGTTCTTTTTATTTTGACAAATTCGGGGTGCCTGAGGAAGCAAAGCAGGAAAAAAAGAGAAGTTGACGAATGATACATTATGTAAATTAAAAAACTACTATACTGTGAGAGGAGCCAATGCTCGTGATATTTACTGACATAGTAAACCAGATCATAAACGGCGGCTTCAAAACGCATTTGATGGTTTACTTAATTAGCTTAGCGTTAGGGATTTTCATAATCCAACTGGTATTTAACAAATTGCTCAAAATAGCAGTAAGAAAAACCAACATCTCATATTCCTTGTTGCAACAGACATTAAGGGGAATCCCAACGTTGTTGGGTATTATTATTGGCCTCTATGTTGTTATGGAAATCTTGACAATTCCACCGCGGCCGCTGCTGTTTCTCCAAAGGCTATTTAACGCCCTTGTCATTATGTCCCTGACTCTCTTGGTCGCGCGTTTATCCTCCGGCTATCTTAAGCAAAAGTTCGGAAAAACATCCGGAGCTTTTGCTTCGACTTCGATCTTAGCAACAACAATTGACCTGATTGTTTACACCATCGGCATCTTGTTTTTGTTAGAATCTTTTGGAGTTGCAATCTCTCCCTTGCTCACTGCTTTGGGCGTTGGCGGTTTGGCTGTCGCATTGGCGTTGCAGGACACGCTGGCGAATTTGTTTTCCGGCATCAATATTCTAGTGGCCAAACAAATCAAGATCGGTGATTTCGTTAAACTCTCGACCGGTGAAGAAGGTCATATAGTGGATATGAACTGGCGCAATACCACAATAAAAACCTCTAATGAGAATATGGTGGTCATACCCAACCAAAAATTTGCTACATCTACAATCACCAATTATGCACAACCGTTTGCCGAATGTTCCATTGCCATTCCTGTAAGAGTCAGTTATGAAAGTGATTTGGATCATGTGGAGAAAGTTTCTATTGCGGTTGCAAAAGAAATTCTCCAAGAAACGAATGGCGGAGTCAATAGTTTTGAGCCGTTGGTCCGGTACTTCAGTTTCGCTGAGTCCAGCATTGACTTTAACGTCATCATGAGAGTAAAGACCGTAACAGACCAGCATCTCATTCGTCATGAATTCATTAAGAGACTTCATGACCGATATCAACAGGAAAAAATAATAATTCCGTTTCCGACTAGAACGGTCAATTGGGAGCGGGCACCGCTGTTATAAAAACGCTGGGGTTTACCATGGGAAATATGAACCATGGTAGACCCCAGCTTTATTAAAAAGTATAGTTTTGTGTAAATGTACATAATAAAGAAGATTAAAGTCAACCAGGTAATACATGTAAGATTCCGTTACACACTTATAAAGGGGTGTTATTATGCTTACTGCTAGCAGCGAAACTGAATACAGAATTTGTGATTACTGTGGTAAAGAAAGAAAATGCTTCGTAGAACGAAACTCGGATACCGAGCAGGCTATGTGCGCCTATTGCTTATCCATTATGTATTGCTATTATTGAG
>CAZCEN010000091.1:0-11277 GCA_964497205.1 uncultured Sporomusaceae bacterium
GCCAACTAACAGACCGCACAAGAAAGAATCTCCCGCTGCATCGCATTGATAAAAAATGACACGTTTAAAGAGTTAATGCAACTACTCGACACAATAAAGGAGTTGTCTCAAGGTGAAAAATTGAGACAACTCCTTTCCCATTCAGAATCTCATCAATGAAGCAAAATTTGAAATGCACAAATCCTTTATTCCAATTGTTACCAAATACCTTCCAGGCCTAAGATTTATATAATATTGTAAGAGGTTGTAGTGGAGGTGAAGTAACGAAGTGGCGAATTCGAATATAGGACTTACCGGGCGAATTGTTTTTCCAGATGACCCAAGTTATGAGGACGCTCGTATGGATTATAATACGAGATACTCGAAGTATCCCCGCGTTATTGTTTTTTGCCAAAGGGTATTAGATGTAATCAATGCGGTAAAATGGGCAAGAGAAACCCATACCCCGATACGTGTACGCTGTGGCAGACATAGTTATGAAGCTTTTTCAATAGTAAATAAGGGAATTGTCATCGATGTAAGCGAAATGAATAAAGTTTTACTTGAGAAAAGCAAGGGCATAGCAAGCATCCAGGCCGGAGCTACCCTTCTTCCCCTTTACAAGGTTCTATGGCATAAGGGGGTTACTATTCCAGGAGGAACCTGCCCGACGGTTGGCATTTCCGGGCTTACCCTGGGCGGAGGATTTGGCATGCTTACACGAAAGATGGGTTTGCTTTGTGACAACTTGCTGGCAATCCAAATGGTCAATGCAAAAGGGCAAATAGTCTACGCTGACCAGCGTGTTAATTCCGATCTTTTATGGGCTTCCCGTGGCGGTGGGGGCGGCAACTTTGGAATCGTAACATCATTTGTTTTTAAAGTTCATCCCGTTTCCAATGTTGCTGTTTATACGATCACATGGGATTGGTCAGATGCCAAAGAAGTAATCAAAGTATGGCAAGATTGGGCGCCATTTGTTGACGAACGATTAACGTCAATCCTAGAGCTAGGCACCAAAAAGGATGGCCGTATTTCTTCATCCGGTGAATTTTTAGGCCAGGAAGACCAGCTGCAATACCTGCTAAGACCATTAATTAATGCCGGAAAACCTATTCAAATTAACGTTAAGACGATACCATATATTGAAGCAGTATTAAAATTTGACGGTGGTTCTGGTCCTCATAAGTTTAAAAATACGGGGGCTTTTGTGTATCAATGTCTATCGGATGAAGCAATTAGCACCTTGCTTTATTATATGGAGATTTCCCCCAACAAAGATAATTCGGTTCAATTTCAGAGCTTGGGAGGAGCCGTCAGCAAGGTACCTCCGGCCGGAACGGCCTATTTCCATCGTGAAGCAGGCTATATTATGCAATATATAACCCACTGGGAAGCTGACACTGAAGAATGTCCAAACATTTCCTGGGTAGAAACGCTTAGGCAATCCATGCTTAGATATGTGGATGGAACTTACGTTAATTGGCCTGACATCTTTATTAAAGACTGGCCCTGTGCATATTACGGTACCAATTATCCAGAACTCATGAGAATTAAACGCAAGTATGATCCGGAGAATATATTCCACTTCGAACAGAGCATTCGTCCGTACTAACCATAAATTAGATAATTGAAACAAATAATGGGCTGCCTCAATAAGAAAATGGAGGCAGCCCATTATTTGCTTATGGTATGCTTGGAGAAGCAGGCTAGTTTTTTGGCTCTATATTAAATTCCTTTTGCAACCTAATAATTTTCTCAGTTGGCACAAGGTAATCGGTATACTGTCTGATTACACTGCATTTCAAAATTTTATTCTGACAAATTGCTTCGCCCAGTACTTCCGCTCTTATTAAAATTTCCGCCTCATTAACGCCTACTAAACAGCGCATTCCCGTGGAACTGCTGAAGCGAGGATTTATTTCAAAAATATAGGGGTTGCCATTGAGAAGACGCAATTGAAAATTGCACGGGCCGTACGGTTTTAGAACCCGGGCTACTTCTTTGCAGTAATCTGTGATCTCCGTGAAATCATCTGCGTCCGCCGACATAGTCATGCCTTCTTGCAAGTATCTTTTTAAGGTTATCCCGGAAAGAACCCTGCCGTTGGTCCCAGCGCAAATACCGGTCGTAAATTCCCCACAGTCATCTGGTAAATATTGCTGAAGAATAATATCTTGTTTGTTTTCGAGCAGAGGGTGAAGTTCTTCATATTGGTTAACAATGTACAACCCCTGTGATCCCGCCCCCTGTCTCGGTTTTATTATGATGGGAAATTGTACTGCTTTAATAAATTCATCAATTTTGTCCTGCTCTTCCGGATAGCGAATGGTAACAGGAAAATAAAAACCATGTTCTTTAAGAAAGTTTACTGTAAGCCATTTATCATTACATATCTTCATGGTTTCGGGTAAATTAGTAAACACTTTGACTCCGGTCTTTTTTTCAATCTCAAGTTTATTATGGCTATAAAAAGTAAGCTCATGGGAGGAAGCAACAAAAATAGCATGTATATTTTCCTTGGTAATAATATCTAACAAGCTGGTTAAATATTGCTCCTCTTGCTGGGCGGGTGGTACGATATAGGCCTGATGAGCCAAGTATAAACCTAAGGTGCGGACACTGGTATCACAGGCCACCAGGTTTAGGGATAAATCTGATTTCAACAAAGACTGAATGATGGCTACTCCGTAAAGAGATCCGGACCCTGATATCAATACATTTACTTTTTTCACATGATCACCTGCTTGGTAAGATAATCCTTGCTATCAGGACCACAGTTAAATATCAAATCCACGGCCGACAAATTGGGCATGAAGTCTCCCCACAGCTGTGGGTAAACAGGATGTTCAAATTCCTGGTAAATCAGCCGAATGTTGTTTCTTGCAAAGGCTGCCTCGTCATTATAGGTTCGGGCACCGGTACCGGATAGGTAGATATCTGCTTTGCACTGTTTACATAGGCTAACGATACGGTCACCTTTGTTCCCTTCAATTCCCGGGATTTCGGAAGATCGGATCATTGGCGTCTTAATTTCTAAAATTTCCCGAATAACATGGATCAACCGCAGGTTCAGGTCAGCCAGCAGTTCCCCTGGGTTTTCATAAATGGGGAGAAATAAATTTTTGTATTTCTCCCAATAGGGAGAGCGGGCATAGCAGGTTTGTAATGAGCCCCAGTGGTTCAAGTACCATGGGAAATCGTTTTGAAGAGCCGCATCTTTAATCAAACTCTTTTTTCTACATACCTGTACGCTTAATAATCGCTCCCCCTCCGGCCCCTTTATTTTGTTTTTCTTGGTAACTTCCCTTCGCGCAAGAAGCACATCATCCAGAATGACAAATAAATCACAGGACATCATTTTGTGAAAGTATCCCAGCCATGGCAGGTAATTCGGTTGATGGCCACTAATAATCACGCGCAAGCCTCCTCAACGGTAATGATTCAGTACTTCTACAATGGTTGTTAAATCACTCTGGGAAAGGGCCGGATGAACAGGTATTGAAACACAGCAGTTCGCTAGGTCTTCTGCCACCGGCCAGGTACCTGAACAGGTCGCTATATCTTTATATGCCGGCTGAGCCGGCATTATTAACGGGTAGTGAATGCCATAGCCGATACCGTTAGCATCCAGGTAAGCTGTTAAAGCGTCTCTATTTTTTACTTTTAAGGTATATTGATGATAAACATGCTTTCTGTCAGGTGGCGACACCGGTTTTTGGATACATGGATTTACAATGTGGTCATCGTAGAATTTTGCGTTCTCTATTCTTTTCTGGTTATATAGATCTAATTTTTTTAGCTGCTCCAGCCCAATCGCTGCATGAATATTGGTCATTCGGTAGTTATATCCCACCATTTCATGATAGTAACGCCGGCGTTGGCCCTGATTAACTAATATTCTTACCTTTTCTTCGATCACTGGGTCATCGGTTAATACCATACCGCCTTCGCCGCAGGTTATATTTTTGCTGGGGTAAAAACTAAAGGCCGAGGCTCTGCCCAAAGTACCAACTTTTTGGTCGTGGTAAATAGCTCCGTGGGCCTGGGCACAATCTTCCAGAACGATGAGATTATTCTTGTTTGCAATCGCTAAAATTTCATCCATATCTGCCGGTAACCCAAACAGATGAACTACGATCACCGCTTTGGCTTCCGGGTGGTTCTTAACCGCCCTCTCCAGTGCGGTGGGCGAAAGATTATACGTTACCGGATCGATATCAGCAAAAACCGGGGTGGCTCCTGCGTGTAAAATGGCATTAGACGTAGCGATAAAGGAATAAGGAGTAGTTATGACCTTATCGCCGGCGCCGATACCCATAGCCTCTACGATAACATGCAGGGCGGTTGTAGCGGAGGAAGTAGCAATGCCATACAGGGAATCATGACACCGCTTAAACTCATCTTCAAACTCCTGAACATAGCTGCCTGCTGCCAACATACCGCTGCGCAACACTTCTATTACCCGATCTTCCTCTTCCTTGCCTAACTGGACTTTCACGTGAGGAATCATGGTTACAACACCTCCTTAATTTGCATCTGTAATTTCTGACATAGTTGATTATTGTCTTTGTGCCCTGTTCTGATGCCAATAAAGTGACCCTTTACGGGCCGCCCCATGGTATGAATGTCGCCCAGCAAATCCAGTACCTTATGCCTTGCCGGTTCGTTGTCCCATTGCAAATCTACAGGCCCTTTTGCCAGGATCAGACAATCCTCAATACTTTTTCCAATTAATTTAAAGACTGTTTCATATTCACTTTCCGTGATATATGATCTTGCCGTTGCCAACTCGGAAGCAAAATCGAACGAGTTGTCGAAGGAAAACTGGGCTAACTGAGTGGGAATTTCTTTATCCGGGTAGTCAAGCAGGTATGTGAGGGTAAGCTCAGGTGCCGGTAATGCCAGCAGGAACCGATCATAACGCTTTTCTTGATGAAAAAATGAATTTACAATGCAAACCGGTTCTTTGACATGAAAGCATCTTTTGGGCCTATCCTGTAAGACAAGTTCTGCTTGTAAAAGAGTCTGCACAAAATCACGGCTGCTGAAGCTGCTTACTACCGGGATAAACGGGCTGCTTAAGCTAACCTTCAAATTATCCAGGCCCAGTCCGGCAATGGCCGCCAGCAGGTGTTCCGTGTGTTCAATGCGTATACCGTTGTTAACCAGTGAAGTCCAGCGGGCATCTACCCGTGCATATTCCGGCCGGCATGGAACTTCCGGGTTCCCCGGCAAATCTTCCCGGATAAAGACAATTCCGGTATCGGGTGGGGCTGGGTGAAACATTACAGTACTGTCTGTCTGACCGGTAATGCCAATGCCAGTACAACTCGCTGTTTGTTTTATGGTTTTCTGCATGGTTTAACCTGCCTTAAACCAGTAAATTCAAGGATTTGTGCAGCCCTGTCATTGTACGTATTGTGGTAAGAATATACTTCCCGCTGACCAGCTAACGCAATTTCCTTTCTCTTTGCATCCTGCTCCAGGTAAAAATCTACCATACGCAGGGTTTCCTCTTCCGAACGGGTAACGACCAAATGTTTGCCTGGTTCAAACTTTTCTAAAACGGCAGTAGTAGCCGGTGCCAGGAGGAATCCCCGGGCGCCCATAATCTCGTAGGTGCGTGAGGTTAGCTCTGTGACTACGTTTTGGAACCCGAGGATTATTTTTGCTGAACTGTAAACATGATTTGTTTCCAGATATGATAATTTCCCCCTGAGGTGCCGGGAATCTACATTAAATCCGACAATACCCGGATCCAGCTTTTCCCATCGTTTACCCCAAATGGCTACATCGTAGCCCCTTTCTACCAGTGGTTTTAATAATATCCGGGCGCTGTCCCGGCGATAGGAACTCCAGGTTACTCCTGCGGTGGCCACCAATGCGATATCGCATTGGTACTTTTCTATAGGTCCGGCAGGCCGGTGGAACTCCGGATTACAAGCCCAGGGCAAATAGTAAGCCTTAAAGCCGAGCCGGTTGTAAAAGGCTACTGATTCCCGGTCAATTGTAAAAATATATTGCGGCTTAGCTGCTTTAATATAGGGTAATGACCATTCATCCGTCCAGCGGGGATCCTCCGTTGCCCAGTAGGCGTGCGTTAAGCGGTATTTCTCCACCATCTCTCCTAATATTTTCAGCCTTGAATTAGTGTGTATTTTCGTCCATCCGGCAGTTACCACAAGATCTGGATGATAGTCCTCCAATACTTGCTCCAGTTCTTCTTTTATGATATCTTTTAATATCTTTACTTCACATCCGTGTTTTTCAAAGCCGGAAGGTAAGCCCAGTAAATACTGGTAATCCACATCAATAAAAAGTATCTTCATAAACATCACCTCTGCTATAAATCCAAATAATACATTTCCCGTAATACGCCCCGCCCGCCGAACTTTTCTTTAAACTCGAAGAGCCCCTGATTTATCCTCGACCCCTTGTCTTCCGTGGAAATACCCCAGTCCAAGTAAGAATAGCCCTTTTCCATACCCCAGCTAATTAATTTGTAAAATAATAGTTCAACAGAGCGCAGGTTCTGCAATTTATTGTTACTGGCAATGTAGAAACAGTTAACAACACGGCTGTTAAGCAGAAATACAACTACGCCGCTAACCATTTCGCCTTCCCGAAAAGCGGCGAACAGCTTTATGGACTGAGGGTATCTATTTGTCAAATCAAGGATTTCCGCTAAGGTATGGGTGGGCACTGCATTATGCCTTTGTTTAAGGTTATCTGTAAGAATACGCCAATAGGTTGCTAAATCGTTACTTTCTTCGATAGTAACTCCGAGCCTTTGCGCTTTGCGAATATTCCTTTGGGTACTCTCGATCAGGTGAGCGGAAGGCTCTGCAAGCTCTTTTAAAGGCAATGCTGTGGCTAATTCGGAGCAGCCTATGGAAAAGCCGTAATATCGTAAGGCAAAGTCTATTTCATCACTAGGCCAAAAATGATAAATGCGGGGAATCATTTTGATTTCAATAGCGTTAAAGTGATTCGACTTACAATATTCGGTTAATAAGGGTACCAGGGCCATTGCTTCGGCGGTGCCAAAGTTTTGGTCAACAATGATGCCGCCGTGGGAAGCACCGG
Source organism: uncultured Sporomusaceae bacterium (assembly GCA_964497205.1). Lineage (GTDB taxonomy): Bacteria > Bacillota > Negativicutes > Sporomusales > Sporomusaceae > Sporomusa. The sequence goes on from CAZCEN010000091.1 coordinate 7,069, forward strand.
GATAAGATGAGAACACCTTTTTCTGAGCTACCATTTTTTGCGCTGCCGGTATTACAGCAATTAATTTTCCGTGGGCATTATAAACCAGCAAGGAACAATCAACAAACCGGCCCGGCGGATGATAGTTCAGAAAAGTTCGCTGCTGCATAAATGTACCGTTCCGGGAGGCTCCGACAAAATTATCCCAGTCTTGTTGATAAGCTTGGTTATAAGTCTCTATCTTTAGCATTTGTTTCACCGTTCCCATCCCAACAAAGTTTTGTTCCATTGTTTAAAAGTGACTGTTCCACTAGCTCCGTCGCCTTTATTACCCAGAGAATATCTGCGGATCCAGTCCTTGGTTGTGATTTAGATTTTATACAGTCAACAAAATGCATACACTGGTTGGTTAGGGGCAAGCTTGTTTCAAATTTGGGTAGAGTAATCTCGCTGTTATAAGATATTAGCTGTAACTTATCGGTAGCTTTGACATCGTCAAAAACCAATGTCCTCTGATCTCCTAAAATTACTGCCTGTCGTTTTTTAATTGGACTGATCCAGTTTGCGTGAATTTCCACTAGTAAATCACCGGGAAATTCCATACTGATGCTAACTAGGTCATAAATGTTTTGTTGTTGATAGCTTACGCCATGTGCAGATACCCAGCGCGGATTTCTGTCAACCAGGTATCTAACCATAGAAAGATCATGTACAGTAAGATCCCAGTGCACACTAACATCATTGTAAATTTTTCCACGACTGGTACGTTCCAGTAAAATATATCTCAACTGACCCAGCCGTCCTTGACGAATATGGTCTTGCATTGTAAAAACTACCGGGTGGTATTCCATTAAATGCCCCACCATTAAAATGGTATTATTCTTTTCCGCCAACTTACTTAAGGTATCTGCCTCATAGTAGGAAAGAGTACACGGTTTTTCCACCAGCACCGCCTTGTTTTGCGATAAAAATTCTGCTGCAATAGAAAAGTGACTATGAGGTGGTGTTGCAATGATAACACCGTCCAAAAGGCCATCATTCAAGAGTTCACGGTAGTCGGTGGTCGTTCTTATATTGGGGTAAGTTTCTCTGACCTTTTTGAGCGATTCTTCTTTTATATCACATACATATTGAAGCTTTACTTCCTGTATAGAACATAAAGTGTTGATATAGTTAAATCCCCAGGCACCACAGCCTACCAAACCAATTCTAGCCATATTTCACCATCCACTTGAAGAAATAAAAGATTCTATTTACTAGTAGGGTATTCAGCTAACATTTGATGCGTGATAGTTTTATGGAAATTACAATAACCGCCCCCTAAAGGAAGGGGACCTATAGAGAATCAACAAATGCTGAAAATTTATCCGGCAGATTTCGTACAGAAGAATCGGAAATCACATGCAAAAAAAAACCGAGAACAAGCCTTTATTAAGCAAAAGCTTGCTCTCGGTTTTTCCGTAGTCTTCTAAGAATTTCTTCTGATGCTAATAATCTTGTTCCTGGCGTGACCACTCCCTAATTGATTTCACTTGGTCAGGCCTTAACCCTAGTAGTTGTAAAAATGCTTCATGCCTTTCCGGAAATTTGCTTTCAAATTGATTATGAAATTTCCATTGACCATTCTCATCTACTCCTGCGGATTTAAATAACTCGACTAGAGCCTCCTTGGGTATAATACCTACTCGTTTCAAAAGCTCTCTATTCTGCAAAAATTCTATGATAAAATTCTGTTGTTGCCTCAGTGTATTGATTTCACAGTTTATTTCCTCTAGCTTAGCTTCCAAACGAGCGGCTGCAGTACATTCTGGGTTATGTAATATTTCTTTGATCTGTTGGAGAGACAACCCCGCTTGCTGATAGATAACAATTTGTTCAAGCCGCTTGCAATCATTTTCATAATATATACGATAATTACTCTTGCCTCTTTCCGTGGGGGATAACAAACCAATCGAATCATAGTAAAGTAGAGTACTTCTCGACAGATTATACTTACGTGCTAATTTACCAACCGTATAATTCAAAAGCTTCACCCCATCCAAAAACTTAGATATACAATTCTAATAAGATTGCTATTTTTATTTTCGAGAGAAAGTATCCCCCTCTTTTATCTCCTCTAGATAGTGATATTTCGGAAGATGTTTCGTCCAGTGTATATCAATACTATTCCAATAAGACATAATGAAACTCCTGCGTACCAGAGCAATAATTCAGGATTTATATAATTTAACACGATACCAGATACGGCCATCGAAATAGGCAAAGAGATATTCCCGGCTGTAGTCATTACACTGAAAACACGCCCATTCATTTCTTCCGGTACACAAAGCTGTGCTATTGTGCGCCATATCACACTTGCCATAGCTATGCACATGCCAATTATTATAGAGGCGAGTGCATAAAATTCGATTGCACGGATATGGATAGACTGTAGTGCCCCCAGTGCCAAAATTCCTAAACCCATAAATATCATAGAGTAAAAAAGATATAATCCATTGAGTTTATTGCCAAGATACTTTGAAATATACCCTGCTCCAATAATCATCCCGCCGCCGAGGGCGGATTGCAATACTCCCATATTATTAATCCCGTTGCCAGACAATAAATTGGCTAAGAAAGGCATAACTACTACAATACTTCCAACAAATACATGCAGTATAGAAACCACAACTACAACTACTGATACCCGCGCATCTTCACCAATATAACAAAACCCTTGTGCCAGGCTGAACTGAATCGATTCTTTCGCATCATTTTTCTTCTCATAGAATTCTAGAAAGGCTGCAGAAATACCTGAGATTAGGTAAGAGCAGCCATTAAATATAAGTACTCCCATGTAACCTATCAAAGCGAGACTCGAAGCCCCTAACAGGGGACCTAGTATTGATACTACTCCTGTTACCGTTTGGCTCAGAGCATTTACCCGCTGAAGTTCTCCTTTTGCAGCGATAACCGGCATTACAGACATAATAGTCGGATTAAAAAGTGCCGAACAGAACGATATACATAATGCTGCGCTATAAATATGCCATATTTCCATATGATTTGACCCATACAAAACCGAAAGTATCAATATCACAGCCCCACGAAAACAATCAGCCGCAACTAGGATTCGCTTTTTCCTCCATCGGTCGATATACACTCCTGCTACTGGACCAAAAATCAATTCTGGAAGCATCGCGACGATTAAAAATGAACTAACTAAACCCGAAGAATTAGTTTTTTCAAATAGCCACCACATCAATATGATGTTATACGCCTTATCACCTAGTTGCGAAACAAACTGACCAAACAAAAGCAACTTTAAGTTTCGATTAATTGATAACACTCTATCACCCCACAATAGTCGTTCCATACCTCTTTTTAAAAAGGATAAACTATAAAGTTATAGACATGTCAACCACCCTCCAAAAAAAGCAGCAAAAAACCCGCGAAAAAATTTCGCGGGCGCAATAGCTTTTTATTTAGTTAGTGGAACAGTGAGCCTGTCCCGTATCCCACATTCCGGCATGGATAATGCTTACTTCACCTTTATCGAATTCATAATCTCTTTCACAATAGGTTGCCAATCCTGCTTATCTTTTTCCAGGCAATTAAACGAAATGATTGCCAATTTATTATCCACGCTTACAAGCATCATATAATTATATATCTTGCTGTCAGGAGCCTCACTCAAAAATTCTAAATAGGCAACATTCTTTCCATCTACTTTTGCTATGCCATCCCCATACCACTCTTTTGCTGCAGCCTTGATTGTACCTTTTAGACTGTCTTTAGCTTGCGGCAGCTGCTCATCCTTAATTGCATTGGCCGTATGTGAAAAGGCAATATTTATAGAACCTTTATCATTTGTATAAACCAATTGCGGCGGATTAGCGTTAGGATATTTTACCTTAAGCATATCCGCAGACATTTTATTGAAAGTTGCTGGAATAGCCACTTCTACTTTATTGGTTACTAAATCCATCTTCTTTAATTCTACTTTTTCACCAGCAACTGCAAATTCCTTTTTATCCTCTACAGGTTTCGTTGCCGCAGCATCTTTATTTCCAGAGCAGCCTGCCATTACTACACAACATATAATTGTCAAAATCACTAATACTATTTTTTTCATTTATTTCCTCCCAAATAATTATCGAACTACCTTAACCTGCTTATACCTATTCTTGTATCCGGAAAAGGGCACGGGGACAAGTACAGCGTCCCACTTATTAACAACTCTTATCTAAT
>CAZCEN010000092.1:0-11182 GCA_964497205.1 uncultured Sporomusaceae bacterium
CTAAGTATGCTTTTAGTGCTCTGACGATGTTTGCCCTGATCACACTAGCCAGTATCAGCCTGAGTTTGGCAGGCGCATCCATAAGTTCCGCATTGGCCGCTGCCCTACTATGGATTATCCTGTTTTTTTGTGCGATGGCTGGTTTATCCCGGATATTTGTTCAGGAGCAGGAAGCGGGAACACTTTTTACCCTGAGGCTGTACGCCGATGCGCAAGCCGTATACTGGGGAAAAACATGCTTCAATAGTTTACTGTTACTCGTGCTAACCATACTTATCCTACCGCTATTTGTCCTATTGCTTAATTTTCCCGTACCTTTGCGGCCGGAACTTGGTGTTGCGCTAGTCTTGGGGGACATAGGGATTGCTACCGTGTCTACGCTCACTGCGCTTATGATCTGCCGGGCAGGGGGGAAGGGATCACTGTTTACGGTTATTACGTTTCCGCTGTTATTGCCACAGTTTCTGATGGTGATTGCAGCCACTACCCGGATATTTGACGGTACTCTGCCCGAAATACAGGATTTCGTGTTTATGGCAGGCTATGATATTACGGTTTTGGTTGCAACATCCATTCTTTTCGACTATCTTTGGTACGACTGAAGGGGGGGCTATCCGGTGAAACGCAGTTATCTAAGTATTGGGGGTATTGGCATCTGGACGGTTGGCGTCGTTTACGCCGTATTTACGATTGTACCACCGGCCGAGGGACTGGGGAATTTGGTTCGCATTGCTTTTTTCCATATTCCGGTGGCGTGGGTTTCCGTGCTGGCCTTTTTGTTGTCCGCCGTTTGGGCAGCTCAGTATTTGCGCACCCGTAAACCGGAGCATGACTGGAAGAGTGCGGCGGCCGTATCCCTCGGATTTCTGTTTTGCATTCTGGCAACGGTGAGTGGCGCAATCTTTGCTAAGCTGACCTGGGGTGCGTATTGGAACTGGGACCCGCGACAGACTACGATTTTTATTTTACTTTTAATCTATGGGGCGTATTTGGCCCTGCGGTCTGCAATTGAAGAGGAAGAACAAAGGGCCCGCATTGCCGCGGTATATTCCCTTTGCTCTTTTATCACCGTCCCTTTTTTGATGTTTATTATTCCTCGTTATTATTTTTCCCTGCATCCGGCACCGGTCATCAATAGTGCAGCTAAGATCGATATGGATCGGGTTATGCTGATGGTACTGGTGGCCGCCATGGTTGCCTGTACGGCCATTTTTTGGCAGTTGCTAAGTTCTCAGGTTAATTCCAAAAGTCAGCGCGAAACCGCGCTTCACGGCGAGGAGGAAAGCGTAAAACTATGAAGAGGCGACATATCGTTGGTTTGATAATTATCGTGGCTTTTATCGTCTATTGCTTTACCGCCTTTCAGACTTCGCTGACGCCTTATGTCAGTTTCGCCAAGGCTAAGGCTTCCACCGGAACGGTTCAGGTGCGGGGCGTACTTGCCAATGAAAAAATTACGGTGACCGAGAATGGCAAGACAGTGATGTTTCTGCTAAGAGATGAAGCCGGCGAAGAAGTGCCGGTCATCTATCAGGGAGCAAAGCCGGACGGACTGGAACAAGCCACGAGCATTGTGGCGGTTGGTAAATATCAAAATGGCCGGTTTACCGCCGAGAAGCTGCTCATTAAGTGTCCATCGAAATATCAGGGGAGCGTGAAACCTTCATGATTGGCTATGCTGCAATATTTTTGGCTTTAATAACAACAGGGATTGCCATGTTCTGTTATCTGAATGCCCATATGGCCTCCTCGACCCGCCGCTTAGCACCGCGTTTATCGGCCGGCCGGGATAAAGGATTATTCTACTATCGGTTGTCGGCCCTGTTTATCGTCCTTACTGCCTTATATCTGTATTATATTATTTTAAACAATCAGTTTCAGTTTGCTTACGTATTTGGCTACTCTTCGCGGGACCTTAGTCTGATCTATAAGCTATCGGCCTTTTGGGCCGGACAGGAAGGCTCATTCCTGTTATGGGCACTGTTTCATGTCGGGTTTGGGTTGCTGTTAGCCAGGAAAAAACAACCCTGTGCCATGGCGGTGTATGCCGGAATACAAATGATGCTGCTTGCCATTTTGCTTGCCAAGAGTCCGTTTATGATGCTGCTAGAGCCTCAGATGGACGGATTTGGTCTCAATCCCTTATTGAAAGACCCCTGGATGGTGGTTCACCCGCCGGTACTGTTTCTTGGCTATGCGGGGCTGGCTGTGCCTTTTGCCTACGCCATTGACGGTATCCTGACAGGACGTCATAAAGATTGGATTAGCCAGGCCCTGCCCTGGGCATTGTTTGCCTGGGCAGCGTTAGGTGCCGGGATATTTTTAGGGGGCTTCTGGGCTTACAAGGTGCTAGGCTGGGGTGGTTACTGGGGCTGGGATCCGGTTGAGAATTCTTCTCTGGTTCCCTGGCTGGCTGCCGGTGCGTTGGTACATCTTTTACTATTGGCACGCGTCCGGTTAGCCGCTGTCAGACCGGCCAGTTTTGCTGCATTATTTACGTTTGTGCTGGTGATGTATGGAACCTTCCTCACGCGCAGCGGCATGCTAAGCGATTTTTCCACCCATTCCTTCAGTGATGAAGGGGTAGGCGGAATTTTAGCCGGTTTTGTGCTGATTACGGCAGCCAGCGCTCTGGGTATTCTGATTATTCGCTGGCCTCGTCTGCCTGAGGGTGAGTTGTATCCGGCAGTTAAAAGCCGGGAGTTTTTTCTGGCAGCAACAGCCATTCTCTTTACAGCCTTAGGCGTTATCGTGCTCGTCGGTATGTCGACACCGCTTGTGACTATGCTGTTGGGCAATCCGCAAAATGTCAGTACTGCCTTCTACAATACAACGACTCTGCCACTGGCAGCCGGTTTGGCCTTACTGTTAGCGGTGGGTTCGTTAGTTGGCTGGGGCGAAGATCGGACCCGGTTATTTGCCCGGTATTGGTGGATTGCGGGAATTGCCGTCATCGCTATAGGGCTTGCGGCTGCAGGCGGAATCCGTCAGCCGGTTGCCTTGGTGACGGCCGGCCTGGCCGCGGCCATTGTTGCCGCCAGTCTGGCTGCAGTAAAGAATAAGAAAATAGGCTATGGTGCCGGATTTACTCATATTGGTCTGGCGATTACGCTAATCGGCATTCTCTTTTCCTCACTGGCCAGTCAATCGGTCTATGTGAGTTTTCAGCAGGGAGAAAGCCAGGAGGCTTTTGGAAACACCTTTACTTACACGGGAACACGGCTGGATCCTGAGGGGCAGGGATTTTACCAGAGCTTTACTTTAACAGGGCAGGCCAATACGGTTTTGGAGCCATATACCAAGCTCAATAAAGAAGGCCGCCCGGCCGCCCATGAGCCTGGAATCTACCGCATGCCGGCTGCTGATATTTACTTGGCGCCAGCCATGCACCAGGAAGAGAATCCAGCCAACGAAGTGACCTTGCATAAAGGAGAACAAAAGCAGGAGGAAGCGTTGACGATCAAGTTTATTCGCTACGGCATGGGTGGCAGTGGGGCTAGTGGTGACGTTCGCGTCTATGCGCTGCTGGAGGTTACGCAGGACGGCAATACAGAAGAAGCCAGACCTGAATTACTATCACGAAATGGGCAAATGATAGCGGCCCCTTTACAAGTATTTGGTCATTATGAACTCAGCCTTACTGCGGTAAGTATGAAAGACGGAACGGTAACGCTTGGGATAAGGGATTTAACCGCGCCGCCGGCGCTGCCGCGGGTTGATGTGGAAATCAGCCGCAAGCCGCTGATAAACCTTGTTTGGCTGGGAACTATCATCATCACGCTCGGCACGATATGGTCAGGCGTTACTCGTAGGAAGCTCTATAGGACCGAGAAAGAAACGGCATTTTTACGAACTGACACAGAAACAGGGAGGCTATAAACATGATTGGCTGCACGAAACTACTTTGTGGTACTGCCACCGTTTCCGATATTGTTAAATACGGGCGAGGTTCACGGGATCTTCCGCCGCATATGCTGCAGTTCTCATCAGACAACACACCGTTGGTTGTCTGGAACTCGACTAACCGCTGTAACTTAAAGTGCAGGCATTGTTATATCAATGCCGAAGACCGCGCCTATCAGGGGGAGTTTACTACCGGGGAGGCTAAGGCATTCATTGACGATTTGGCAAGCATGAAGGTGCCGGTGCTCTTGTTTTCCGGTGGTGAGCCGCTTATGCGGCACGATCTTTTTGAACTTGGCGCTTATGCCAAAGAAAAGGGGATTCGCCCGGTTATTTCTACGAATGGAACACTCATTACTCCGGAACTTGCCCAAGAAATCTACGCTACCGGCTTTCAGTATGTTGGCGTTAGTCTTGACGGTAATGAGGCGGTACATGACCAGTTCCGGGGGTGCCAGGGGGCTTTTGCCGCGGCGCTGGCTGGTATCCGCAATTCCATAGCCGCCGGTAATAAAACCGGTATCCGGTTTACTATCAATAAGCTTAATTATCATACTTTGCCTGACATTCTGGATATTGTGGAGCGGGAACGTATTCCGCGATTCTGTATGTACCATCTGGTGTATGCCGGACGGGGCAAAGAAATGGCTGATCTTGATACGACTGCCGAACAAAAACGGCAGACCATCGAGCTGCTCATGGAACGAACTATGGATTTCCACCGGCGTAACATTGAAGTAGAGATTCTGACTACCGATAACCATGCTGACGGTATCTATATTCTCCAATACTTAGAACGCACGCAGCCGGAACGGGTTCCCGAGATTAAACAGTTGCTGGAAATGCACGGCGGCTGTTCGGCAGGACAGAAAATGGCTAATGTTGACCCTTTGGGCAATGTTCACGCCTGTCAATTCTGGGGTCATAAGACACTGGGCAATGTCCGGCAAACACGGTTTAGTGACATCTGGCAAAAAACGCAAGATGAATTTTTGCTGAAAATGCGCGATAAGGCCAGCCACGTGGAAGGCCGCTGCGGCGAATGCAGCTATAAGCAATTATGTGGCGGTTGTCGCATCCGGGCAGAGGCAACTTCAGGCAACTTGTGGGGTGAGGATCCTGCCTGCTATTTAGCAGACTGGAGGGGAGAGAAGCCATGATTATCTCCTGGAATACAACGCAGGCTTGCAATATTAGCTGTATTCACTGCTACCGTGATGCGGGCCCGAAACGCAGCGATGAACTGGATACTGCGGAAGGCAAAAAACTACTCGCGGAAATCGCGCAGGCCGGGTTTAAGATTATGATCCTTAGCGGTGGCGAGCCCTTGCTGCGGTCAGATATTTATGAATTAATCAGTTTCGCCCGCAGTGTAGGAATGAGACCGGTGTTAGGGACGAACGGTCTCCTGATAACGCCCGAAGTGGCCGGTAAGCTAAAAGAAGCCGGTCTGGCCTGTGCCGGGATCAGCCTGGACAGTAAAGACAAGGCTCAGCATGACAAGTTTCGCGGCACAGACGGCGCCTGGGATAAAACCTTACGCGGCATGGCGGCCTGTCGTTCCGCCGGGCTGCCTTTTCAAATCCATACTACCGTTACCAACCATAACCGGGACGAAATTACCGCCATTACCGACTTTGCTGTCGAACTAGGAGCGGTGGCCCATCACATATTTTTTCTGGTGCCTACCGGACGTGGCAAGGACATCGAGGCGACTACACTTAAAACGGCTGACTATGAGGCTTTATTAGAGCGGATTCTTGCTAAACAGGCGGAGGTACCGATCGAGATCAAGCCGACGTGTGCGCCGCAATTTATGCGTATCGCCAAGCAAAAAAATATCCAAACCCGTTTTACCAAAGGCTGTCTGGCCGGAACGTCCTATTGTGTTATTTTGCCCAACGGCGACGTGCAGCCTTGTCCATACTTACCGCTTAAAGCAGGAAACGTCCGGGAAAAAGCGTTTGACAGGCTATGGCAGGAAAGTCCGCTCTTTCATGAGTTCCGGCATGAGCCATTAACAGGTGGCTGCAGCCGGTGCGGCTATGATGACGTTTGTGGCGGCTGCCGGGCCAGAGCGTATTATTACTCGGATGGCAATTATTTAGCAGAGGAGCCGTGGTGCAGCTGTGGGCGCTAATGCTTTACCGGAACTTGATGAATTTGACCGCCAGGTTCTTCATGCCCTTCAATATGATTTTGCGGTAACCGAGCGTCCCTACCGGGAGATTGCCGCTAAAATTGGCACAACAGAAGAAGCTGTATTAACTAGAGCCGAGCAACTGTACGCGAAAGGTCTGATCAGGCGGCTTGGCGCGAGCATGAACAGCCGGCAGATGGGGTATGTAAGTACGTTAGTGGCTTTAAAGGTAACTGAAAATTCTATCTTACCTGTTGCGAAAGTGGTCAACGGCTTTACCGGTGTTACCCATAACTACTTGCGGGATGGCGAGTATAATATGTGGTTTACCGCCATTGCGCCCAATGAAGAAAACCTAACTGCAATTTTACATAGTGTTGCTGCTACTCCGGGGGTGGAAGCCTTACTGTCGTTGCCTGCCAAACGGGTCTTCAAAGTGAGTGTTAAATTTCCATTGGTAGCGGGGTGAACTCTTTGACCGAACTCGACCGTAAAATTATCCGCGAGCTGCAAAAAGAATTGGTGATTACTGCTACGCCTTATGCCAAGATAGCCGCACAGCTTGCGATTAGCGAAAGCGACCTGTTGGTACGCATTAAAAACCTGCAGGAATCCGGGGTTATCCGAAAAATTGGTGCCGTACTCAGGCACCGGCTGGCCGGCTACAGCGCTAACGCGTTGTGTGTTTGGAAAGTACCGGCAGACAGAGTTGTCACGACCGGCGAGATGTTTGCCGCTTTGCCGGTAGTTACCCATTGTTATGAACGGGTAACCCATGCGGCCTGGCCTTATAATTTATATACCATGGTTCACGCTACATCCAGAGAAGAATGCCAGCATCACATTACCTCCATGCATCGCATGAGCAGGATTGATGAGTATCAGATATTTTACAGTACCCAGGAATTGAAAAAGGTTAGTATGCGCTATTTTGAATAGGCGTTTACGACACTGCTGCGGGGTCATTGTCCTTCTGCCGGGACTCATCATTATACCCAAAAAAGAGGAGAGGGGGGATATTGTTGGATACAAGTCAGTACTTGAACCGTAACGCGTTAAAACTGATGGCTATTGGCTGCGCTGTCACAGTAGTTGGTATTTTATTTGGAGTCTTTGGCTATGCCCATGCGGAAACACCCCAATTTTGTGGAAGCTGCCACTCCATGGAACAGGCGTATACATCCTGGCAGGCGTCAAACCACAAACAGATTGAATGCGTTGAGTGTCATCTGCCGAATCGCAATATAGCGGTAAAATTGGTCGCTAAAGCCCAGACCGGCATGAATGATGTGTATCATGAAGTACTGAGAGATTATCCGGCAACAATCCAGGTATCAACAAAGGGAAAAGGCTATATAGCAGATAACTGCCTGCGCTGTCACCAGTCTACGGTTGAGAAAACCGGCATGGGGGCCGGTGGGCAGGATTGCACCCAATGCCATCGCGGCTTAGTTCATGGCATGAACAAAAGCAAAGGAGGGATGAAGCTTGAGTAAATCACAGAAATCTATGATTGCTTTGCTGGGTGTGCTGCTAATTTTCTTTGGTTTTGTTATCACCAGGATTGGCATTGCCAAGCCCGCATCTACCGTCAAAATAGCAAAAATTCCGGCAGGGGAATATGATCCGGCGGTATGGGGGAAGTTTTATCCACTGCAATATGAGAGTTATATGAAAAACTCGATTATGGAGCCTTCGCCAACCGGGTATGGCGGTAGTTTGAAAGTCCAGAAATCCGATATGATGCCTGAAATTAAAACTAATTTTAAAGGCAATCCTTTCAGTGTAGACTATACCGAAGATCGTGGTCATGTTTACGCGCTTGAGGATCTTAAAGAAACGAAGCGGATTGGTCCCAAATCGCCGGGAGCCTGTATAACCTGCAAGACCCCTTATCTGGAGAAGTTTGTTCAGGAGACAGGCTGGGGTTTTGCTAAACTTCCGTTTACCCAAGTAATGGATAAGATTCCGTCTCACGGCTATATCAGTTGCGGCAATTGCCATGATCCCGAAAATATGAATTTGCGGGTCATTAATCCGGCGTTTATTGAAGCTATGAATCGCAAGGGCGTTGATGTAACTAAAGCGAGCCGTGAGGATATGAGGAGTTATGTATGCGGCCAATGTCATGCCGAATACTTTTTCGAACCTAACACTTTCCGTGTTGTATTCCCCTGGGATAAAGGCATGAAACCTGGCGATATGTACGCATACTATGCGGATAAGCCACTTGGTTTTGCGCAAGACTGGCAGCACCCGGATTCTAAGGCTGCGATGCTGAAAACGCAACATCCCGATTTTGAAACTTGGTCTACAGGAACGCATGGCAAGGCGGGGGTAACTTGTGCCGATTGTCATATGCCGTATGTGCGCAAGGATGGGCAAAAATACAGCTCGCATACGATGACCAGTCCGCTTAAAAACCTGGATGCCGCGTGTGGCACTTGTCACACCCAGGGTAGTGCCTGGTTGATGAGTCGGGTTAAGACGACTCAGGATTATACTTTTGAAGCATTGCACACAGCAGGCCAGAATGTTGCCCGTGCGCACGAGGCTATCAAAAAAGCCTCCGAGGTACCCAATGTCAATCAGGCTGAATTGGCGAACGCCAGGGAACTGGTGCGTAAAGCCCAATGGTACTGGGATTTTGTTGCTGCTGAAAGCAGTATGGGCTTCCATAATCCTGATCAAAGTCTGAATACAGCCGCTATGGCTAGTGAAATGGCACGTCAGGCAGTTGAGTCTGCTAACCGGGCTGCCGGAATAAACCTCTTATAGTTATCAACGGAAAAACGCCGGGTTCCTTTTGGGACCGGCGTTTTTCCTTAATCTCAGGGATTATGCAGTTTCAGGGCAATCGATCTATTTTAAACCAAGCCACTTCGCTATGCGGCTTAACAAGGAAACAGATTCAATAGTATTTTCGTGCACATCCGCCTGATACCCCATAATCGCTTTTAAGTCATCGTCTGCAGTGGAGATAAGCTGCAGATTGAAATTATTTTGGAGAACGTTAAGCACATTGGAGGAGATAAAAACCGGAGGAGTAGGGCCAATCCGGATATTATTGATACCTAAGCTCAGAAGCGTGAGTAGAATAGCAACAGCCTTCTGTTCATACCAGGAAAGGATTAATGTTAGTGGTAAATCATTGACTCCACAATTAAACGCTTTAGATAAAGCCAGTGCCACTTGAATGCCTGAGTAAGAGTTATTACATTGTCCAAGGTCGAGCAAACGCGGGATACCGTCAATATCACCAAGATCAAGATGATTGAACCGGTATTTACCGCAGGCAACAGTTAACACTACACAATCTTGGGGAATTTTTTCTACAAGTTCAGTATAGTAATTACGGCCCGGTTTAGCGCCGTCACAACCGCCAACAAGGAAAAACCGTTTTATTTTGCCGGCTTTAACAGCAGCAACAATTTTATCAGCTAAACCTAAGATTGCAGTGTGGTGAAAACCAGTTGTTAAGTTATCCCCCGATTTTTCGGGTAATGCTGGTAGTGATTGAGCTTTAGCAATGAGGGCACTAAAATCGCGGTTTGCTATATGAGTACATCCACTCATGCCGGCAACGCCTGAGGTAAATAGACGGTCTTTATAGGAATCTTTAACAGGCATAATGCAGTTAGTTGTTACAAGGATAGCGCCCGGGAAGTCAGAGAATTCTTTTTGCTGGTTTTGCCAGGCTGTACCGTAATTAGCTACCAGATGCGGGAATTTCTTTAATTCAGGATAGGCATGAGCCGGCAGCATTTCGCCGTGCGTGTAGATATTAATGCCGGTACCTTCCGTTTGTTTTAGGAGTTCATATAAATCTAAGAGATCATGCCCTGTAATTAGTATTCCAGGACCGGCCTTTGTTCCGGTGGGCACTACAGTAGGCGTAGGATTACCGAAACGCTCGGTATGGGCTCTGTCTAAAAGTTCCATAACCCGGTAATTCATTTGGCCGCATTTCATTACCATATCGATATGACGCTCAAGATTGAAGTCGACGTTAGTAAGGGTGAAGAACATGGCGTCGTGTACGAAAGTATCGACTTCTTCATCGCGGGCCCCAAGTTCCCGGGCGTGGTGGGCATATGCTGCTATACCTTTAAGACCAAAGAGTAAAATATCCTGTAAGCTTTGCAGGTCCTCATTTTTTCCGCATACACCCATTTTGGTGCAACCGGTGCCTTGAGCGGTTTGCTCACATTGATGACAAAACATACTCATAGTAAGCCTCCTAATCTTTATATGTTAGCTTTTAGTATAAAGATTAAAGTCTACTCAGTATGTGATGTAAATCACCTCTTAAGAACAGGATAAGTGAAACACGGCTTTCGCTGTTGCCAAAGGGCTAGGCATAAGCCGTGTCTCCTTTATTTAATAAATGGACATAACCGAATGCTTCCGGTTTAGGTGGTGGCGGTTCCGTCCTTATCCCGTTTTATGTAAGAACAATAGACTTAAGAAGTCTATTGTTCATTGTGGTAGAGGTCTTAAATTACACAACTTCTACGGGGAGTATCATTATAACAAAGTCAAGGTTAATGGCTACATCCCCTGCTGTAAGTTGCCCAATAGTCAATGGGAAGCCTACCGGAAGTATTGCAGACGTAACGTCCATAATAAGGAATTGTTCTTCCTCCTCAACATGAACCGTTCCGGGGATACAAACTGTTATTGTGTCCTGTTTACGCTCACAGAGTTCAAGCGGTGTAATTCTTTCAATAGTACCTGTTAAAGCTAATGGTGCAATGCCACCCACATTTACCAGGACAGTAGCGACTCCCACAATAATGCTGCCTTTCTCCTCGTGATTACTCAAGGTCATTCGCTCCTTTTTTCAAAAATATTGGTTTTCTATTAGTATAGTATTCATACGTCAATGTAAATGTGATATGTAATTTAAAAAGGATAATTTAGAGACTATAAGAGGTTTTGGTACATGGAGCTAAGTTTGTAATTTAAAATTGTGTTTTGTTATTAGCCTGTGATTTATATCATTGTGTTATTTTTTTCCTTTCTTATAATATAATCATATTTTTCATAAAGGAGAAAATAAAAATGAGTGATAGAGTAGAGAAAAGCCAATGCCCCAACTTAAAGGTTAATGAAAGAGATTGTACCTGTCCTAAAAAA
>CAZCEN010000093.1:0-5194 GCA_964497205.1 uncultured Sporomusaceae bacterium
ATTGAAGCTGTCGCTGATTTAAAAGATTCCTATACCGGGGGTATTATTATGTTGTCCCAGGTGGAGGATAAAGAGCTAATTGGCAATGCCTACACCAAGGGGGTAAAATATTATATAACTAAACCCATTAATAGGCTGGAAGTAGTTAGTGTCATTCGAAATCTCACAGAACATCTGCGTCTACAGAAAGTAATCAACTTTATTGAGCGGGATTTGAATATACTTCAGGGAACAAAGATTTCGACTGTTCCAATACCAGCCACACCGGACAGCAATATTATTACTTCCGGCCAGTATCTGCTAACAGAACTTGGCATGGTTGGAGAAAGTGGCAGTAAAGACATCTTGGATATACTCGAGTTTCTTAGTAAATATGAAGCAGAACACTCTCTTTCCAACAATGATTTTCCATCGTTAAAAGATATATTTATAAACGTTGCTCAAAAACAGTTGGGTGCTGCCTCACAGGATGATAAAGAAGTCAGTAAACGGGTAAAATCACTCGAACAACGGGTTCGCCGCGCTATCTTTCAAGGTATGATGCACATGGCATCCATCGGGGTCACTGACTACACCAATCCGAGATTTGAAGAGTATGCGGTCAAATTCTTTGACTTTCAAGAAGTTAGGAGAATCATGCGCGAGCTTGAAGAAAATGATAAGCCTTCTATCTCTAATACGCGTATAAATTTAAAACGCTTTTTGAAAGTAGTTTATTTGGAGGCAAAGAAAAGACAATAATATTTGTCTTATGAATATTACTATTATTTTGGGTGGCTTGTTGGCGACCGCATGAAACTATGCCTGGAATTGCAATTTTTTACATTCTGTTTATGATATTGACATTTAGTCTTTTTGCAGCATACACTATACTAAACTAAACAATTCTCTGTTAGGTGAGGCTCCTGCATAAAAAAATGCCACTGCCCGGAAACGTCGAGAGACGCCAATGGGTTAACAGGTACTACCGAATTAAGGTTTTACTTAATGTGGCTGAGTGAGATTGTGGCTCTACGTTATGCAGTGCTAAAACTAAACGAGTAGAGGAGGTCGTAGACATTGTTATTTATTGACTATTGATAGACCTTCTTCTTAATGGAGAAGGTCTATATTTATTGATATTTTGATCTAAGGAGGTGGTGTTATTGGATTCCGGCCCTGATAGTACCCAGAAAATCGAGCAAAAGTTCTGCCTATCGTACATAGTAAAATCGGTAGGCCGGAATAATGCAAATAGGAGGTAGTGATATGAATACAGTATCGAATATGGGTGAGTTTTATTTCAGCCAACTCCTGGGAAAACCAATTCTTGATGAAGCTGGTCGGTTCATTGGTAAAGTTAAAGATATGGTAGTTAAATGGGATGGCGCAGCGCCGCGGGTAACAGGAATCAAGTACGGGCGAAATACCAAGGGGTTAGTTCCTATACAATTTGTAGCGCAAATGAACGGTAAGCATTTGCAACTTACCGAAAAATTTGCTCCGGCTATATTGCTGCCGCTGCAAGATGATGAAATCTATGTCAGCAAATGGTTGCTTGATAAACAGATTATTGATTTTAAAGGGTCAAAACTGGTTCGGGTTAACGACATAACTTTAACGTGGGTGGAGCATGATAATCATCGCGGATTAATATTAGTGGCTGTAGATATTGGTTTACGCGGCTTGTTCAGACGCCTTGGTCTAGAATTTTTAGTTAAGAATATGGAGCACAATTTTATTGGCTGGCAGTTTATCAAGCCCCTGGAAGACCGAACCTCAAGCTTGCAGCTTAGCCGCGATAAAGAACGGTTTAGTCAATTACATCCCGCGGATATTGCGGATATCGTCGAGCAGTTGGACTACAACAGCAGGGCTAATTTCATTAAAAATTTAGATTCTCGGCAGGCTATCAACGCTCTGGCGGAAATGGATTTGGATACACAGATCGAGATTATTACCCAGATGGATCAGGAACAAGCCTCCGATCTGTTGGAAGATATGCCGCCGGATGAAGCCGCCGATATACTGGGTGAGCTTCCTGATGAAAAATCACAGGCATTGCTTAGCCTGATGGAGTCTGATGATGCCGAAGAAGTACAGGAGTTAATGAATTATCCTGATGACACGGCAGGAGCCCTTATGACTACCGAATATATTGGGTTGTCCGCCAAGATTACAGCCGAAGAAGCCATTGAGAGAATTCGTGAAATGGCGCCAACTGCAGAAACAATTTATTACATTTATGTTCTTGATGACAAAGATACCTTGCTGGGAGCACTTTCATTACGTGAACTTATTTTGGCTTCTCCACAGGCTGCTTTAGAGAGTATAATGCATGAAAAAGTCATTTATGTGCATCATGATGACAGTCACCGAAAGGTAGCCGACATAATACACAAATATGGACTGTTGGCAGTTCCCGTAGTTGATGAACAAAATGTTATGCTAGGAATTATAACTGTCGATGATGTATTAGAAACACTGCTTCCTGAGCGTGGCAGAGGGGATGTAAGTTCTGGGTACATTATCAACAGACGGCTCTGGAGGTGGTGATAAAATGGTTAAAGGGATTCGCGGGCGTATTGGCATCTTTTTAGCCGTTATGGGGCCGGGTATTGTAACTGCCTTTGCTGATAATGACGCAGGCGGCGTTGCTACTTATGCGGCTGCAGGCGCAAAATACGGTTATACTCTATTATTTACTATGTTTGTTGCTACTATCTGTTTGGCTATTGCACAGGAGATTTCGGCACGCACCGGAGCCGTCACCGGTAAGGGGCTTGCCGACTTAATCCGCGAACAATTCGGTGTAAGGTGGACACTCTTTGCAATGGTTGTCCTGCTTATCGCTAATATTGGCACAACTGCCTCTGAATTCTCGGGTATTGCAACAAGCTTTGAAATATTTGGTTTGAGCAAATATTTTTCAGTACCTTTAATGGCTGGGGTGGTCTGGTGGCTGGTGATAAAGGGCAGTTATGACCGGATTGAGAAAATTTTTCTGGCTCTTTGCGTGACTTTTATTAGCTATGTCATGTCAGGTATAATTGTAAACCCACCATGGCAGGAAGTAATGGTTGCCTCAGTTACACCGTCTTTCTCCCGGGATGCCGAATTTCTTCTAATGGCAATTGGCGTAATTGGAACAACAATTACGCCCTGGGGACAGTTTTATGTTCAAGCTTCTATCGTAGATAAAGGGATTACGGCCAAGGACTATGCCTATACCCGTTGGGATGTCTTTATCGGTTCCTTCTTTACCGGATTTGTTGCATTTTTTATTATCGTGGCTACCGCAGCAACTTTGTATGTTAACAATATAGCAATAGAAACAGCTAAAGATGCGGCCCTTGCTTTGGAGCCGCTTGCCGGAAAGTACGCCAGCATGTTTTTTGCTTTTGGGTTATTAGGTGCGTCTATGCTTGCGGCATTTATTCTACCACTTAGTACTGCCTATGCAATCTGTGAAGCTTTTGGTTTTGAACATGGAATTAGTAAATCATATGAAGAAGCACCGGTATTTTTTGGGTTATATACAGCGCTGATCGTAATAGGGGCGGCACTGGTGCTTTGGCCCGGTTTATCACTCTACAATGTCATGCTGACCTCGCAGGTGGTAAACGGCGTATTATTACCGCCAATCTTAATTTTCATGGTTTTAATTGCCAGCGATAAGAATATAATGGGTGCTTATTCAAATTCGCGTACGTATAATATTATTTCATGGATATTTACCATTGTTTTAATTCTACTAACTATATTGTTATTAGCGGCTACGGCTATGCCGGAATTGCTGGACTCGGTAATGAATTACTTAGGAATATAACTAAGTAGAAATAAGTAAAAAATTTCAATAAAAATAGCGATATCATTATGAATTTTAATGATATCGCTATTTTTTTGTTGGTCCAAAACGGGAGTACTTGTTTTTTTCTTTTCTGAAGAGTTATTTTAGCTGGTACTTTTTACTGGAGGTGGGTATAATAGTAAATCATACTCAGGATAGCAATGGTTATAGGAGGGAACAAAATTGGAAGTAAAAGCAGTATCGATGTGCCGTTTAGTCAAGGGAGGAGATCTCAATCATCATGGTACTCTATTTGCGGGGAGGGGAGCAGAATGGTTTGTTGAGGCAGGTTTTATTGCCGCTGCTTCGCTTACTTCCCCAGAGAGCACTGTATGCGTCAAAATTCATGGAATGGTCTTTACTAAGCCGGTTAAGAAAGGTAGTCTGATACGGTGTGACAGTAAAGTGGTACTTGCCGGAAGAACCAGCTTAGTAGCTTACGTAAAAATAGTACTCCATCCTTCTGAAGAATTCATCGTAGATGGTTTCTTAACATTTATAAATGTGGATCATCAGGGCAAGCCAACTCCACATGGAATTTCGCTTGAAGCAGTTTCACCGGAAGATATTGAGCTTCAAGCCAAAGCAAAATCTTTATAGCTAATTTGTACTCTCTTATACCAGGCGGGCTAATCCGATGAGGATAAGAATAGTGCCAGGTAAAAAAGGGAAGCGTTTTTTTAGGCTTTCTGATAATAGATGAGAGGAAGACCAACTGCCACAGGCGAGGAAAGCCATCTGGATAACGCCCATAATGAGCGGGGTGTAAAAAGGCAGGAACCCCATCAAACTGGCGGCAAAGGTAGCAACCATGTTATCAATGCCCAGCGCAAGTCCCAGGAAAATAGCTTCCATGGGGCTGATAGATTTGGATTTATCAATGTCGGCTGTTTCCGGATTCGCCATAATACAGATTATTAATTTCCCTATTTTCAAAGTTACTTTACGGGTGTCAAATTCGTTTTCTATATCAGAGGCGGGAATATCTTTGGTTAGATATTCTTGGAATAAATTGAAGCCGCCGAGCGTAATCAACAGTAGCGAACCGAAAATAACAGCGATATGAACGTCGATAAATTGGCCAAGCAAATTGGCACACCACATGGAAAGGCCGGTGCAGGCGGCAGTGATCAGGCCAATTATGGTCAGAGAACTAAACGGCATGCGAATGGTTTTTAAACCATAAGCGATACCTGCTGCAAACGAGTCAAGACTGACAGCAAAGCCTAATAGCAGTACGTAAATAACACTCATAGTATTGTCCTCCTCCAAGGTAGTGATATTTCAAATCCATGTTAATATATGATTTAATTTAAAACTTGGTTACCCCATCGCGAGGTACCTAATGACGAGGGCGAGGACGGT
>CAZCEN010000093.1:5294-8897 GCA_964497205.1 uncultured Sporomusaceae bacterium
GAATAAATTAAGGTCGTATATAAAAAAATGACTGCCCTTAGCGGGCAGTCATTTTACTGCTTTGACGTTGTATTGGATGTCGTACTTTTTTGGACTTTGTCGCTTGGTTCTTGTACGGTAGGATTGGTGTTACCGGTTACAGGAACTGTCTTTGGGGTGGCAGTGCTTTTATCATTTTGCTGGGTAGTTTCAGTTTTTGGTTTATTAGGTTCCGCAGAAGTTTTCGTGGTTGCTGCGGGTTGTTTTTCTATATTTGTTTGCACAACCGGAGGAACATCTGCGACCTTTATTTCTTTTGGTATCGATTGCTTATATTCGTTTGATAATAGTTCGGCCGCGCGATTATATTTTTCATCAATAGGAATTGCCTGGATTTTAGCAACTTTAGCGCGAAGCTCTTTGATATCAGGCAGCCAGTAACTAACATCTTGTATCCAAATAGGTGTTCCGTTAATCCATTCTGTCTCTAGCCCGGATTTTGCAGCGTCACTTACAATCGGTGCTAATTTAAGCATTTCACCTGCAGGCATGTCCGTGCTTACTGTGGTAGAAAACTGTTTAACAATATCCGGAAGCTTGGTAATAAGCTGTGGTTTAGTAAATTCCTTCATTAATGCCTTTAAAAACTTTTGCTGCCGGGATACACGCCCAATATCGCCTTCATCATCCCGGTAACGAACATACTGAATCGCCGTTTTGCCATTCATCCTTTGGACACCTGGTTTAAGATCTATGTATAATCCACCGTTATCATCATAGGGATCTGCATACAGCATTCGTTTATCAACGTCAATTGTAACTCCGCCGATGGCATCAATCATACGGACAAACCCATTAATATTTATTACAACAGTATAATCAATTTTTATTCCCAACAAGTTCTCGATAGATGTTTTGGAGAGTTTTGACCCACCAAAGGCGTACGCATGGTTGATTTTATCCCAGCCATGACCAGGAATTTTTACACGGGTATCACGCGGTATTGACAGCATTGTTACCTTTTTGGTATTGGTATCAATGGTAGCCACAAAGGTGGTGTCAGAACGCCCGCCATCATCCTCTCGTTCATCCGCACCAAGAACTAAAATATTAATTTTCCCTTTTGCGGCAGTCGCAATTCCGGATACAGGTTTACTATCTTCAGAAAAAATAGCATACGTAATTCCCATAATAATACAAAGGACAAATGCCAGTAGAATTGCTGCACGGCCTTTCCTTAGACGGCGCTTCGCCCTTCTACTAGGAATAGTCTCGTGTGAATTTTGAGCCATGTATCCACCTTCTATGTTTAATGTAAGCGATTACTAAATTTTCTAAGAAAAATAAAAGCAATATTTCCACGAAAATAGGGAACCATTGCTTAAAGCTACTATTATTTCTAGTTAGAAATTGGCGTATACCAATACAATTGTTAGTGTATTACTTACTATTGTCATTGTCAAGTTTCGAATGATTTTGCAATTAAGTGTATTTATATATACTAAGGTTATACTTTTTGTACAATTGCGTAAAGTACTTTAGATCTCACTCAAAAATAAAAGGCTAAGCATAAATAAATGTGCTTAGCCTTTTTAACCGTTGGTCATTGGTTTGTAAATTTGCTATTTACTATCTTTTGCAGTTCTCCTATATCCGGTACCCAATAACTTAGTTCGTCTATGGTCGCAAAATCGCCGGGTACCATTTGGGTATGGAGAAAATCAGCATTCATGTCTTTTAATATCGTTGCAATTTTAACCATTGTATACGTGTTCATGTCTGTTTGAACATAGTGGCTGATTGTTCCTACCAAAGCAGGTAATTTTAAAATTGTGCCAGCCTGAAACATTTGACCGGTAAGCGCTTTTAAAAAATGCTCCTGACGCTGAACACGGCCAATATCACCAAGCTCATCATGGCGGAATCTTACATATTCGCCTGCTTGTTTCCCGTTTAAGTGTTGATATCCTTTTTTTAGATGGATACTTAGGTTTTCATAAGGGTCGTCATAGTTCATATCATGTTCAACGTTTAGGTCTACGCCTCCTAATATGTCGACGACTCTGATAAATGCCTTCCAGTCAATGGCGATATAATAGTTAATTGGGATATTAAAATTATCTTCCACAGTTCGTACCGCAAGGTTGGGGCCGCCGTAAACGTATGCATGGGTTATTTTGTCATAACCAGGACGGCCGGGGATAGTTACCTTCGAATCGCGTGGAATGGACAAAATAGTAACGGTCTTATCATCGGGATTAATGCCTGCCACGATCATAGTATCAGAACGTCTAGGACTTCCTGGGTTATCCGGATCGCCATCATCCAAGCCAAAAAGCAAAATATTGATGCGGTTGTTTACTTTTTTCTCCGGCGGTTTCGCAGCCAGTGCCGGGATATCGGATGACGATTGTTTGCTTTCCGAAGCCGGTGCCTGAATTTTGCTAATAAAAGCATATGCTGCGACACCGCCTATAGTGATAAGGGCTATAGCTAAACTAATTATAATAAGCAGTATTTTTTTCCATGAGATTTTAGAAATCATACGCATTACCTCCTTTACGCGGTATGGAATATAAAAAGAGCCTGTTTGCGCTTATTAACAGACTCGGATTGCGCTACTTGTCATAAGTAAGCAATATACTAAGTTATTTTAACAAAGCTTAAGAAACCATTCAACCAACTAATTATGGAAGTAATTTTGATCTCTAGAGCTGAAGCGGGGATATTATTCGGTAGTTTAGGATATAAGCGGAACTACTTGAATTTTTTACCGTTCACTTGATCGAAATATTCGCATCCCCAGCGAAAAAAGGCCATAAAAATTCTTGAAGCGAGAAATGTAATTACTAATGTGTAGAAACTTGTAAACCAGCTCCACTGTATATATTTAATAAGGCCGGTATAAAGTTGAAGAGGATATTCTATGGCAGTTATACCTGCACTAAACAATAATGCGTACCAGATTATTGCTCCTATGCCCCGTGAGCGGATAACCTGGTTATATAGAACACATAATAAGGGGAATACCCACAACTCAAAAAGTATACTTGTTTCGAAATACTCCGGAAACAGGCGGATCGGATATTTTAGGAGTTTAAGGTTTTCCACTGCGGCACCCCAGGTAATAATTAGGGTGCTTTGAAAAAGGAAAACGACGACCCAATCTCTAAAATATCGCCAATCTACTGCAAAAAGCAATAGCAGGGCAGTGGCAAGTGCCGCTATTATCATAATTATATATTCCAAGCTGAAAATCATTGAAGATAACTCCTTCAGATTGACTAGAAAATCCGTTCAAAATCCTTGTGGAATCTGGAATTATTACTAGAAATACAAATAAGATTATGGCAATTCATGAAAGCAACAGGCGCCCAAATTTTGGGCGCTGTATTTATTTTGTATTTTTTGCGTACTTTGCTTTTGCTTGTTCTAAGGCTTCATCTATTTTGTTATTAAACTGTTCCGTAACTGCGTCTGAATTTTGATTGCTTACGCCTTCTAATGAGTTAGCTGCGTTATCGGTAGCCTCATCCATTAACTTAGTAGAATTCTTTTTATCCAGCATTTCCATCACCTCCCTAATTAAAGTGTGCTCGATTCCGGCGATAAGTAAACCTAAAA
>CAZCEN010000093.1:8997-11144 GCA_964497205.1 uncultured Sporomusaceae bacterium
GGTTCTATTATTTTTTTATAAGTTAATGCGGAATCTGAAATGAGTCCTTCAGTAGACTTAGGTACTAAAGCCATACCGATTCCTACTTTTGTCCATAGAATATTAAGTACAATTCCATCACTTATGCAAACGATTTTTGGCGTAAAACCGGCTTTTGCGCACCAATCAACGAATAAGTTTTTCCACCTAAGTGGAACGATAAGCGGCTGGTTATTAAGCTCAATCAGTCGAACAGTTTCAGGATCTTCGCCGCAATAGCATTTATCCTTTTTCATAGCAATAACTAATGGTTCATCAGGGAGAGTAATTGATTCGTAAACTTCTGAATCGAACGGCGCCCGCAGGATACCAACTTCGATTACGCCGTTGTCCAGAAGCTCTAAAATCCGAAAACCATCACCTTCCCATAATTGGAAAGTGACATTAGGATATAAACTGTGAAATTTACTAATCAGATTTGGCAGCAATGTAAACCCCGACGTAGTCACCGTACCTATCGAAATTGTGCCGCCTAAGCCGGAATTGAATTCAGTCATTTCTTTCATTGTGCCATCGACTAAGCCTAATATCTGTTCTACCCGTGCACGTAATAGCTGTCCTGCTTCCGTTAGTCTTATTCTCCGGCTGCCGCGTTCAAACAATTGAGCTCCAAGAGTACTTTCCAGTTGTTTCATCTGTCTGCTTAGAGCCGGTTGCGCGATATTAAGCCGCTTAGAAGCGTTGCTAATATTTCCTTCTTCAACAATAGTATAAAAATACCTCATGTCCCGGATATCCATGTACGCACCTCTTGTATACCTTTTTGATATATAAAGTATATAAAATTGATAATTTTATTATAATTCGGACTATGTTATAATTGCAACAAATAGTAATCTTTTCGGGGCGATCCTAAAGAAATGTTAATAGTATACCAGGAAAAGGGTCGTACAAAAGGGGGCTTTCTCTATTGAACTTGCCTATTGGTGGTCATGAATTGTATTCCTTTATTATTGTCATGATGCTAATGATAGTAACTCCCGGTGTCAATCAGGTATTAGTACTCCAATCGGGACTTAGTTTCGGTCATAAAGCGGCTATTTATAATGTTGTAGGAATAGCCAGTTCGATGTTTGTTCATACCACTCTTTCCGGATTGGGAATAGCCCTTGTTATTATGAAATCGCCAAGTCTGCTTAGTCTGTTTAAGGTACTGGGGGGCGGGTATCTCGTTTATTTAGCAATTAATAGTATTGTGAGTGCTTATCAGATAAGTAAGGTATCTGAAGATACAATTGATGAAACCTACGTAAGTAATGAATCAGAAAACGGCCGTAAATCTTTTACCAAGGGATTTACTACTAATGTGTTAAATATCCAGACATCTTTTATCTTTTTGTCTATTTTTCCACAATACATGAATCTTGAGAATAATTTATTTATGCAATCGCTATTGCTTACGCTGGTATTCGTAAGTTTGTTGCTGTTATGGTATGCCATAATAATAGCTTTGATTTTTAAAATACGCCATTATTTGCTTGATCGCAGAGTTCAGCTAAGAATAAAGGCATTTACCGGTTTTCTCTTGTTGGTAATGGCAATAAAAATGCTCCTGAAGTAATATTGCTGTTTCCATAGTAAAGATTAGTTAGAAACTAGGTGAAATCATTTGGAAATGCGATTCTTAATTGTTGATGATGACATTGGTTTTCGCAGGACAATTAGTTATATAATTGACAAATATCATTTAGGTGTAGTTGTTGGTAGTTATAGTGACGGCCTGGAGGCTGAGACCGGTATTCGTAAATTGCGACCCGATATTGTCGTGGTTGATTTACTGTTACCAGGTCAAAGTGGTATTGAATTAACAAAGAAGATTAGCAGTATAAACAATAAAATTTCTTATATTATGATCTCAGCCTGTAGTAATAAATCGATAATTACCGAAGCGTTGCTTAGCGGCATTGATTATTACCTTCAAAAGCCTATTAATGTTTTGGAATTTAAATCGGTAGTAAAGAAGATTGGTGATGGCAAAGAGGCTGGGACAACGAGGAAAGATACACTGTACCAAAAGTTACTTAGGATGAGAAAACGGGTACCCAACAGCTTGAATAAATTGACATTGTGCTTGTCACATAGTAACGGATGAAAAAATAATTAGCTCC
>CAZCEN010000094.1:0-7537 GCA_964497205.1 uncultured Sporomusaceae bacterium
AAAAGCTGTGAACAGGAAGAGTATTACGGGAATAGAACCGTACAGAGAGCGGGGAGTGCTGAGAACCTGCAGGGAGCTTGCCGGAAGAAAATCACCTGAGAGCTGATGACTGAAGCTTAGTAGGTTACTCCGTATTCCTGCGTTAAAGGATAAGGTATGCAGTACCTGAGAATATTAAGGTGGTATAACGAAGTAAAAACTTCGTCCTGACTAAGGGACGAAGTTTTTTTGTTCTTATAGGTATTTTCTAGCATACAAGACTTGAAAGGAAGGGACAGAACATGTATAAAAAAGTAAGTCCAAAGAATAATTTTGTGGAAATGGAAAAATCAATACTAGCCTTGTGGGAAGAAAACGAGGTTATTGCTAAAAGCTTTGGTATGAACGAGGGCAAGGAATTTTTTACATTTTATGATGGCCCGCCGACTGCGAACGGCACTCCCCACATCGGTCACGTTGTTACCCGGGTTATAAAAGATTTAATTCCACGGTATAAAGTCATGAAGGGATACCGGGTTTTGAGAAAAGCAGGTTGGGATACGCATGGCCTGCCGGTTGAGCTGGAAGTAGAGAAAAAGCTGGGTATTTCCGGCAAACCGGAAATTGAAAAGTATGGGGTTGAGGAGTTTGTAAAGAAATGTAAAGAAAGCGTGTTTACCTATGCTACACAATGGAAGGAAATGTCGGAGCGGGTGGCGTTTTGGATTGACATGGAAAATCCGTATGTCACCTACCATAATGAATATATTGAATCGGTTTGGTGGTCGTTAAAGCAGCTTTGGAATAAAGAGTTATTATATAAAGGACACAAAGTCGTTCCTTATTGCCCGCGCTGCGGTACTGCCTTGTCTTCTCATGAAGTGGCGCAAGGCTATAAAGATGTAAAAGACAATTCGGCTTATGTCAAATTCAGACTAAAAGGGGAAAAGGCGGCTATTCTTGTCTGGACGACTACCCCGTGGACGTTGCCCAGCAATGTGGCATTGGCTGTTAACCGGACCTACAATTATGTTGAAGTCGTTAATAAAGATGAGCACTTAATTCTGGCGAAGGATCTATTGACTTGCCTGGAGGGCGAATACGAGCTGGTACGCGAATTCAAAGGGGAGGAACTGTTAGGCAGGGAATATGAACCTATGTTCCGTTTCACTAAACCGGAGAAAAAAGCCCATTTTATTGTACATGGCGATTTTGTTACCCTGAGTGACGGTACTGGCATCGTGCATATTGCCCCGGCCTATGGTGAAGATGATAACCGGGTTGGGCAAACTTATGATTTGCCGCTCGTAAATCTGGTGGATGCACAAGGTAACTTTGTGGAAGAAGTGACTCCCTGGCAGGGACTGTTTGTCAAAAAAGCCGAGGAAAAAATACTGGCATCCTTAAAAGAAACCGGCATTTTATATAAAGCGGAAAAGTATCTTCATTCCTATCCATTTTGCTGGCGCTGCGACACTTCGCTTTTATATTATCCCCGTGTATCCTGGTTTGTCAGGATGTCCTCGCTCAGGGATAAACTCTTGGAAAACAACGATAAGATTAATTGGTATCCGGATAACATAAAAAAAGGCCGTTTTGGCAATTTCCTGGAAAACGTAATCGACTGGGGGCTTAGTCGCGAACGGTACTGGGGTACGCCCTTACCAATCTGGGAATGCGAATGCGGACATAGAGAATGTATTGGCAGTATAGCGGAACTAAAGGAAAAAGGGCTGAATGTGCCTGATGATATCGATCTACACAAGCCGTATATTGACAAAGTGCAGATGAGTTGCCCGCATTGTGGTAAAAAGATGCAGAGAGTCAGCGAAGTCATTGACTGTTGGTATGATTCCGGATCAATGCCGTTTGCCCAGCATCACTATCCGTTTGAAAACCGGGAACTGTTTGAACAAAACTTCCCGGCGCAGTTCATCTCCGAGGCGGTTGACCAAACACGCGGCTGGTTCTATACGCTTTTGGCTATTTCCACTGCTGTTTTTGGTAAGAGTTCGTTTGAAAACTGTGTTGTACTGGGACACGTGCTTGATAAACACGGTCTTAAAATGTCTAAACATAAAGGCAATGTCCTCAGTCCGTTTACCGTATTAGACAATCAAGGTGCCGATGCCCTGCGCTGGTACTTCTATACTGCCAGTGCTCCCTGGCTGCCTTCCCGTTTCTATGAAGAGGCCGTAATTGAGGCGCAGCGCAAATTCATCAATACGTTGTGGAATGTGTACTCCTTCTATGTGCTGTATGCGGAAATTGACCAGTTTGACCCGGAAAAATATCAGGGCAGACAGAGCCGTCACGTTATGGACAGATGGATTATCTCCAAGCTGAATACCCTGATTAACAAAGTCGATGAATATCTGAATGATTATAAAATCACCGGCGCTGCGCAATTGATCGAAGAATTTACCGATGAGCTTTCCAACTGGTATGTACGGCGTAACAGAACGCGATACTGGTCGATGGAAATGACCGAAGACAAAATTGATGCCTATTTTACTCTGCATACCGTACTGAAAAAGCTGGTGGTTGTTGCTGCTCCCTTTGTGCCGTTTATTACCGAAGAAATTTATCAAAACCTGGTATGCGGCATCGACTCCCAGGCACCGGAAAGCGTACATTTATGTCTGTGGCCGGAATATGATGAAACTCAGGTTGACACAAAGTTGGAAAAGGAAATGGAACTGGCTTACCGGATTTGCGTACTGGGCCGCAGTGCGCGAAATCTTGCCAATATCAAAAACCGGCAGCCGCTGTCCAAGATGCTTGTCAGCACAAATGAATTGCCGGACTACTATGCTGATATCATTAAAGAAGAACTGAATATCAAAGAAATAGTGGTTAATGCCAATATGTCCGATTATGTAAGTTACACGGTCAAACCCAATTTGCCGGTGCTGGGCAAGAGTTACGGAAGATTGCTGGCGGGTATCAGAAAAGCAATCACCGAAGCCAACCAGATGGACTTGGCACTTAAAGTATCTTCCGGGCAAAGCATTACGATTAATGTAGAAGGAACTTCGATTGAACTTAACAGTGACAATCTCTTGGTAACTATGAACGGCCTGGAAGGGTTTACTTTTGCCGGCGAGGGTGAAGTGGGTGTAGTTTTAGACACTCATATTTCGGAAGAACTTAAAAACGAAGGTTATGTGAGAGAGATTATCAGCAAGCTGCAAAACATGAGAAAAGACAGCTCATTTGAAGTTGTTGACAAAATTATAGTCTATATGGCTGGTAATGATTTGCTTGAAACAATTGTACAGCAATATAAAGAGTACATTATGAGTGAGACGCTTGCTGTAAATATCATGTTTAATGCGGAACATAGCTATACTGAGGTAAACATTAACGGCGAAAAATTACAGCTGGCCGTGGAACGTCAGTAAGCTGTGTGTTGCGAGTTCGAAACCTGGTCCTTCCAATAAAAAACAAGTCCTCCGATGATTGTCGGAGGACTTGTTTTTATTGGATAACGGTTGCTTTGCTGGACTTTAACGACATTAAGAAAAATTATCCATTGATATCGTTTCTACTTTACTAGTATAATATAAGCTAAGCCTCAATATATCCTTTGAAGGAGTGATAGGATGAGACTAAAATTGACTATTGGCACGATTGTAATAGCTCTAATGCTTGGTGTCGGCATTAGCTACAAAACGACCATTGATCAAAAACAAGCAGCTGAAGTGCGAATAGCACAAATAACGTCCGAGGCTCAAGTGAACAAGCAAAAAGTTGAGGACATGCAAAAAGATATAGCAATTTTAAGGCGTGAGCTGGCGGCTCAGCGTGAAGTCTACCCAACTAGTCGTGGTGGGCGGCGGGTGGCTCGCTACATAGACGGCGCACAAGTAACTTGGTACAACGACAAAGGTAAAACAGCCTCAGGCACAATAGCTACCTCGGGCAGGACTGTAGCCGTTGACCCGGAAGTGGTTCCACTCGGTTCGGAAGTTGAGATTGTAATGCCTGACGGCAGGGCATTCCAGCGTATAGCAGAAGATACTGGAGGGGCGGTTAAAGGTAAAGTGTTTGACGTTCATATAGACGCTTCAGACGATGAGCTATATGAGCTAGGGCGAACCCATGGGGTGAGAGTATTTGTTCTTGACCGGTAGAGATAGAGGATGTAAGAAGACGATGGGACGGAGGAAATGGAACGGCAGTAGGGATGAAGCTTTGCAAAACAATTGAATATAAGTACAACAAAGAGAACTCCTGCCTAATTTGTGATTATTTTGGCAGGAGTTTTGGATTTTGCTGCAAAAGTTGGATGGGGTCAGCGCCCCCATCCCCTGACCTAATTAAACGTATGTTATAATTTAGCTAGTTTTATGCAATAATCGAACTTACACGATAAATGTACTTTTGGAGGTAACCCAATTGGACGGCATTATTCATGAAGAATTTGAGTGGTTTTTAAAATCTTCCGACGAAGCTCAAAAGTGGTTTAGAGGTATACTTGATTCAATTTACGACGGTGTATTAATTGCTGACACAGAGAATGTTGTGAGATATATTAATCCGGAATATACGAGAATTACTGGTGTAAAAAGCGAACATATCATTGGACTCTCTATAACCGATGTCCGGCCTGGTGCAATTTTGCCACAGGTTATTAAATCGGGGGTACCAATGGACGGAGTTTATAGACGTGAGGGAGAAGTTGAATATGTTGTTGATATGGCTCCCATAATTATTAATGGAAAAGTCGCCGGCGGTGTTTCTATTGTAAAGGATATCACTGAAGTACGCAGATTGCATAAAGAAATAACAAGATATGAAAAGCGTACAAGCCACCTAAAAAAATTAATTGAACAGGCGTATAAGGCTAAATACACTTTTGACGATTTAGTCGGCGATAGTCAGTCAATACAAAAAATCATTCAATTTGCCAAAAAGATAGCACTGGGCGAAACAGATATCTTAATTACGGGGGAAAGTGGAACCGGTAAGGAGATATTTGCTCAGGCCATTCATAATGCGAGTAAACGCAGTTTGCGACCCTTTGTGGCCTTAAATTGTGCATCTCTGACTCCTACATTGGTAGAAAGTGAGTTATTTGGCTACGAGGAAGGAGCCTTCACTGGCGCAAAAAAGGGTGGGAAGACAGGATTGTTTGAGGTGGCCGACGGTGGAACAATCCTATTGGATGAAATTGGCGAGTTGAGCTTAGAAATACAGGCTAAACTACTAAGAGTTTTGCAGGAGAGAGCGATTAGAAGGGTCGGAGAATCCACAGAGATCTCTATTAATGTCAGGGTAATTGCAGCTACCAATCGAAACCTCAAGCGAATGGTGGAGGAAGGACGGTTCCGCGCGGATCTGTTTTATAGGCTCAATGTGTTAAATGTTTGCTTGCCGCCGTTACGTGAGAGGGAAAAAGATGCGATCCCACTTGCTGAACACTTTTTAGCACTTTATTCAAGGCGAATTGGACGAGAGTATTCGTTTGCTAAGGACATCTTTTATCCCCTCATAAACTATAATTGGCCGGGAAACATACGAGAACTTAGGAATACCGTGGAATTTGCCGCAAATATGTGTGAAGACTCAATGATTAGTCGTGAACATTTACCCCCTGCATTTTTAATAGAAGATAATGCTAGGGAAAAACGTTGTTTGGCTGAGCTTGTACAAGAAGCGGAGAAAAAGATCATTTTTAATGCGTTAAAAATAGAGGGCAATACACTGGAAGGAAAAAAGAAAGTAGCTGAACAACTAGGGATTTCGTTAGCAACCCTATATAACAAGTTAAAAGGACAGCGCGAAAAAGTGTAATTATTCTAATATATTAGAATAAGACTCGGTTAATTTCTAACTAATTAGAAATTAACTTGAGTCTTTTTTATTCATGGTTTAAAGACGTTGCCAGGAGAGTCAATCCTTTTTTATTCTAATAAATTAGAATATTTTTAGTGAAGCATCGGCGTTTAGTCTGGAAAAAATGAGTGATTTAGCTTTGGCATAGTTCTTGCGTTGTTACTAAGTGAGCGAAAATATTAAGAAAGGAGTACAATAGTACACAGTTTGCTTGCAATTTAATATTAAGGAGGAGGGTAAGTTGGCAGTTCTTGGTTTAGTTACGTTGATTGTACTTTTAGGGGTAATTATTACAAAGAAAATGTCTCCGTTAATTGCCCTTATTTTTGTTCCGGTAGCAGCGTCACTTGTCGGGGGTTTCGGTCTAGAAACTAGTAAATTTATAATTAAAGGTATTCAAAATATAGCCCCGGTTGCAACGATGTTCGTTTTTGCTATTTTGTTTTTCGGGGTGATGAGTGATGCAGGGCTGTTCGATCCAATTATTGACCGAATACTGAAAACAGTTGGAGCGAAGCCTACAAGAATTTTGATGGGAACAGCTCTTTTGGCCTTGCTTATTCATCTGGATGGATCGGGAGCGGTCTGTTTCCTGATTACGATACCGGCCATGCTCCCAATCTATGAACGTCTCAAAATGGATAAAAGACTGTTATGCCTAATGGTTTCTCTAGCGGCCGGAGTTAATTATCTTCCCTGGACAGGACCTACGTTGCGTTCATCTGCCGCACTGCACATTCCTGTTGCGGATATTTTTACACCTCTCATTATTCCCCAGGTAGTCGGAATAATCTATATGTTTGCTTTGGCTTTCTTTTTAGGAAAAAGAGAAGAGTCACGCCTTGGATTAACAGATGGAAAAGTAGAAGGTGTCGAACTTAAACGTGAAGTTAAAGAAGAAGAAAAGGCTTTGCGGCGTCCGCACAGATTTTGGATCAATGCGGTTCTTGCATTGGTTGTGATGGGAACCATGATTAGCGGAAAAATTGATCCAGCTCCCATGTTTATGATCGGGACAGTACTGGCTTTAATTATCAACTATCCAAATGTCAATGAACAGAAAGCTAGGATTGATGCTCATGCTAAAGCAGCATTAATGATGGCCAGTATCCTCTTAGCGGCAGGTGCATTTACCGGCATCATGAATGGGACAGGAATGATCACTTCGATGGCTAAGGTAGCCGTAGAGTTTGTCCCGCCTAGCTTAGCACAACATATTCCTTTCGGGATAGGCTTGATATCTATGCCTTTAAGTTTAATATTTGATCCAGATTCCTTCTATCTTGGCGTAATGCCAGTAGTCGCAGAACTTGGAAAAATGTTAGGAGTCCAACCTATTGCCGTATTTCAGGCAGCACTAATGGGACAAATGACAACAGGTTTTCCTGTCAGCCCGCTTACTCCCGCTACCTTTTTGATTGTTGGATTAACGGGGGTTGAGTTAGGAGAACACCAAAAGTTTTCCATTCCGTTCCTTTGGGCTGCTTCTATAATCATGACAATTACATGCGTTATCGTTGGGGTATTTCCATTATAGAACTTTGATAGTAGAGGTGAAATATTTTGAAGAAAATCAGAATTGGTTCTGGGGCCGGATATTCCGGCGATCGAATTGAGCCTGCCGTAGAGCTTGCTGAAAAAGGTAATATTCAGTATTTATGTTTTGAGTGTTTGGCTGAAAGAACTATTGCTATTGCTCAGCAGGCGAAGTTAAAGG
>CAZCEN010000094.1:7547-11128 GCA_964497205.1 uncultured Sporomusaceae bacterium
GGCTACGATCCTCTTTTAGAGGCACGCATGGAGGCTGTTCTAAACGTCTGTAAGAAAAATAACGTAAAAATCATTACAAATATGGGGGCCGCAAACCCTGCTGCCGGAGCGCAAAAAATTAAAGAAGTTGCCCAAAAACTTGGTATTAAAGGGCTTAAGATAGCCGCTGTTTCCGGTGATGATGTACTAAATACTATTAAAGATATGGATCTAAAGATCGAGGAGACCGGCGAAAAACTGGTCAGTATAAAAGATAAACTGGTGTCTGCGAATGCATATGTTGGTGCAGAGCCCATTGTTGAGGCATTGAAAAATGGTGCTGACATCGTAATTACAGGGCGTGTAGCTGATCCTGCTCTCTTTGCAGCACCTATAATATACGAATTCGGATGGTCACCGGACAATTGGGATCTTATGGGGAAAGCTACTGTGCTTGGGCATTTGCTGGAATGCGCTGGTCAGATTACCGGCGGGTATTATGCAGATCCTGGTTACAAAGATGTTCCCGGAGTTGCTCACCTTGGTTTCCCGATCGCCGAAGTCCAGGAAAACGGAGAATTTTTTATTACGAAAGTGCCGGCAGCTGGAGGAATGGTTACACTCGACACGTGCAAAGAGCAGATGTTATACGAAATCCATAATCCTACTGCTTATATCACTCCGGATGTTGTAGCGGATTTTACCGGAGTAGAGTTTAATCAAATTGGTAAAGACATGGTGCAAGTAACCGGGGCAACCGGTACACCGAAAACAGACAGCCTCAAAGTTTCCATTGGCTATGTTGACAGCTATATTGGTGAAGGCCAGATTAGCTATGCTGGTCCTGGAGCGGTTGCCCGAGGTCAATTAGCGCTCGATATCGTTGCTGAACGGCTGAAGTTAATGGGTGTTAAGTATCAGGAAATTCGGTTTGATTTAGTCGGGGTAAATTCGCTGCATGGCGATACGTTATCCTCTGGACATGAACCGTATGAAGTTCGTGCCAGAGTTACGGGGCGTACTCAGAATATGAAAGAAGCGGTGCGTATCGGTAATGAGGTTGAAACCTTGTATACCAATGGTCCTGCCGGTGGAGCGGGTGCATGGAAAGTAGCTCGCGAGGTAGTAGCAATGGTTTCAGCATTAATTCCCCGTTCACTAGTTCAATCTAATGTTCATTACGAGGTGATATAACGTGAAACTACGTGAAATAGCACATTCTCGCACCGGTGATAAAGGAAATACGTCAAATATTTCCGTGATTGCATATGATCCTATCAATTATGAATTCTTAAAGAAATATGTGACCGCTGTGAAAGTTAAAGAATTTTTCTCGGTTATTGTTGAAGGGGACGTAGTACGCTATGAACTTCCTAAAGTAGGCGCACTGAACTTTGTTATGTATAATGCCCTTGGTGGTGGTGTAACACGGACACTGGCGCTTGATATTCATGGCAAATCCTTAAGTTCGGCCTTAATGAACCTTGAAATTCCTGATTTAAAGTAGAAGATACAAAAGGAATCCCGGCAAAAAGGGATTCCTTTTATAATTTGAATCGGTCAGGTCGAGGCCGACTGACAAGGTAATTGAGTAAGTGTCAGTAGCTAACCAGTCCGAATGCAAAAAACGAGGGAGCCATAATAGGCCCCCCAGGAGGGATTTGGACATTAATTCTGTTTTTTATCTGCATCTTCATCAGTGGTGGTCCTATTTAGGGATCTTCTATTGACGTACTCTCTCAAAATTTGTTGTTGCTTTTGCCACTCACTAGTACGATCAGTTAGTTTTTTGCCCATAAAATCACCTCCAACAAATAGTATTTCCTTGGTAGGACAAAATACGGCCGGTAAAATTTAAAAATTGATTTGGGGTGCAAGCGGTAAGTTGTGATCGATAATTTGAAACCCATAAAAGTTAAATACGGCAGACGGATACTGCTTGAGCTTGAAAATTCGGGCATTTTTGGAAATGACCTGCGCGGATTGAAAGAAGATGAAGGCATAAAAAAGAGCGACTTATTAGTGAGGTTCCCCATCTTTATAAAACCATTTATGGAACGAATACCAGACATACCAACTGATTAACCACAAAATGTACGAATAATACCAATTATAGTTATTGTGATAAGTAATCATATCGGTATATCTTTCAGACAAATATTCAATTCCTGTTAAAATGGTTGTCCAAAGAAGAGTCCACTTGATTCTTGACATGGGAGAATATCTAACCCAAAACATAGCCAGGACTGGTACAATAACGACATTTACTGTAAAAGAAATGTCTTTTATACCGGGTAAAACCTTTACTGGAAACTCCCACCAATTGAAGTAGTTGGCAACATAGCAAAAAAAGTTCGCATAAAAACTAGCAAACAATCCAACGGGAATAAAGCGTTTCAATTCTTTGCGAGCAATAATCACCGCAATTATAGCAATAGCTATAGCTATGTACTGTATTAATAATTCGATATTCATACCATCATCCTTAGCGAAAGATGTATTTAGATTGTGTAGTTTAGTTAATTAAATCCCAAATGATGTGAAGGGGTTATTAATTTATGAAAGCCAAGAGACAGATGCGCTCCGGGCGGACCAATAAGTCCCGGCACTGAGGCAGGGCATAAATAAAGGGACTGGTGATGTTACTACCCAACTATGAAGCCTATTGCTCTTTGTTCCCGGGCTATACAAAACTCAAGTCGGCCCGGGGAGATTGTGGCCGACTTTTTTTGCGGATCGGGAAGTACACTGATGGCTGCTGAACAAACGGAACGTATATGCAACAGGTCTGAGATTGATCCGATATATTGTGATGTAATTGTGAAAATAAGGGGAAATTGTTATTGTTGTCGTACTAATTTATACCGGAGCAATGGTTTACTGACTGCATAAATAGTCCCAATCTGAATTGGGAGTAGGACTAAACCTTTAAGTACTCGTCCCAATAAGAACAAATTGGCAGCTTTCTGGTATAAGATGGATAGCCATAACGTGTTTAAACTAAGATCTACTAATAAGAGTACAATTACGCTTGCTAAGCTGATTCTTTGCAAGGTTATTTTTTTATTGTGTAAAAAGTAACCGTAGATCATTCCGGACACAAATGAACTTAGGGTAAACCCTGGAAAAAACAACCCAGGAGAAAAGAACATGCATCCTAAAACATCGGCAATAGCAGCAACAATACCACCTAACAATGGACCTAATAGTACAGAACACATTACAATTGGTAAAAAGCTAAGGCTGATTCGAATGAAGGGGGTCTGGATCGCGAAAACATTAGTAAACATGATGATCAGGGATATGAAGATTGCTGAAAAAACTAATGTATTAGTGTTTATAAAAGGTTGAAATGGTTGGCGTTTTGTATAAAAAAGCATGGAAGCACCTCCAGAAAAATGTAGATCAAATTGCTACATATTGCTACATATTTTGGATTTTCTTCTATGCAGCAGCGGGATGCAGTGTTTGTATCGCAAACTAAATAAAGTAGTTTTTCGTTCAGTGACAACTCCCCGTTTACATGACACTTAACGCACAAACACTTACTCTGCAATTTACTGGAGATAATTATAGAGTAGATGTAGGAAATCCTGCTTTAC
>CAZCEN010000095.1:0-11126 GCA_964497205.1 uncultured Sporomusaceae bacterium
ACCCCCATATAGGACTTTTATATTTCAGTGCCCTATATAGGGGTAGCATATCAGACCAGGAGTAAATTCAATAATTTTCTTTTACACTAAAAACTTATCAACCGATTCCTTTAATTGATTAGCCATAGCACTGGTTTCTTCAGCACCGGCTGCTACTGTCTGCATAACCGATGACTGTTCTTCGGCCGATGCAGTGACTTCTTCGCTATGCGCCGCCACTGTCTCGATAACGCTGGAAAGACTGTCAATTAAGTGGACGATTTGGTCCGAGTTGGCAACCTGTTCAGAGGTTAGTTTCCCGATTTCGCGGGTCTCATCTGTCGTCATAGTTACGGCCTGCAGTATTTTATCAAGTGCGAGACCTGCTTCATTGACGGTGGCTACCCCGGCATCTACCTCAGATACATTTTGCGCCATAGCGGCTACGGCCAGTTGAGTCTTCTCGGTAACCTTCTGTACCAAAGTGGTTATTTCCTGTGCTCCGTGGTCTGACTGCTCTGCCAATTTGCGTACCTCTTCCGCTACTACCGCAAATCCTCGCCCGTGTTCACCAGCTCTTGCCGCTTCAATGGCCGCATTGAGAGCCAACAGATTGGTTTGTTTCGCGATGCTGGTAATGGTGTCGATAATCAGCGATATTTGCTGCGAGTAATCACTCAATTCACCGATAATTTGACTGGAACGTTGCGTTTGTTCTGTAATATTGCCCATCTTCGCCACTGACTCGGTAACCTTAGAACGACCACTTTCGGCAGCTGCCAAGGTCTCCTGTGAATTATTGCAGGTATGATCGGCTTTGCTCTTGGCAATTTGAATAAGGCTTGACAATTCCACCAGGGCCTGGGACGCTTCCAGCATGGATTTATTGCCGTTATCTGCTTCGCCGGCTAAGTGCTGCATATTTTCGGAAATCCCTTCACTGGCGGAGGTAACTTCTTCAGTCGATGCCGCCATTTGTTCGGAAGCATCGGCTAACTGCCCGGAAGCCGACCGGATATCGGTAATCATCCTCACAAAGTTATTGCGCATAATCTTCAGCGATTCGCCCAAATCCCCGATTTCATCTGCGGATTTGATTTCAACTATATTCCGTAAATCGCCATCGGCATATTGCTTAGCAGCCTCGGTAAGAGCTACTATAGGTTTTCTAATCATATTAGTTAGGATAGTTGCCGTGGCTACTCCCAGGACTAATATAACTAGACTAACGATTATGGAAACCTTGTTTACCTGATCGGCCCGATCTTTACTTTCATTTATCAAAGTTTCAGCCAGAGTCTTATTATCTTTGGCAAGACCATCCGCCTTTTCCGAAATAGATTGCGCCAGCGGTGCAACCTGTTTAACCAGATTATTCATGTTTGCTTCAGATTCTTTAGCTAACACAGAATTACCGCTTTTTGTAGCTGCCCAATAATTTTTAGCCTGCGGGAGGTATTCC
This sequence comes from uncultured Sporomusaceae bacterium, assembly GCA_964497205.1. GTDB lineage: Bacteria > Bacillota > Negativicutes > Sporomusales > Sporomusaceae > Sporomusa. Next base: position 1,442 of record CAZCEN010000095.1, read on the forward strand.
TTCAAGACAGTCTCTTTATACTTTGCAGTGTTATTTGTCATTTCCTGAAGTGACTGCTTTTTTTCGCCCCGTGCAACGGCCAGCATATTGTTTTCCATTTTCAACAGATTATCAAAACCGCTTTCAATCTGTCCTAAATAAGCGGAATCACCATAAGCAGCATACCCGCGAATCGCTAAGATTGTGTTCTTATACTCCATTGCAAACTGATCGGCCATTGCCATCCTGGCAGTAGCTTTTTCAATTTTTTCTAACTCGGCCTTAGCGTTTTGCAAATTGATAAAAGAATTAACGGTCATAATAATCATCAGCAATATAATCACACCAAAGCTGACAGCGAATTTAATCCTTAAATTCAGTCTTTTGTTCAAGCATACCCACTCCCAAACTTTTTTTAATTTCCCGTGAGAGCTTGCATCTTGGTGATGACGTAGTTCTTGCGAACAAGTATGCCAACACAGGAAGCATCGTCACCGGATTGGAAAGGTAGCACGCCTCGCTTATAGGTTTGGTTTTCAATAATACCTAAAAACAGGCCTGGTGCCTTTACAGTTTTTATCCCTGTACTGTCTTGGTTTAAAAGCACTTCTCCTGCACTATAGCCGTACATGACCATTGCCTTCGATAAATTCGATAAAAAAGTACTGTTATTCCATAGTAAATACTTTGTCCAGCCGGGTCAGTGTAAATAGTTCTTTAACAAAACCAGTTGCTCCACTAATAACCAAACTGCCATTAGTTTGCCGTGTCCGCTTATGTATCGAAACAAGCACGCCAAGACCTGAGCTATCGATATAATCAACATTCGCCATCTTAATTACAAAATGTTTTTGGCCTTCTTCCATGTACTTTATCAGTTTTTCCCGCAGAAGTTCTGCCCCTTCGACATACATACCGCCGGCTAAATCGACGAGTACCCGATTGTCAACAAGATTGGATTTGATATGCATCTACTAAGCGCCCCTTTTAAAGACTATTTTTTTCGGCTTCCGCTGGTAAAATAGCTGTCTGTTTAATTAAAACGATTTCACTTGGCTGTTCATTGAAATAATAATCGTCGACGCAAAATCCTATAATTTCCAGGCCCCGCCCATGTTCCCTTAGATTGTCCACTGTATTACTTCGGGAAGCCAGCTTAAAACCCTGACCATCATCTCTAATAGAAACTTTGATTTTTCCAGGTAAACTTGTTATTGCCAAACACACTTTTTTGCTGCTATCACTCCCATTTCCGTGAAAAATGGCATTATTAACGGCTTCATTGATTGCTACAAACATTGGTTCGGCTTCCGTATCTAACAACTGCTTCAGTTCCTGCCGCACTGATTCACGCAATTTAGCGAACTGTTCCATTGTGGAAAAGCAATACAAATTCTCACCTCACCGCATCCAATTTGTTAAAATAAACAAAAAGTGAACATGCAAAAAAAGAAGTCTCGGGCAGCTATGCCATAATTCTACATTTGACTTCTTATTTTTCGCCAAATGTATTTACACTTTGACAATATAAGTATAACTTTGCCAGTAAAAAACTGTCAATCCAAAGATTTCCTATTTGTAAATTATCACATTCCTGTTACTCATTTTTATTCCTAGTTTATATGGCTATTCTGGTGAGAATCAGTGCCTGCTGCTGCTTTTGCAGTTTTTGTTCCCAGTCAGTCATCGACTCATAGATAAACTCATGTACAAGAAACTCCGGTTGAACGTAATCCACGATTTTTCTTACGGCAGACGTAGTAAACGGCTTATGCTCGTCAATTTTCAGCACATGCTCCATAATTTCTTGCATGCTGCATTCTCGGTTGCACTGGGCAGAAGCTTGGCTAGAACGCAAATATTTTCCCGACAAGGATTTATGTAAATGAATTCCCCGGACATATTGCCGGTAGCTGCCTAAATTCTCTAAGGTTTTTATAATATAGTCGACAGCCTCACTCTCTGTAGTTAAATCCGGATTGGTGTTCATCAAATGCCCGGTATCAAGCATAATCCCAACATTCCGATGCGTAACATTATCCAGAAGCATAGCGGTAAGGTCCTTATCGGTTAGTGTTAACCCCGGCCACCATAGATTTTCAAATAGCAATGCCATGTCCGCCGGAATGTCCGGCGCTAACGCATTAACTACTTCAATCACAGCTTCAATTACCTCTTGGCTGCTGGCACTGAACTGCCAGTTGAACAACTCTGCCGGCCGGGCATGGCTGACGTGAAATACAAGATATTTTACCCCGGCGGCTTTGGCGGTCTTAATATTGTCGCGGTATATCGCCAGCCATGCCTCCCGGGATAGGCCTCCATAGCAACCAGCAACTGCTTCCTTGCTGCCAAACTGTGTTATTAACGCCGGTTGATCGCCACGCCAAAAATCCAGCCACCACGGCCAAAAGCGCAGATGGCAGCCATGCAGCCATTCCGGTCTGTGCAGCTTACTATCCCAGGGTGAACAAAACATCATTTCCAAGCCATCCAGATCATGCTGCACTAAAAAAGCCTGCAGACGCTGCGGACTGTAGGCTATTAGCTCATTATCGGTACAATAATTAGACAAATTTACGAGTTGTAACATAGTCAGCACCTCACTCAGTTACTTGTATATCTTTAATGTTATCAGCATATACATGCCATACCTGCTCTTTATATACTTCTATCTTGTAGTGAAAAGGAGAAGTTCCTATTGATACGAATGGCCCTTTCCTACTGGTTATCAGGTACGGCGCCAACAGCGTGGCTATTATCGTTTTTTCTAATTGCTTGCACCGTAGTGCTTGTGGTATTAAACATGCAGCTCAACAACTGGCAAGTAGATTTCTATAACCATTTACAACAACATAGCCGTTCCGGTTTTTACCATTCTTTACTGCAATTTGTTATGATTTGTTCCGTACTTGTCGCTTCCTCCGGCTGGCAGACTCATTTTAGGATGTTGCTGCAGATCCGTTGGCGTCAGTGGTTAACCGATAGATATATCTCCTTGTGGCTCCATAATCAGAATTACTATCATATGAATTTTATTACCAACGTTGTAGATAATCCTGATCAACGGATCGAAGAAGACATTCAACTATTCGTTACGCATTCTCTTGAATTAGCGGTTGGCCTTTTACGTCATTTAGCAACCCTTGTTGTGTTTTCAGCCGTTCTCTGGCGCTTGTCGGGAGAACTAACCTTCTCTCACTTAGGCACTACTATTATAATTCCAGGATACTTAGTATGGTCTGCCCTTATTTATTCTACTTTAGGAACCTGGTTAACGATAAAAATAGGCCGTCCACTTATGCTGCAAAACAATATTCAGCAAAGTAATGAAGCCAATTTTCGGTATAGTTTAGTCAGACTAAAGGAATATGCCGAATGTATTGCACTATATAAAGGAGAACTTTTGGAAAAACACAATCTGCTTAAGCGGTTTTCAAACATTGTTGCTACCTATCTTGCCATGAGTAAAACAACAAGAGATATAACCTGGGTATCCGCAGCCTATGCGCAGTTGTCTACTGTTTTTGCTTTTTTGATTGCGTCACCCAGATTTTTCAACGATGAATTACAACTTGGCCAATTATTTGAAATATCCGGCGCTTATTGGTACGTTAATTCTGCGCTGTCCTATATTATTGAGAGCTTTGGAAAAATTGCCCAGTGGCAGGCTGTAACAGACAGGTTGCAGCAATTTTACACACAACTGCTGAAATCACAACAGCAAAAGCTTAAAACTGCAGCTCCGTCCTTAGGTAATCCCAATGTGCTCATGACGAAAGACCTCTCTGTTTATTCGCCATCCGGTCATGTTCTGATAGATAAGCTAACCATAGAAATCACAGCCGGTGATCGCTTGCTCATTACCGGTCCTTCCGGCTGCGGAAAAAGCACCTTATTACAAACACTTGCCGGAATTTGGCCTTACTTTGACGGGCGGCTGTCCCTTCCGGCCGACGGCGACATGCTATTTCTTCCGCAAAAGCCCTACCTGCCAATAGACTCCTTGCGAAATGCTGTTCTATACCCGCGCAAACATGGCAAAATTACTGACACAACGCTAAAAGAGGCGCTGACTCTATGCAAATTACATATGCTACTCCCACAATTGGACATAGAAGCCGACTGGTCAAAAACCCTTTCGCTCGGTGAGCTTCAGCGGCTTTCACTGGCCAGAGCCATCATCCATCAGCCAAAGTGGCTGTTTCTGGATGAAACAACCTCCTGTATTGACACTAGTATGGAAACAGAAGTATACCAAGTACTTCAAGAAAAATTGCCAACCTCATCCATAATCAGCATTGGCCATAGAGAAACGCTAAAGGCACATCATCGCATGATACTAAAGTTAAATGGTACTGGCGGCTGGCACTGCATCGAACCGTCAACACACCAACGAACTACACCCTCTCGACTCCAACGGGCAAAGTAACCGAATCCACGTATTTCTTAAAACTCTATGCCTTTTTGGGCTTTTATCCCTTGTTTATAAGGATGTTTAATTTCTTTCATTTCTGTTACCAAATCCGCTCTGTCAATAATTTCCTGCCGTGCCTCACGCCCGGTAAGTACCAAATGCAAAGACTGCGGTTTAGTTTCCAACAGTTCGATCACCTTATCCGTATCAAGCAAACCAAACTTTATCGCATAATTAATTTCATCAAGGATGATCATATCCCAATTACCGGACATCATTTCCTGTTTCGCATCAGCAAGCGCCGCCTCGGCCGCATCCTGGTGCCCGGTTATGGCATCCTCTTTGACATTTCTCACAAAGCCTTCGCCCAGCTGGCGTATTACAAAATTCTCTCCCATTTTCGCGGCAGCCTGTAATTCGCCATATTTCCAATTCCCCTTGATGAATTGCAAAACCAACACCCTCAGTCCCTGTCCCCAGGCTCTCAAACCTAAGCCTAACGCGGCGGTCGTTTTTCCTTTGCCGTTTCCGGTATTTACAATAATAAGACCCTTGCTTTCCGACATAGAAATCATCCTTTCTTTAACAGAACCTTCTTCACAGCCAGCATTTTTGCACAAACTGAGCCGTCAGCCTTGCTTTAAAGCACCCCTCGGAAAAACCGGAAGTTGTGACCTTAGTCGATTGAAAATGTTTATTGGCTTTTTCTATTTGTTCTAAATTCTTACTGCCATCTACCGGCCAGTTTGCCGGAACATATTGACTTCTGTTGTTTTGACACATATTGCTTACCCTCCTGCTGACTATTGTACACAGATCAACTAAACTCCTTCTCTCGCTATCTTTTCTGCAAATTGTACCGAGCTTAGCACAATTACCTGCGGTTGTTTTAGCAAGTCACGGTATAGTGCAGTTGCTCTACCACCGGTAAAATCACGTTCTTCCATAGCTGTATCTTCAATAATAATAAGTTTTCTGGCGGCAAATGCCGCTTCCAGATTATCTAAATTTTGCTGTCCATAATACAGATTGCTCAACACCGTAACATCGGCAGCAAGAATTTTTTCCCTGTTTTCGCTTCCTTTTTCTTTATCAATAATACAAAATGGCCGGCCGACTATTGCCTGTACACCGAAGGCCAACGCGACATCCGCGTCGGTATCGCCTTGTTGAAACACGCCGCCGCTCAAATTATAAGACTTTTCATGCAGCAGCCGCAGAATATATCCGGCAGAACCGCCGCCGCCAATAACGTGGACAGACGGTTTCCCGGTAACCGTCCCGGCAGCCTCATAGGTGTGAATATCGAGATTGCCTGTTACCTTATTAATAAAAACATCAGAATGTAAGCCGTAAGCCTTTTGCAGATGCTGTGCGGTAATAACTTCTGCCGGACTGCCATCGGCAAGTATAGTGCCGCCAGCCAGCAGAATGAGCCGTGAACAAAACTTGGCTGCCAATTTGATATCATGTGCAATAATAAGCACCGACTTTCCCTTTTGACACATAATCTGACAGTACCGGAATATTTCTTCCTGGTACACCAAATCTAAACTGGCCGTCGGCTCATCCAAAAAGATAAGCGGCGTTTCCTGCGCCAATACTTTTGCCAGCAAAATACGCTGGCGTTCGCCGCCTGACACCTGCTGTACTGATTTCTCAGCCAAAGCATCGACGCCGGTAAAAGCCATATATTGTTTGGCAATCTCATAATCTTTATCCTGCTCGTTCTGCCACCATTTCAGATAAGGATAGCGCCCCGCTAACACAACTTCCAGCGCGGTAAAGCCAAAACCCACTTTGACTTCCTGCTGCATATAAGCAATAATCCGCGCCAGTTCTTTGTCGCCGATAGCACGTACCGATTGGCCAAAAACCTTTACATCACCGGAAGTAATGGCTCCCATGCCGCGCAATCCCCGGAGGAGCGTACTTTTTCCTGCGCCATTTGGCCCGATAATACCGATAAATTCCCCTGAGTTAACGGTAAATGAAACATCCTTCAAAATGACTTTGTCACCAATAGTAACACCCACATTAGCGGCAGTTAAAGCTGGCTGATTGGCTGTATTCACGAAAGACCGCCTCCTTTATGCGCTTTATGGAGCAAATGCAAAAAGTAAGGCGCACCCAGTAAAGCGGTCATAATGCCAACCCGAATTTCGGACGGCGGAATGATAAGCCGTCCCAATGTATCACAGGCTACTAAAAATAGCCCGCCAGCCAACGCGCAGGCCGGTAACAAAGTACGGTGTTCAGGCCCCAGCAAAAGGCGCATAATATGAGGAACAATGAGACCCACAAAACCAATTGTGCCGCTGACACATACGGCAGTCGCCGTCGTCACGGTGGAGACAAATAATAATAACAGCCGGAAAATCGCTACCGGAACTCCTACCGAACGCGCTTCCTGCTCGCCAAGAGAGAGAACATTGAGATGTCTGGCCAGTAAAATTAAAACAATAATACCGGTTAGCACCGGGCCGACGGCCAAATAAACATGCTCCCAGCGGCGGTAATCCAGCCCGCCTACCATCCAAAACAAAAATTCCCGCAGCCGGTACTCATTCATAAGCGTCAATATTCCCGAATTTAGCGCTCCCATCAGCATGCTAACGGCAATACCGGCTAACAGCAGGATCGTCACCGGAATTTTTCCACCCCTCATCGCTAAGGCAACAGTCAACCCAACCGCCAATAGCGCACCGGCCAAAGCAAAAACAGGCATGTAAAAAATTCCGTTGGCCGTTACTCCTAACGCGATGGCAATAACCGCGCCAAAAGCCGCACCGCTTGATACACCGATAATCCCCGGTTCTGCCAGCGGGTTGCCAAACACCCCTTGCATAACGGCTCCAGATACGGCCAGTGCCGCTCCTACCAAAACACCTACCAGTGTCCGGGGCATGCGGATATGCCAAATAACTGAAGTCTGCTCCGGCGTAATACCAGCCCCGTCTATGCCGGGCAGGTGCAATTGCTTGCCAATAACAGCCAGCGCAGTAGGGATAGGTACACTGATCTGTCCCCAAACAAGAGATAACAGAACAACTAGACATAGTAATGCACTCATACCGAAAAAAAACCAAGCTTTATGTTTGACCCTGCCTGTCATAACCTTTTCCGCCCTTTTCATCTTCTGTTAACATCTGCAGGAAGTAAAATTCCTGTGCCGCTGACTCCGCGCAACATATTGGTTCCAGAGACGTTCTACCATATGACAGGAACCGCGCAAGCCCATAAATGGCATATCACTGAGAATGACTTCATCATATACCGGCAACGCGATATTCTGACAAACTACATCCGGCACCGAGCACTGGTGGAGTATGGCTTTCTCATTACTGCTGCCCAGTAATAATCCGCCCTCCAAAGCCGCCAACTCTTTTTCCAACAGCTGGCTGTCACCCTCCGCCGCCAACAACGTATCAATACTGCTTGCTGCAGGGTAAGACGGCAGCCGGTCATAAGCTACTACTGTCAGCAAGCCTGTATCCAGCCACTCAGTACGGACAGCCTCGGCCATCGCTAATGCAACTGAGGCAGGCGCGGCAATAAGAGTTTTATCAAACCACAGATCACCCCAGATACGCTGCATATCCAGTGTTAACGACTGCAGTTTCTGTTCCAGGGTATTAACCTCCCGACGAACAACCGTCATTTGGCTCTCGGCCACAGGCATATGCTGATGTATAGTTTCCAGCCAGGCCAGCGATCCCTGCACACCATAAGGCGGCGGCAGTGATACATACGGCGTGCCAAACTGCTCATAGAGTATTTTGGCCATTTCTTGTCCCAATTCATCATGTACAACAACATTAAGCGCAGCATTGGACATATTGGCTATTTCGTCGGTACGGCTGCCCGCTCCCGGACAAGCCAGCACTTGATAACCGGCCAAATGCAGCATACGTTTTAATTCCGCTACATCATTCGCGCCATTGTAATAACCGATTGTGCAACCCAGCAGATTAACAGCACCCGGCTGAACGGCACTTTTCCTGTTAAACGGCACCTGCTTCAAATAGCCTTTGACAGCAGCACGATAGCCGGCGCCAAAACCACCGTTAAGTCCACCGCCATCCACAAAAACCACCGGGCAGTTCAAATCAGCCTGTTTGGCCATCCCCGCAATATCATCGCCAATCAAACTGACTGAACAGCTATTCTCAATCAGAACAACAGACGGACGGGTCTGCCGACGTATTGTATGTAATGTTTCCAGTAAAAATTCTTCAGTTCCATAGACAACGGCATGATTATCAACCTGCGTACAATAATATTGCGAACTGATTGCCGGCCACTGTTTTTCCAGCTGGCGCAGTGCATAAAAATAACACCACAGCGGCCCATTAGCCACTAATACCGCATCAGGAATACCGGCGAAGAAAGCGGCCGCACCAGTAAGAGCACAGGCTTCTATCTGGGTACGCATATCTTTCCATTTAGTGTTACACATACATAAGCCCTCCCCGCCGGTTATGGCGCTTAACCAAATGTACCAGTTTGGTCATCAGCGTTATAATACCGCCAACCCCAGCCAGCGGCAACAGCGGAAGGTACAGCTGCTTTTTCCTTATATCAGCTAATTCATGGGTGGTAATTACGATGTCTGCTGCCTCTAACACAGCCTGACCCTCTGCTTCAGAAAAAACAGCAATTTCTTTTTGTTTATCTAATTCCTGACGTACAGCTTGCTCTTGCTCCGTCGTGAACATTTCATTCAGCACAACAATGCCTGTGACATTTATTCCATATAATTGAAGTAACTCCAACACCCAGGCAGGATCAAAATACAGCAGCGGCCGGCCAACACACAGGACAATTTTGTTATCTTTTAAAACAGGGCGGCAATCAGCAATATGACTGTCTAAGCGCTGTTTTTCCATTTTAACAGCCATTTCGGCTGCTTCCTCTTGTTGTATAAACCGTCCAAGGTCTCCGAGCCAGCGGATTGTCGCCTGCCAGCCTGACGGATAATCACCATCAAAAAAGGGCACTCCCAGCGTATCATCCAGTTCCAATCCCAACTTGCGAATCCAGGGATAAGACAGTTGTGTTCCACTAAGCGGCACAGACAAAGCCGTAAAGGGTACTCGCCGTATGTCTTCCAACGACGCGAAAGCCGGGAAATGACAATATACTTTTAAACCAAAATAGGCGAGCAGCCGTTTAATTTCCTGCGCATCAACCCCATTAGGCCCCCCACGGTCACCTAACAAAGTTACTGTATTAATAAGCTTGGGCTGCGAAACCATAAACCGCTCTGCCAGTAACTTACCCGCCTGG
>CAZCEN010000096.1:0-11080 GCA_964497205.1 uncultured Sporomusaceae bacterium
GTTTGGGTTCGTGAACTCTATCTACATAGGCGAGGTCGCATATTGCAAAATTTTGAGCGGCGATAACAGCTTTATCTCCGAACAGAAAAAAAGGCTTATAGAATTTCCTGAAAGCTACCGGAAAGCTGCCATAGCAAAATTCCTATGGGAATGTGAGTTTTCCCAACAGTGCGGGAGGAAGGCAATCGAAAAAAGAGATATTCTATATGCTGCCGGTTCACTGTTTCGGTGTGCGGTTAGCTTACTACAGGTTTTGTATGCCATCAACGGGATGTATATGCTCAACGAAAAAGGCAGTCTGAGGCGACTGCTAAAGCAAAAAGACGCATATATCCCAAAAGATTTTGCGAATGACGTGGAAGCGGCGTTATCTGGGTTGAGCGAAGATACTATACAAGCCTGCTTTGATAGAATTCAGGCGCACTATAATGAAATATTTAGATACAGCAACCAAACATTGTATTAAATAATCCTGCTCCCTTCGGGAAGCCGGAGTTATCCCTTCGGTCATTCCGGTGGTCCGCCATCACTTCAATAGCTCGTACGAGCTATTGAAGTGATGCGGACTTCGCTAGAAACCCACTCCTAACCCTCCGCGAACTGGGGAGGTGCACAGGCCAGGCTTGGGGAGGTGCACAGGCCAGGCTTGAGTTATATATAAAATTGACTTATTTACTTCTTATTTCAAAAATTAAGGCTTTTATAAGTCAAATTTTCCATAACTCAAGCCTGACCCCAAATTCCTAAATTCCAAGTTCTTCCAACTACCATTGTCACCTTTGTCTGGTGAATGTATATCCCAAAATACTAATACTTAGTTAATTTATACAGTTTAGCAATCTTCACCTTAATTGATGCCATAAAATCAGTTCCCACCTCTTTAATATCGGCCAGTTTTATAAATTCCTCATAACTCTTTATAGCGTCCTTATAATTTCCTTGCTTCTCATAAATACTACCCAAACTATAATATGCATTATATGCACCGGAAGAATTAATTTTAATAGCCTCTTTATAGTCGTTTATCGCCATATCAAGTTCTCCTAAATCTTTATATGCATTGCCACGTCTATAATAAAATCTCCCATCTTTTGGATCAAGAACAATAGCCTGTGTATAATCAATAATTGCTTTTTTATACTCTTTCAAACTATTATATGAGGCGGCACGATTGCTATAAACAATAACTTGCTTTGAGTCTTTTGATAATATAAAATCAAAATCTAAAATGGCCCTTTCGTATTGATTCAATTGGTAATGGCAAATTCCGCGACTATTATACGCATTCAAATAATCTGTTTTTTGGGCAATCGCTTCTGTATAATCTGTAATAGCTTCATCATATTGCTTTGTTTCTTGATAAGCTCTACCACGATTATAGTAATACTCGGGATTCTTCGGCATAATTGTTATGGCTTTGGTAAAATCATTTATAGCCAAATCATATTTACCTATCGTAAAATACAAATTTCCACGCTTATTATATGTTCTGGAATACTCTGGATCAATTTCTATTGCTTTATTAAAGTCTATCAGCGCTTCCTCATATCTTTTTAATTTATAATATACATATCCTCGATTACAGTATACTACTGTTCTTTTAGTATCTAGCAAAATAACTTGAGTATAATCATAAAGCGCCTTATCGTTTTGATTTAATATGTCATATACAACACCACGCGACATATAGTACTCTGCATTACTGGGTTCATTTTGGATAAGAGCTGTATACTTTGATATAATGTCACTATCCTCTATATCCTGGGCAAAAGTAATAAATATGTTCCCGTGTAATGGCAATATACCAAATAATAATATAATAATACTCCTTATAACAAACTTCATACTTCTCCCCTACCTTGCACATCAATCGTTGTTTATGTTAGCACAATCTATTTTATGGTTTTTAAAATCCAAATCTGCTGAATAGCCTCAATCGCAGGGCGTACAGGGTCAGGCTTGAGTTATATATAAAATTGACTTATTTACTTCCCTATTTCAAAAAATAAGTTTTTATAGGTCAAATCCACCATAACTCAAGCCTGACCCCAAGTTCTACTACTAAAATTCTGTTCTCGAATTAGCTCTTTAATAACTTCCTTTGAATTTGCTGACATAAAAAATCTTCCTTTCTAACTTGAATAGATTTATTCCTATTCTTGCCATTAAGGAAGATTTTCATATTATTTACACAAAGTTTTCCGCGGCCTCGTATTCTTAGTGATTAAGGACTTTACTTAAAAACTGTTTAGCACGGTCGTTTTTAGGATGAGCAAAAAATTCTCTAGGGTCAGCTTCTTCCAGTATCTTACCGTCATCCATAAAGATTACTTTGTTAGCTACTTCCCGTGCAAACCCCATCTCATGGGTGACAACGACCATGGTCATACCATCCTGTGCCAGCCCTTTCATAACTTCCAAAACTTCCGCAATCATCTCGGGGTCAAGTGCAGATGTCGGTTCATCAAACAACATTACTTTAGGATGCATAGCCAAAGCTCTGGCTATCGCCACCCGCTGCTGCTGCCCACCGGACAGTCTTGAAGGGTACGCCGCCGCCTTTTCCGGCAGACCTACTTTTTTTAGAAGCTGAGCAGCAATCACCTCGGCCTCTTCTTTCTTTTTGCCTTGCACATGTATAGGCCCCATGCTTATATTATCCAGGACATTTTTGTGATTAAACAAATTAAACTGCTGAAACACCATTCCGGTAAGCTGTCGAACCTGATAAAGACTGTCCTTACTTTCATGAACGTTTATGCCGTCTACCGTAACCGTACCACTGTTGATCTCTTCTAAGCCGTTGATCGTCCTCAAAAGAGTGCTTTTTCCAGAACCGCTGGGCCCGATAATGACTACAACTTCTCCCGCCTTAACTGTTAGTGATATATTTTTCAATACTTCCAATGTACCGAAATTCTTTGACACACTATTTATCTTAATCACTTTCCGCCATCCTCTTTTCAAGCTTTCTAACGGCTAAAGACAAGCCAAACGAAAGAACAAAATAAAATACAGCAATAGCCAGCCACACCTCAAATGCCCGAAATGTCGTAGTAACAATATTCTTAGCCACATAAGTAAGATCAGTAACGGCAATAACTGATACCAACGAAGAATCCTTTATCAAGGTGATAAACTGGCCTGCTAACGGCGGCAATATGCGTTTGATTGCTTGCGGCAAAATAATCAGATACATTGCCTGCCAGTCAGTCATACCGATAGACAAGGCTGCCTCACGCTGTCCACGATGAACAGATTGAATACCCGCCCGGATTATCTCTGTAATATACGCACCGGAAAAAAAGGACAGCGCAATGACCGACGCTAAAATTGGTGCTAAATCGAAAAAAATACCCAGCCCGAAATAGATAAATAAAATCTGAATCAAAAGCGGTGTATTTCTTATCCATTCTACATAGATGTTACCTATGCTTTGCAGTACTAAGTTTTTGGATATGCGACATAAAGCACCTACTATCCCCAAAAAAGTACCTAAGAAAATCGATAAAATTGATATTTTTATCGTCATAATTAAGCCGTCCATTATGGAAGGCAGGTATTCAACTAATACACCAAAATCTAATTGATACACGTTAATTCTCCTCTTCTTATGAAGCCGCTATTTCTTAGGCGGTACCATATCCCACCATTTCATATCAACAAACCAATAGTTATACTCTTTTTTATAATCTTCACTGGCTTTATACTTTTTAACAAATTTATTAACTTCAGCCAATAATTGGTCATTTCCTTTGGGAACCGCAATACCAAGCTCTTCCGTTGTAAATGGCTCAAGTACGGCATATGTAGTATCACTGTTCATTTTATTATAGATAGCTACCCAAGGCACTTCATGAATAACAGCCACTGCTTTGCCGTTTAATACTTCTAAACCGGCAAGAGCGGAACCTTCGAATTTTTTGACTTCGGCATTCTTAAACATTCTAGATGCCGTCTGGTCAGCTGTTGTTCCCATCGATACGGCAATCACATTGCCTTTTTTATCAAGATCTTCCCAGGTCTTTACATTAGGATAATTTTTATTAATTAGCATAGCTTGTCCGGAAGTAAAATACGAATCAGAAAAATTTACAACTTCTTTGCGCTTATCAGTGATTGTCATCCCGGCAATAACCAAATCTACTTTTTTAGCCTGTAAGGCCGGTATAAGTCCGCTAAATGCGTAATTTTGAAACTCTACTTCTACACCAAGCTCTTTTCCTAACGCTTTTGCAACCTCAATATCGTAACCAACCAATTCACCATTTTTATCCGCCATTTCAAAAGGATAATAACCGGTAGCCGTCCCAACAACCAATTTTCCTTTTTTCTTAATAGCGTCTGCCGCGGATTCTTTTTTTTCTGTACTGCCACAACCGGCCAGCGACATTGCAAACATGCCGAGAATTGCTAGAGCAAGTGCTTTTTTTAACCATTTTTTCATAGTAATGCCTCCTGTCTTTTTGCAAATTATCTTCTTATTATAGAATCAATTGGTTTTTTATACAAGGTATTTATCTGTAAAATCGCCAGGCATTTACCTGTAAAATTCGTCATTCTCATGTATTTGTATACTTGCCAAGCGAAAAAATAAAGCATAAACTTACCACTTTCTACGCATAACCTTACCACACGAAATTATCTTCTGGTTCCCGGCCCCCCACAAACAGCAAAAAACCCGCGAAAATTCGCGGGTTTTAACTATTTCCAAATTTTGGTGGAGGCGAGGAGAATCGAACTCCTGTCCAGAAGTATTACTGCATAGGCTTCTCCGAGCGCAGTCGGTGTTTTAAATTTCGCGCTCTTGCCGCCCACCAACAGGCTGCTTGAGCACTATCTCGATAAAGTTTCCCAGTCAGCTCTCCGAGAATTGAGCCTCAGGTATCCCACTAAATGACGTCCTATCCTAGGCCGCGGGAGTGCGTAGGTAGAACGTTAGCATTAAGCTGCTAAAGCGTATTCTTCGTTTGCGTTTACTATTTTCCACCGTATTGACGGGCTAATGGAACCCCGGCTCGCTACCTATACCATAACCACCCCTGTCGAAACCAGTACGCCCCCGTATTTAAGGGTACTTTGGGTCAGTATAGACTGCTTGGGCAAACTTATATACACTTCATCATTAGCTTATTATAGCATAAAGCTTGACTTGTGAGCAAATAAATCTTTTACCAGTAAATCTTTTCTTTACCAAGCCATTTACAGGAAAACTTTTAGCTTACAACGAATATATTGGCGATAAAGGAGTGATTTTACTTTGAGTCCACAACACATCGGAGCACTGTTGGTTGCAGCTTCAGCGGCCGGATTTGCCACTTTGGCCATTTTTCTTAAATTTGCATATGCCGCCGGGGCTAATACCATTACCATTTTAACCGGGCGGTTCCTTTTAGCGGCTATCTGCCTGGTACTGATCTTCAGATACCGCGGCATATCACTAAAAATTGATAACAAACTTAAGGCAAAACTATTCTTACTGGGCGCCATGGGCTATGGTTCCATGTCAGCACTGTTTGCCCAGTCGGTTATGCATTTGCCTGCATCGTTAGCAGCTATGCTATTATATACATACCCGGCTATTGTCAGCGTATTATCGTTTTTGATGGGTGATGAAAAATACAGCTGGCAAAAGGGCTTGTCACTAGCCATCTGTTTCGCTGGCTTATCCCTGGTACTGGGAATTTCGTTCGACAATGCCGACATAGCGGGCATAACCTTTGGCCTGGCGGCCGCTTTAGTATATTCGATCTATATCGTTATCGGCAACCGCCTGCTGAAAAACACTGATTCGCTTATCACGACCGTCTATGTATGTTCCTCAGCGGCCATCGTTTTTGTCGTATTTGGATTATCCACCAATACATTGATTTTCAACTTACCGGTGCAAGGCTGGCTGTCCATTATTGCGATTGCCCTGTTTGCTACTATTGTGGGCATTATGAGCTTCTTCGCCGGCATGAGCAAAGTTGGCGCTACCAATGCGTCGATTATCAGTACGCTGGAACCGGTTATAACTGCGCTGTTGTCAGTGGCACTGCTTGATGAAACAATAACGCCGCTGCAGATAGGCGGCGGCGCGTTGATTCTGGGCGGTATAATAATTTTGCAGCTTTGGGCTGGGAAAATTGTAACTAAAAAAGAATGCTATCAAGCAATCGAGGAACATCATGGCTGAGTGGGATATTATTCTTTCTGACGGTCGCGCAGCGCCCGCTCCATATCCCGTTTAGCATCCCGTTCCGCAAGATCCTGGCGTTTGTCATAGGTATGCTTACCACTGGCCAGTCCCAGTTCAACTTTAACTCTGCCTCTGGTAAAATACAGTTTGAGCGGTACTAAGGTAAAACCCTTTTCTTTAGTTTTACCGATCAATTTGTTTATTTCATACCGGTGCATCAATAGCTTACGGGTACGCAAGGGTTCGTGGTTAAAGCGGTTCCCTTGCTCGTAAGGGCTAATATGCAGGTTATGCAGCATGATTTCGGCATTGTCGATGCGTGCATAGGCATCTTTCAGATTAGCCTTGCCTGCCCGGAGTGATTTTACTTCAGTACCGGTAAGCGCAATCCCAGCCTCATAGGTTTCGTGAATATGATAATCGTGGCGGGCCTTACGGTTTTCCGCCGCTATTTTTATGCCTCCAGCTTCTTTGCTCACCGTTTCTCACCTCTTAGAATCCTCAGATACGCTTATATTAAATTCTAGATAACACAGATGAAATCTAGATAATCCATCCCTATTGTATCTGATTTACCATCTTGCGTCAATTACCTAACCCGGAAACCCCCGGAAGTGAGAAGGAAATGAGCCTGATTACTTTTTGGACGCTCTGGTTTTCTTAGGTTTAGCAGCGGTGGCAGTCTTCTTTTTGGCGGCAGCAGGTTTAGATTTGCCTGTACCCCGCCTTGTTCCTGCTTTGCCACTCTTTTTATCTTCCGTCTTTTCGCTGCCGACAGCTTTCAGTGCCTTGGCGTTATCGGCAAGGATGTAGTCGATGGTACGCTCCGCCGGGTTGACTCTTGCCACAATAATCCGGACACTGTTGCCCAAACGGTAGATGTTGCTTGTCCGTTCGCCAATTAAAGAATATTGTTCTTCTACATATTGATAGTAGTCATCTTCCAAACTGGAAACGCGTACAAGTCCTTCGATACCATTATCTATTTCCACAAAAAAGCCAAAGGCGGTTACGCTGCTGATAATGCCGTCAAATTCCTGACCAACAAATTGCGCCATATACTCTACTTTTTTCAGATCGACGGTAGCGCGTTCGGCTTCCGCCGCAGCACGTTCCCGTTCGGAAGAGTGCAAAGCAATTTCCGGCAGCATGACCGAGAGCTTCTGGCGGCGCTTAGCCGAGATGTCGCCTGACGAAAAGGTCTCACGGATTAGCCTGTGGACAATTAAGTCCGGATAGCGTCTGATCGGTGATGTAAAATGGGTATAGTAGGTTGCAGCCAAACCAAAATGGCCAAGATTTTCGGCATCATAGCGGGCTTGCTTGAGCGATCGCAGCATGACAGTGCTGATAATGCGTTCTTCCGGGCGTCCGGCAATCTTGCTAAGTACCCGCTGTAATGACATCGGCTGAATCTCCTCGGTCTTTGGCAGCCGTTGCCCGAAGTTGTTGAGCAGAACATTAAGTCTGTTCATTTTTTCTTCGTCAGGCTCTTCATGCACCCTAAACATCGAAGGCACTCCCAGCATGTGCATATGCTCGGCCACCGTTTCATTGGCCACAAGCATGAATTCTTCAATAACCGATTCAGCAATACTGCGAATGCGTTTCTCAATAGCTATCGGATGCCCTTCTTCGTCCAGCTTAACTTTAATTTCCGGGAAATCAAAATCAATTGCCCCCCGGCGTAAACGGCGGTCACGCAGAATCCGGCACAACCGTTCCATATCTTCTAACGGTCCAACCAGTTCGGCATACTTGTCCCGCAAAAGTTCATCATGATCGGCCAAGATTTGGCGTACGATTGTGTAAGTCAATCTGGTTTTAACCCGGATAATACTTGGGAATATTTCATAGCTGACTACCCGGCCACGCCCGTCAATCTCCATTTGGGCTGACAATGCCAAGCGGTCTTCCCCGGCATTTAAGCTGCAGATGCCGTTAGATAAACGCGGCGGCAGCATAGGCAATACTCTGTCAACAAGATAAACACTGGTACCGCGCAATCTGGCTTCATTATCAAGCGGCGTATTTTCGCGCACATAATGGCTGACATCCGCAATGTGTACGCTTAAGAGGTAGTGCCCGTTTCTTAGCCGTTCGACATGCACAGCGTCATCAAGGTCTTTGGCATCTTCGCCGTCAATAGTTACAACAAGCTGATCTCGCAAGTCACGCCGTCCTAATAGTTCGTCTTCACTAATGGTTGTGCTCACCCGTGACGCCGCCCGTTCCACTTCTGGCGGAAACTCGGTAGGCAAATTGTGATTTTTAATAATGGATAGTATCTCAATACCAGGATCGCCCTGACGTCCTAAGACTTCAACAATGCGCCCTTCGGCGCTTTTTTGTTTTTGCGGCCACTCGGTAATTTCAACAACTACTTTTGCGCCGGACTTGGCGCCGCCTAATTCTTCTTTGGGTATAAAGATATCCCGGCCAATCCGCCTGTTATCAGGCAAAACAAAACCGAAATTCCGGCTGGACTCCAAGGTACCAACCACTTTAGTGATAGCGCGGGTAACAATGCGGATAATCTCGCCTTCTACCGCTCTTCCTGAAATATGTTTGCGGTGCATACGGGCTACTACCCTGTCACCATGCATAGCGCCACCGATAGCATCAGGCGGAATAAAGACATCCTCCATATCCTGCTTTTCAGGCAAAATAAAGCCAAAGCCTTTAGTGGTTGCGGAAAACTTACCCACAACCAGATTCATACGATCGGGAATACCATATTTGCCATACCGGGTTCTTATAATGGCAGCCGTACTTTCGAGCTTGTCCAGTATTTGCCAAAACTCTTCCAATTCTATGCCGCGAATATTCAACCCGTCGGCCAAATCTTCAGCGGTGAGCGGTTTGTAGGCTTCTTCTCTCATAAACTCGAGTATTCTATCGGCCAAGTCCATTACTACTCATCTCCTTTTATAGCGACGATCGCCTTTCCTTCAGCTGTTACCGTTCCGTCCGGCAAAACAACGTTACCGGCTAGTTCATACATTTTTCCCCGTTGGCCGGTAATCCATCCACTAATAGTTAATTTTTCCCCAATTGGAGTTGGCTGCCGGAATCGCACCTCCAGTTTAGCCGTAACGGCATTCAGACCTTTGGCGTACATGTAGCCGGCCATTATTTCATCCAAAAGGGTGCTTACAAGGCCGCCATGCATAATTCCGTTATAACCCTGGTGTTCCGGACCCGGAACAAAATTGGCCACATACATGTCGTTTTCTTCTCTAAAATTAAGTTTTAATCCGATAGGGTTGTTCAGCCCGCAGGCAAAACACCATTCATTACTGTCACTCATTGATACACCTCAACTATTTCCGGCCAAAAATTGGCCTACTGTTTTAAAAACAAAGTCACGTTCAATATCAAGGGTAACTATATGGCCGGACTTCTTCAGCCACACAAGTTCTTTTTCGTGACTTCCCAGTTTATCATAAATATATTCCGCGCTTTTCGGCTCAACCGTATGTTCCTTTTTGGATTGAAGGACAAGCGCCGGAATGGTTATAGAAGGCAGTAACCCGTCAACATGGCTAATTAGTTTTAAAAGGCTGGCTAAACAGTTAAGCGGAGTTACATTATAGCTTATTGAATACTTGTCTACTTCGTCAGACAAGTGCTTACGTTCTTTGGGAACAAAATTAGTATACATGCGGTACAGAGGTAATAATTTTAGACGCTTATTAGCTATGTAGATAGGCGTGCTAAGTGCGGCTACACGTTCGACGGGATACTCGCTTGCCAGTTTAAGCGCCAGCAGCCCCCCCATAGACAGGCCTACAACCATAACCCGTTTACAGATCCCGGCCAGCAAATGATAGCCGTCTTCCACACTTCCGTACCAGTGGCTCCAGAATGTTCTCGCCATTTCTTCCGGCGTGACACCATGTCCGGCCAGTCGCGGCCCCAGTACAGTGTAGCCAATGTTATGCAAATAGTCGCCAAGTAAACGCATCTCGGAAGGCGCTCCGGTAAAACCATGCACGACAAGTATGCCTGTCTCGCCTCCTGGTAAAAAAAAGGGCTCGGCTCCTGGTATTACGGCCAAAAACAACGCCCCCTTGTAGTAGTATTATTTCCGTTCAGCCACACCGACAAACTCCTTAAACAAATTGAGCATATTCGGATACTTATCAATCATAAGTTCGGGATGCCACTGGACGCCGATAGCAAAATCAGCAGTTACATGTTCAATGGCTTCGATAATTCCGTCCTGGGTTCTGGCACTTACCCTAAGTTCTGCGGCAACCCCTTTGACCGCTTGATGATGAAAACTGTTCGTCAATACCTGCAAGCCCAGAATAGCCGCTAACTTACTGCCGGCTTCCATTACCACAGTATGGCCGGCATAGTCTCCCGGCGAATTTTGATCATGCTGCACGGTTGCCTCATCGGCAGTTAAATGCTGATAAATAGTACCGCCTAACGCTATATTGAGTATTTGGCAACCCCGGCATATGCCTAACATCGGCTTGCCGGCTGCTAATGACATTTTTGCCAGCAATATTTCCTGGAAATCCCGTTCAGGAATTACCTCCCCCAGTTCGCGGACCGGCTCTTCTCCGAATAGCTGCGGCTGAGTATCACCGCCACCTGTCAGCAAAAGGCCGTCAAGCACTTGCAGTTGTTGTTCGATGACTGCCTGTTCAGTAATGATCGGCAGCAGTATAGGTACACCGCCCGCCCTAAGGACAGACTGCACATAGGCGTCACTGACAAATTGCCGTTTGGTACCGGCCAATGTCCCACCTTGTGTTAGAAACTGATTGACCGTAATGCCGATTAGCGGCTTAGCCATCCGCATTCACCTCAGATTTTCAGATGCAGAAATTTCGTATCCTAGTTTTTAATATCCCTATATCTATATGTAATAATTCTTCGGTTCGA
>CAZCEN010000097.1:0-10855 GCA_964497205.1 uncultured Sporomusaceae bacterium
GGCTGGCAAAAGGCAGTTAAACGTTCGATGGATTGGGAAGACTAATTTCTACTACTAGAATTTACCACTATAAATATTGATAGGACTCAGAGATGAAGAGAAGTCCTTCTTGTGCCAGCTTGCCGGCTCAAGGGGACTTCTTTATCTTTTTTTAACCTAATTTTAGGAGAGGGCTGACCTGATAGGCAGAGGTTTGACCCAGTCTCCCAAAGGAGTTTATAAAATATGCAAGCTACCGTTGTGGTCATTGGCGGCGGGGCAACCGGGGTTGGTATACTCCGTGATTTGTCCATGCGCGGTGTTAAAACAGTTTTAGTTGAACAAAAAGATTTAGCTTATGGTACTAGTTCCAGGTTCCACGGACTTTTGCACAGTGGCGGCCGGTATGCGGTCAAGGATGCTGAATCTGCTAAAGAATGTATTGAAGAGAATTATATTTTACGTAAAATTGCCAAGCACTCGGTTGAAGAAACCGAAGGATTGTTTGTCAGACTGCAGGAAGACAGTGAGCAGTTTGAAGCCGATTGGGTGGCGGCATGTGCCAAGGTTGGTATTCCAACAACCCAAATTACTCCGGCGGAAGCCAAACGTTTAGAACCGCATCTAACCAGCAAAGCCGTTTCTGCTTACCGTGTGCCTGATTCTGCTATTGACGGTTTCCGTTTGGTATGGCAGAACGTGATGTCAGCGCGCAAGTACGGCGGCGAAGCGTTGACATATACGGAAGTAATTGCCATCCAGCATGAAAATAATCAGGTAGTGGGAGTTAAGGTCAGAAATACACTAACAGGCCAAATCAGCTCAATTGCCTGCGATTATATTGTAAACGCCGCAGGCTCCTGGGTAGGCCAGGTAGCCGGACTGGCGGGGATTGATGTTCATGTTAAGCCGGACAGAGGTGTACTGATCGCTTTTAATCACCGTTTTACCAGCAGGATTGTAAACAGACTGCGGCCACCTTCTGATGGCGATATTTTTGTGCCGCACGGTTCAATAACCATTTTGGGTACTACTTCTTCACCGGCAGCCCGTCCTGATGACACCATTCCCCGGACGGAAGAAGTGACTGCTTTATTAAAAATTGGCCAACCTTTATTTGAAGATATTTATAATTATCGTATCCTGCGGGCATTTGCCGGAACAAGGCCGTTATACAGTGCCAACCCTAATGCCGAAGGTCGGGCGGCTTCCCGGAATTTTACCATTATTGACCACGAAGACGACGGTTTAAAAGGTATGGCGACTATTGTTGGCGGCAAATTGACAACTTACCGTCTCATGGCTGAAAAGATGGCCGACAAAGTATGTCAAAAGCTTGGGGTGACTGCCGAATGCCGGACAGCAGCCGAGCCGATGATTGAAGGTGCTCCGGTGGCGGAAATTGAAGCAGCTAAACGCATTTTCCCTGCTTACGGCGCTAACCGGGCAGCTTCCCGGCTTGGCTCCAAATTTGGTGAGGTAGTGAAAGCCATGGAAGACAATCCGGCTAAACGCCAGCTAGTGTGTGAGTGCGAAATGGTTACCCTGGCAGAAGTCGAAGTAGTGGCTGCTGATCCTACTAGCCATAACCTGGAAGATATCCGGCGCAAAACCCGTATGGGCATGGGAACTTGCCAAGGCGCTTTCTGCGGTTTTCGCAGCGTAGGCGTGGCGGCAACCACTGATTTAATTGCCGACAAAGATGCACCAAAGTTTATGGAAGACTTCCTCCAAGCCCGGTGGAATGGTATTCGTCCGGTACTTTGGGGGAACCAGTTGAGAGAAGCCGAATTAATGCGTGGTATTTACGCGGCCTCATTAAATATAGATGGAGCGGTTAAACATGAGAACGAGTGATGTAATTGTAATCGGCGGTGGTCTTGCCGGTCTAACAGCAGCTATTACAGCAGCCGGAAGAGGTAAATCCGTACGGCTGATGACATCTGGCACCGGCGCGCTGGCTATTGGCGGCGGGGCTATTGATATACTTGGCTATCAGGAAGATGGCACATTGGTAAAAAATGCACGGGCTGGTTTGGGTAGTTTGTCGCCTGAACATCCGTACAGCAAGGCAGGCAGTCAGGCCATTGAAGAGGCGGTAGCCTTCTTCCTGACACTTTGCCAAGAGGAAGGGTTCTCTTATACAGGTAGCCTTGATCAAATCCAATGGCTGCCGACAGCGCTGGGTACACTGAAACCTAGCGGCTTAGTGCCTGAGACTATGGATATAACTCCGGTTAAACAGGCCGAACATGTCGTCGTTGTTGGTTTTACCGGACTAAAAGATTATTTCCCGGAATTAATTATTAAAGGGTTAAGCCGGATTCCCGGATATCAAAAGAATTATGAGCAAGTCACCGTTAATCCCGGGTTTACCAGCGGGCGGGATGTCACTACTGTCGATATTGCCAGATGGCTTGATACGCTGCAGGGACAGCAGGCTTGCCGTGAACAACTGCAGCCGCATCTTAAGCAGGGCAGTGCAGTGATTATTCCGCCGGTATTAGGTTCCCGTCCCGGTTATGCCGTCAGGGATACCTTAGAAAAAATACTCAGATGCAAATTTGTTGAAACTATTGTTATGCCAACAGCAGTTGTAGGTCTTAGACTGCGGGCAATGCTGTTAGCGCGAGCTAAAAAACTGGGTGTAACTATCATGGAACAGGCGCATGTTACCCGGGTTGTAAAGGAAGGTAACAGTGTAACTTCGGTTGTTACCAGCAATATTGACCGGGAACGTGTTTACCAAACTAAGTCGGTTATCTTGGCCACAGGCGGATTTTATGGCGGTGGTATTGTTGCCGATGTCAATAGTGCCAATGAAGCTATCTTGAACTTACCTGTGGCTGCGCCAGCCGACAGAGAAGATTGGGGAACGCTCAAGCTGTTTAGTGGCTCTGCCCAACCTTTTGCTAAGATCGGTGTTGCTGTTGACTCCAGCCTGAGACCGGTAAATGCGCAAGGACAGGTGCTATGGGAAAACGTTTATATTGCAGGGCGCAACTTGGCTGGCTATGACTATTGCCTGGAGAAATCCGGTAATGGGGTAGCGTTAGTAACAGGTTACAAAGCCGGCTTAAGCTGTTGAGGACAGTTAACAGTTTAAGAATATATTTAGATGGAGAGAAAACACATGAAAAAACATCACGAAAATCCAGATAGCTGTACCACCTGTACTTCCTGCGTGGTTCACTGCCCGGTTACCCAGGCTGTGAGGGAATTCCGGGGACCTAAACTGGCCGGCCCGGCTGGCGAGCGGTTTCGTTTATTGGAAGACGAATATGATGCTGCTTTGCAATATTGTTCTAATTGCAAAAACTGTGATATCAGCTGCCCGTCTCAGGTTCCTATCTCTACCTTAAATATGAAGGCGAGAGCCAAATACTATAAGACTCACAAACAACCATTCCGGGACTGGATATTGTCTCACGGAGAACAAATGGCCAAGATGGCCAGCCTGACGCCGGGGCTTGCCAATATGGGCATGAATAATTTTATTAGCCGGGCCGTCCTCAAAAGCTTGGGCGTTTCGGATAAAGCTCCATTGCCGGAGTATGCGTCAGAAACTTTTATCAAGCAGTTTAAGCGGATTAAACAAAAACCGTCCGCCAGCAAAGCAGTATTTTACCCCGGTTGTTTTGTTAATTACAATCAGCCGGAAGTTGGCCTTGATGTAGTAGCTGTATTGCAGGCTAATAATTTTGAAGTTATTGTGCCGGAGGATTTGGTATGCTGCAGCTCCCCGTTGGTAGTTAACGGCTATTTGGACGAAGCGGAAGCGAATGCCCGGAAGAATATTGGTATTTTGGAAAAGTATGTGCAAACGGGCTATCCCATTATAACGGCTTGTACCAGCTGCGGCCTCATGCTAAAACAAGAGTACCAGGAACTCTTTGAAATTGAGGGTGTAGAACAAGTTGCCTCCCGTCTCTACGATATTGCAGAGTTTTTACTTGAACTTTACGATGAGGGCAAACTCAACACCAATTTTGTTAAGCAAAACGGCAAGTTTATGTATCACGCACCTTGCCATTTACGGGTTCAGGGGATTGGTAAACCCAGTC
This sequence comes from uncultured Sporomusaceae bacterium, assembly GCA_964497205.1. Taxonomy (GTDB): domain Bacteria; phylum Bacillota; class Negativicutes; order Sporomusales; family Sporomusaceae; genus Sporomusa. The sequence continues at coordinate 4,044 of CAZCEN010000097.1, forward strand.
TGGAGCTTTTGCGAATGCTGCCGGGGATTGAAGTGATCGACGCCGATGCCGGCTGCTGCGGCATCTCGGGTAACTACGGTTTTAAAGAAGAAAAATATGATATTGCAATGGCTATTGGCAGTAACCTGTTTGAGACAATTAAAGCCAGCGGTATAAAAACTGTAGTGTCAGAGTGCGGTACCTGCCGGCAGCAAATTGGTCACGGCGCCGGGGTTAAGACCGTTCACCCGATTTCTCTGGTTCGCGCGGCCTACGGAAACAAATAGGGAGCATACGTCAAAAGGAGAGAGGTACGTATGGAGCAAAGACGCAGTTGGATGGCAAAGCTTGCAGCTAATATTTTGGGTTCAACCGAACAAAATTCCGGGGAAAACCAAGGCAAAGCGGCATCACTTGCAGTTGAACATAAAACGGGGATAAGTACAGATACTATAGATATGTTTGGCATGGCAGGAGATTTAGCTTTTATATCGCAGCAGTTAGTTTGGGAGATGGAACAGAATAAGGCGGCCTTAAAAAAACTGAGCGCGCTGTCAACGACAGTTGCCAAGGAAACGGAAGGTAATGCCAGTAGTACCCAAGAGACTGCTGCGGGAATAGAAGAAACCGCGGCCGCTGCCGGCGTTGTATCCAACTCGTCTAGAGAAGTTCTTGCCCAATGTATGGCTTCGCTGGAAATGGCTGTTAACAGTCAGCAAGAATTTATTAAAGTAACCCATACTATGATGGATGTGGCTCAGGTTGTCGAAGGGGCGGCGCGTTCAGTGGAAAATCTGAACGCTGCCTCGCGGCGCATTAGCGAATTTACCAGAAAAATACAAGGTATTGCCAGTCAGACTAATTTGCTCGCTCTGAACGCGGCTATTGAAGCCGCGCGGGCCGGCGAACACGGACGGGGGTTCGCGGTTGTTGCGCAGGAAGTGAGGAAACTGGCAGGAGAGAGCGCGGAAATAACGCAAGAGGTTAACTCTGTTGTCGTAGATATTACCAGTCAGACCAAGCAGGTGACGGCAACTATGCTGGCGGGCCGTGATAAGTTGGCCGGAATCGAGAGCATAACGCGCACCTCCACCCAGTCGATGCAAGCAATCGTTGATACCATAACTCAAATCGGCAATACCGTCGAACGTTTATGTCAATTGTCAGAAACCCAGAATCTAACTACTGAGCAAATGGCCACATCGGTGGGAGTCATCGGGGCGGCAACGGTAGAAATAGCGGAAAGTACTCAGGTTATGCAGGCAAATATCGGTCAACAGCAGGAAAAACTGGAACATGTCTTTAGTCACGCCCGGGCTATTACTGCTGTGGCTGACAAATTGCAGGAAGTAGCCGTTTTGTTTAAAACTTCTGAGGAAATTGTTTTCGGGGTAAATCCGTTTACTGCACCGCAGATTATCCGCGAAGCCTATGTTCCTATCCTGGAAGCCGCCGCGAAACGGATCGGTTTGCATGCCCGGGTAATTATTGTGTCAGATTATGATGCCCTTGGCCGTGCTATGCTTCATGGCACGGTAGATGTCGGCTGGTTTTCGCCTTTTGCTTATGTCTCGGCTAAAAAGACAGGCGCAATTAATCCGCTGGTTACCCCTATAGTCAATAACAGTGCTTCTTATACCGGACTTATCATTAGTTCCAAAGATAAAGGATTATCAACTCTCGATGCACTAAAAGGAAAGAAATTTGCCTTTGTTGACAAACAATCCGCTTCAGGCTATGTATATCCGCGCGCTTTACTGATACAGCGCGGTAAAAAACCGGAAATGTTTTTTGGCGAAACTGTGTTTTCGGGCAGTCACAACCGGGTTATAGAAAGTGTGCTGGAAGGGATAGTGGATGCCGGCGCAACCTACTCAGAAGCTATTGCAACGGCCAAAGCCAAGAGCCTGCCGGTGGAGAAGCTGGTTATTTTGGCTGAGACCGAGCCAATCCCCAAGGATGTTATTGCCGTGCGGCCAGGACTGCCGAGTGACCTGTCAGAAAAATTATGTCAGTCTTTTCTTGGTATTAACGATACGGATCATCAAGGAAAAACTTTGCTTGCCAAAGCCGGAATAAACGGTTTTACTATGACTAAAGATCAAGCTTACGACGTAGTTAGAAAAGTGGCTAGTACCTAGGTTGAGAAAAAGAAATAAATCACATGGAATTTTTATGCAGGGATTTTTATTAAGAGCAGCGAATTGGAAAGCGCTAGAACGGGACAAAATATGCAACTGCGGGACAAAAAAAGGCCCTACAAGCGTAAGTGGTGGCTACTATCAACTAACGAAACTTGCACAATTAATAAAGGAGGAGTTCAATGAAAAAAAAGACGAAAATGATCTGCACAGTCGGCCCAAGTACTGACAAACCAGGGGTTTTAGAACAGATGCTGCAGGCCGGCATGAATATAGCCAGATTTAATTTTTCCCATGGTACGCATGAAGAGCATGCCAAGCGTATGGCTAGGGTGCGGGAAGCTTCGCAGAACACCAATATACCGGTTGGTCTAATGCTTGATAACAAAGGGCCGGAAATGCGGCTGGGATTATTTGCAGAAGGCAAAACCTATTTGGAAAAAGGCCAGACTTTTACCTTAACTACCCGGGAGGTATCAGGCGATAACCAGATCGTTTCGGTCAACCATAAGCTGCTGCATACAGAATTGTCGCCCGGGCATGTTATTCTTCTTTCCGACGGTCTTATCAGTCTGGTAGTTAAAGAATTAAACGGCCGGGATATTGTGACAACAGTTCAGAACAGCGGATCTATTTCAGACCGCAAGCGGGTTGCTGTTCCCGGTGTTTATGTAAAATTACCCATACTATCAGAGCAAGACGTTGCCGATATCAAGTTTGGTATATCGCAAGGCATTGACTTTATTGCGGCGTCCTTTGTCCAACGCGCCAGCGACATTTTAGACATCCGTAAATTGCTGGAAGAAGCAGGCGCCCACGACGATATACACATTATCGCCAAAATTGAAAATGCTGAAGGCGTTATGCGGCTTGACGAAATTCTTAAAGTTACTGACGGAGTAATGGTAGCCAGAGGTGACCTGGGAGTAGAAATACCGGTAGAAGAAGTGCCCTTGGTACAAAAGCAAATTATCGAAAAGTGTAATAAACTGGGCAAGCCGGTAATTACTGCTACGCAGATGCTGGAATCTATGTCGACAAATCCACGACCGACCCGTGCGGAAGCCAGCGATGTTGCTAATGCCATTTTAGATGGTTCTGATGCTATTATGCTAAGTGGTGAAACGGCTTCCGGACAGTATCCGGTAGAAGCTGTCCAAACAATGGCAAGAGTGGCTATACGTACCGAACAGTCTCTAAAATATGAACAAATTCTGCTGGCCAAAGGCATCGGCCAGGAAAAGTCTACTACCGAAGCCATCAGCCATGCCAGTGTCCAGGTAGCTCATGTGCTGGGAGCATCTGCAATTTTGACTTCGACCAATACCGGCTATGCCGCGAGAATGGTTTCCAAGTATCGGCCTAAATCGGCTATTTTGGCTGTTACACCTTATGAAAAAACACTGCGTCGCTCATTACTCTACTGGGGTGTATATCCTGCGCTAGCTCCGAGATCGCAAAGTACAGATGAAATGGTAAATAACGCTGTTACTAGCGCTTTGTCAACCGATATTGTAAAAGAAGGTGATTTGGTGGTTATTACTGCTGGCGTACCTACAGGTACATCGGGAACTACTAATCTAATCCGCGTACATGTCGTCGGTGATATTATGCTGCGGGGAACCGGAATTGGCCAAGTGGCAGCAACAGGGAAAGTGTGTGTGGCTAAGTCTTTGAAAGAGTTGGCAGCAAAGTTTCAACCTGGTGATGTTTTGGTAGTAAAAGCAGTAGACGAAGAATCAGCATCTTATGCTGCCAGGGCTGCGGCTATCGTGGCTGAAGAAGGTGGGCTTACCTCCCATGCTGCGATTGTTGGTATCAGCTACGGTATTCCTGTTATTGTTGGCGCTGATGGAGCGACAGACCGCCTGCCTGACGGCACAGCAGTTACTGTCGATGCGGCACGGGGAATTGTTTACAAGGGCGAAACGAATGCGAGATAATAAAGTTTCCCAAATTCGCTAAAACAGGCAGGAATTTCTTTATGAGTAGCGAAGACAATTAAATGAAATCGAAGTAGCATTACTTCGGTGGGACATAATATGTTCAAGTGGGACTCAATACGACCCGAAGGGGATGTGCAGTGGAAAAAATTATTCAGCTACAGCGCAAGATTGCGCCTGAATTAACACAAGTCATTGAAGCAAGGTACAATCTCCTCAGGCATATTCAGCATACTCAGCCTGTTGGCCGCAGAGCTTTGGCGGTGATGCTGGATATGGGGGAACGGGTGGTCAGAGCTCAGGTAGACTGGCTGAAGACCGCAGGACTTGTTGAGTTTTCGCAATTGGGCATGACGGTAACGGCGGAAGGGCAAGCTATGTTGGGCGATTTAGCCGAATATATCCGCCTCTTGCACGGCTTGGTTACGCTGGAAACAGAATTGGTCGAGAAACTCAATTTAAAGCAGGTCATTATCATCCCCGGAGATAGTGAAGCCGATAGCGCAGTGCGTCGTGAATTGGGGCGGGCTGCCGCAGGAGTACTAAACCAGCATTTGGGAGATAATATGACTGTTGCCGTAAGTGGCGGTTCTACCATGGCCAAAGTGGCTGAAGCCATAAACTTTAGCATGCCGTCAACTACAGTAGTGCCTGCGCGCGGTGGCCTTGGTGAAATTGTTGAATACCAAGCAAATACGATTGCCGCGGTTATCGCCGGCAAACTTGGCGGACGTTACCGGCTGCTGCATATTCCCGATGGTGTAAGTGAGGAAACACTGGAAGCCATTTTAGCCGGAGATGCGAATCTCAGGACCGTGGCTGATGCCATTAGACATGCTAACATTCTGGTGCATGGTATTGGTGAAGCGGTAGAAATGGCTGGAAGGCGAGGGGTTCCGGCAGAGACAATTGCCGAAATCGAAAGCCGTGGGGCAGTAGGTGAGGCGCTGGGGCAATATTGTGCTCTTCCAGGAAAAGTAGTATATGTTACCAGCAGTATAGGTTTGCGACTGGATGACTTGGCTGAGATCGGCACGGTTATTGCCGTGGCAGGTGGCAGTGCGAAAGCGAAAGCAATTTTGGCAGTTGCCGGGACAGGCAGACAAGATGTGCTTGTAACCGACGAAGCTGCGGCTAAGGCTATTCAGTTACTAATAAATAATATTTAGGGGGAGTTTTATTATGACTATTAAAGTTGGTATTAACGGTTTTGGCCGTATTGGACGGAATGTTTTCCGGGTAGCTATGAATAATCCTAAGTTTGAAGTGGTAGCTGTAAATGACTTAACTGACGCTAAAACCCTTGCTCATCTTTTAAAATATGATTCAGTGCATGGCACTTTGGACGCTGAGGTTAAAGCTGTTGACGGCGGCATCCAAGTTAACGGCAAAGTAGTTAAAGTACTTGCTGAAAAAGATCCTGCAAGCCTTCCTTGGAAAGACATGGGTGTAGACATTGTTGTTGAATCAACAGGCCGTTTCACCGAAAAAGACAAAGCTATGGCTCATATTAAAGCAGGCGCTAAAAAAGTTATTATCTCTGCTCCGGCAAAAAACGAAGATATCACTATTGTTATGGGTGTAAACCAGGACAAATACGATCCTGCTAATCATCATGTTATTTCCAACGCTTCCTGCACCACGAACTGCTTAGCTCCTTTTGCTAAAGTTCTGCATGAAAAATTCGGTATCAAATCCGGCTTAATGACAACTGTTCATGCTTACACCAACGACCAAAACATTCTTGACCTGCCTCATAAAGACCTCCGCCGCGCTCGTGCAGCCGGTATGTCCATCATCCCGACGACTACCGGTGCTGCTAAAGCAGTAGCTTTGGTTCTGCCGGAACTTAAAGGCAAACTGAACGGTTTTGCCCTTCGCGTACCTACTCCTAACGTATCTATCACCGACCTGGTCGCTCAACTGGAAAAGCCTGCTACTGCGGAAGCTGTTAATGCCGCACTGAAAGAAGCTGCTAACGGCGAACTCAAAGGTATTATGGCTTTCGCTGAAGAAGAGCTTGTTTCCAAAGACTATAACGGCAACGCTCATTCCTCTATCGTTGACGGTCCGTCAACTATGATGGTAGGCGACAATCTGGTTAAGGTTGTTTCCTGGTACGACAACGAGTGGGGCTATTCCAACCGCGTTGTTGACCTTATCGGCTTTATCATCGGCAAAGGCCTGTAGTTTTAGCCTGTAATTTTTTCATACGAAGCAATCTTGAACAGTGTTCGGGATTGCTTCCTCTATGCCTAACCTGTTAACTGGAGGAATGTGCATGAATAAAAAGAGTTTGAACGACATCTCGGTATCCAATAAAAAAGTCTTTGTCCGTGTTGACTACAATGTGCCTATGGACAAAGCCGGCAATATTACCGACGATACCCGTATCCGGGCTACCATTCCTACTCTCGAATTTTTATTGTCAAAAAACGCTGCCGTTATCCTTGCCAGCCATTTAGGCCGTCCCAAAGGCAAAGTTGCACCTGAATTTTCCTTAAAACCTGTTGCTGAAAAACTTTCGCAAATGCTTGGCCGCGAAGTAAAGTTTGCTCCCGACTGTGTTGGCGCCGAGGCCGGCAAAATGGCAGCCGAACTGCAGCCCGGGCAGGTTCTCATGTTGGAAAACCTGCGTTTCCACGCGGAAGAAGAGAAAAATGATCCCGAATTTGCCAAACAACTTGCCGGACTGGCAGAGATACTGGTAAATGACGCTTTTGGCGTCTCGCACCGGGCGCATGCATCC
>CAZCEN010000098.1:0-10801 GCA_964497205.1 uncultured Sporomusaceae bacterium
GGGAATTCCTTTGCGAAGGTTAGTCAGTCGCAATTTTTTCAGCATTATTGTATTGGCTGTCGGAGTGCTATGCAGTTTGATGTATGAGACAATGATTGTGCTTGAAGACAAAGATCCTGTGATTAAAAGAGTACCTACAACACATAAGGTTGTGGCTCTTACCATTGATGACGGCCCACATTATAAAACATCACCTGAATTGTTAAAGGTGCTCAGGGAAAAACAGGCAAAAGTTACTTTTTTTGTGTTGGGAGTTAACGTTAAAGAGCATCCTGAGATAGTGGCTCAGGAAGTTGCCGATGGCCATGAGATTGCTGGTCACGCCTATAGCCACCAACTGCTGAATTCTATGCCGCTGACAGCAGTCACTGCCGAAGTTGATCGTGCCCAAGCTGCCATTGTGGCCGCCGGAGCGCCTGCACCTACTCTGTTTCGTCCACCTGGCGGCGCATACAACGATAAGATTGTTGCAATGCTGCGCGAGCGGGGTTATCGTACTGTGCTATGGTCCGTTGATACAGGAGATTGGCGGAGGCCGTCTGTTGATCAGGTAATTAAGACTACGATGGATAATGTAAAACCGGGCAGCATAGTCCTTATGCATGACGGACAATATCCGCTGCCTACCCCGCAGGCAATAGGGATAATTATTGATAAACTCCGTGATCAAGGTTATCAATTGGTTACAGTTAGTGAATTACTACAATATTATGAGGAGATCAATTAATTTCTAGAAGCGAATTGTTTTAAGTTTTGCCAATGTGCCTGGATAAGTTGGTCATACCGGTGCATGGTGGCAGTGCGTTCATTGCGCAGCGCTTGAATGGCGCCAAGTATTTTTTGATCAAAAGCAAATACCTTGCTTTTTGGTATTGTTACCGGCTTGATGTATTCTTTGAGCTTCGTAGCCACTTTGCAATTAGCTTTGGTTTCTTTGATAATCACGGCCGGTTCCAACAAGTCTGATCCTTCATAACGATGAATCAGGCAATTAGGTTGTAGCCGGTCAATTACATTTTTATTATCGCCTTCGTGGACAAGCTGGCTGCCGCAGCCCGGACAAGCGGCTAAATCGGCCGGCAAACACTGATAACAACTGCTACATACAATTTCATTCATTTACATCCCTCCGCCCCTATTGTGTCCGAAAAAACGATCAGATATGATGGGTGGTAAAAAAACGTATATTTAAGAGGAAACAGTCGATTTATGGCGAATTCTCCTTTAAGTTGAATTTTTAAATATAGGCTGTATGGCGAGGGGGAAGGCGCAGTTTGAAGAAGTTTCGACGCGGGTTAATTGCCATTGCCATAACAGTAATTGCCATTGGCTGGGCAGGAATGCTTTTTGCCGCAAAGATAACCGAAGATGAACTTAGAAACAAATTACTGCTGCGCACAATAACGGCGGCCACCATGATTAGTCATGAACGGGTGGAGCGGCTGACGATGACGGCAACAGACATGAGCTCACCTGATTATGAATATTTACGAGCGCAGCTTATGACAGCTCGTTCTGTCAATCCGGATTGCCGGTTTGTTTATTTGCTTAAGATGGTGGATGGGCAACTGCAATTTATACTGGATTCGGAACCGGAGACTTCCGCCGACTATTCACCACCCGGTTCGGCTTATGATGAGGCATCCAATGAACTACGCAATATATTTGCAAATGGAGAACCATTTATTGAGGGACCTCTTGGTGATGAATGGGGTGTTTGGGTATCTGGTGTTGCCGCTGTGCGGGACCCGGCGGATGGACGAGTTATTGCTGTTTTAGGCATGGATATTGATGCTCGTGATTGGCAGGCCACCATTACTTCTGCCCGGCTGGCAGTCTTTGTTTTGACATTTGCCGTGCTGGGAATGGTATGTGCTTTGTTTTATGCCATGCATGTTTCAGTTACTGCGGCACAGAAAATTTATAGCATAGAAAGACAAGCTAAAGAGGCAGCTGAGGCCGCCAGCGAAGCCAAAGGAAAGTTTATGGCGTATCTTAGTCATGAAGTGCGTACGCCGGTTAATGGTATTATGGGGTTAGTCGAACTGCTTCAGGTTACACCGCTGGACGGACGCCAGCGTGATTATATCAGTGCCATTGACTATTCTGCACGTTCATTACTCACGGTCTTGAATGATGTTCTTGATTTATCTAAAGCTGGTGCTGGAAAAATAACGATAGAAAATGTTGCGTTTGATTTTCGGCAGTTACTGGACGGAGTGGATAAGATACTCCAAGCGGCTGCTGTTAATAAAGGGATTATGCTGACAACAACGGTTGCCTCTACAATGCCATCTGTTGTTAGCGGTGACCCGTCGCGGCTGCAGCAAGTACTGTTGAACCTTGGCAGCAATGCTGTTAAATTTACCGACAAAGGACAGGTAAAAATCACCGCCGAATGCATTAGTCAAGATAAAAATGCGGTTTTGGTAAAAATCACTGTAACCGATACGGGGATAGGTCTCAGCTCCGAAGAAATCGAAAAAGTATTTCAACCATTTGTGCAGACGGCAGGAGCCAATACGAGAAAATACCTGGGATCCGGGCTGGGATTACCCATTTCGGCTATACTAGTAAACCTTATGGGGGGAGAAATCGGGGTCGAAAGTAAACCGGGAGAAGGGTCAACCTTTTGGTTTTCTCTTAGATTTACAACTATTTACAGTGGCCAGTCGGAAGTTTCACTCACTACTGCCGGCAGGCAACAGACTGCTGGATTACCTGAATGGCTGAGTGAACCCGTAAAAGAAAATTCCCAAGAAGGCGGTAACGTGTTAGTCGTTGAGGATAATCCGGTTAATCAACAGGTAATTTTGGAGCAGCTCAAACGACTGGGCTTGCATCCGGATTTGGCCGGTGATGGTCAAGATGCGGTTATCATGGCGGCGGCAAATAGGTATGGATTAATTTTTATGGATTGTGGTTTACCGGTACTTAATGGATTGGAGGCTGTCCGCCTTATTAGAGAACAAGAAAAGTCAACAGGCTTACATGTTCCGGTGGTTGCACTAACTGCCAATTCCTTGCCTGAAGACCGGGAAAATTGCCTTAACGCGGGCATGGACGACTGCTTGGGAAAACCAGCCTCAGGTGAAGAGTTAAAACAAATGGTAGAGAAGTGGTTAAAACCGAGTTGTATCGAGTGCGTTGACATGGCTGTGCTGCGGGAGCTAAACGATCTAGCCCAAAGAGGCCAGGAGGATATCAATTTATTTATTGATGCTTACATCGAAGAACTGCCGCTGCTTTTTGACAACTTGGCGCAGGCAATACAGGACGGTGATACCGCCAAAGTGATGAGTGCAGCTCATAGCTTGAAGTCTATGAGCGCGACGATGGGAGCTATGCGTCTTGCTGAATTGTTTAAACGCTTGGAGCAACAGGCTAAGCAAGAAAAGAGTGACGAGACCCAACTGCTTTTGGACGAGATTGCCGGAGAAATTAAGCAGATAGAGACAGCCCTGAAGCAGGCTGCCAGCTTATTTAATAATTAAAAGGCGTGGTGATAAGGCATGGCTTATAATATATTGCTGGTTGATGATGTGCTATTAAACAGAAAAGTTGTCAAAGTGGCTTTAAGTGGTCTGCCGGATGTCAACTTCTTGGAGGCTGCCGACGGGGTCAACGCGCTGGAGTTGATTTACTCTCAGAAGGTTGATTTAATTATTCTGGATCTTGTTATGCCGGGAACAGTTGCGGGAGCGGATGTATTGCGCCAGATTAAGGAGAGTGTGTTGTATAAACATATTCCGGTTATTATTTACTCGGCGGTGGCCGATACAGCCAGTATTAAACAGGCGCTGGAGATAGGTGCGTATGACTATCTTATCAAGCCGCTCAAAGCCCAGGAACTACAGACTATTTTACCGGAAAAGGTTACGGAGGCCTTACGGCCTGTGGCTAAGCAGGACAATGAGGAACCCTATGAACAGCCATCCTATGAATCGGCTGTCGCCAAGGTCGGAGAAAAGGTTGTTATAGGCAAGGTTACTCCGGAAGAAGCGGCGGCTATTAAATATTTGACAACCCGAAAGGCTGAGATTAAGTCTTTGCTAAAGCAGCTAATTGATATGGATAAAGAGGAGCTGTATTGCTGTCTTTATGATATTCTCATTCGGGAAATGGGAGAAGTCTCAACTGCTTGTGAGCAATGGTGGGATGAGAAATACGATAAATATCAATGGGCTAATATAGTGGGCGATGAAATTGAGCTAGATTATGATAAAGGTGAAGTCCTTGTAAAAAATGTGGTGGAAGAGAGCGAACCCAAAGCAGACTAAACCAAGGTTTATAGTATGTCTAACATAGGTTGCGGTAAAAAAACGGACAGTAAGACGAATGGCTCCTGCCTTTGTCTTACTGTCCATTTCTATACCAAACAGTTTTTTGATGCTAGCTCTTATACAGATGTATTAATAGCTAATACCTTTCCAGTAAATGGGCGTATATATTTCCGCCTTTTCCGGGAGCTGAACGTCTTTCAATGCCCATTTTTTGAATTCCTCAAAACCAGTTCTGTCTACAATGTATCCGATATGCTCTTTACCTCCGGGTGCCGAAGGGTCAATATAGTTTTGGACATAGTCATACGTATTACAAATGATTTTGATAATACTGTCCGCGTCCACCCATTTAATAAAGTCTTCACCCAATCGAGGATTTTTCTTGCCGGTTCTGCCTAAGATAGTTAGCCGGTAGTATTTTTCCTGGCTGCGCGTCCAGGCACCTGTTGGGCAATTTAGAACACATTCGCCGCAGCCTATACATTTTTTGGCGTCATGTGCTACCTTATAATTTATTGTTTCCAGAGCATTTACTGACTTTTTGGCACAGGCTTTAACACAGGCGCCGCAACTAACACAGCGATCTGGTTCATAGTGGGGAAAGGTCATGCCCATGATACCAAAATCATGCATTCTTACTTTCGCGCAGTCATTAGGACAGCCGGTAAGTGCTACTTTAAAATGCAAGTCATGGGGAAAGATTGCTGCTTCAATTCTCTTTGCTAAGGCCGAGGTGTTATAGCAGGCATACGGACATACATTATTGCCTATGCAAGCTACAACATTTCTTGTACCTGCGGCAGTATAGCCTTGCCCCGAAACATCTTGGTTAATGCCCATTCCCGCGATAATCGGCTGGAGAAGTTCATTAACCTTGGGCATATCTTCAAACCTAATACCTGGAAGTTCAAAACCCTGTCGTGTTGTTATATTTACAATACCGTTACCATAGGTTTCGGCAATGTTTTGAATCATTGTTAAATATTTTGCTTCCAGATAACCACCGGGAACACGGATTCGGGAAGCGGCCAACCCTCTGTGTTTTGTCACACGAAATGCATTCTTCTTCAGTTTTTTAGTAGTAACGTCCATGTAAGATACCCTCCCTTCTAATCAAGTAATTGGCTTCCTTTTACAAAATTAAATACAGGTCCATCCAGGCAAACATAGGTATCATCAATTTTACAGTGGCCGCATTTTCCGATGCCGCAGCACATTTTCCGTTCATGCGAAATCCAAATATTTTCTTGAAGAAATCCTCGTTTAAGAAGAGATTGTGTAGTAAATTTCATCATCAGCGGCGGTCCGACTACAATGGCAATTGCTTCATCAATGTTTTTTACCTTTAGATCAGGGATATATTGTGTGACCAGACCAATCCGGTAGCCAGTAGTGTTTTCTGCCTGGTCGACAGTTAAAATGACATCAAGCTTTTGTTGCCAGCGGCTAAAATCTTCAATAAACAGAATATCTTGCGGTGTCTTAAATCCAGCTATCAGAGTCATACCATTCGTCTCTTCGATGTGACTACAAAAGTAGTCCACTACGCCTTTAACCGGTGAAAGGCCTGTTCCTCCGGCAATCACAACAATTTCTTTTCCCTGGTATAGGCCGATATCGAACCCGTTGCCGTAAGGGCCGCGCATAAACAGTGTATCACCAACATACCGCTCGAAAATTTCATTAGTAACCTTGCCGACCCGGCGGATGGTTAAATCGACGGTGCCGTCGCCGATACCACTGACGGAAATAGGTGCTTCACCATACTTCGGAATCGAAACTTCAAAAAACTGCCCGGGTTTTACAGGGCCGTTATAGGCAAGGCGAAAGGTATACTCAATATCAGTGTGCTTGATAACCTCCTTAATCTCAGACAGGAAGGGAATATACTCATTTGCCGGCATTGGTAGACACCTCCTTGATTGCATCAGCCAGTTTATTTATAGAGTTAGCAAAAGATATATACTCCGGACAGACATCATCACAGCGTCCGCAGCCTACGCACATATGGTACCCGTTACGTTTTTTGTAGTCATATACTTTGTGCAGTACTTTAAAACGCATACGCTGCCCATTATTTTTACGGTAACAGCCACCGCCGGCAACGTCAGTAAAGCCGTCTACCATGCAAGATGCCCATACCCGGCGGCGCTCTCCGACCTTGCCGTTATCAGTATAAAAGATATCCTGCATGGTAAAGCAGGTACAGGTAGGACAGACGAAATTGCAGCGGCCACAATTAATGCAGCGGCTATCATATTCGTTCCACATCTTTGAATGCATTACATCCAGTGTAATTCCGTCCGGAATGTGAACACGGGTTTCATTTTTGGTTACACAGGCCGGAATTACTTCAGCCGTTTCCATGCTTTGCGCGGCAAACACTGTTTCCCAGGACTTATTATGATTATCTACGTATACTTTGCCGCTCTTTATTTCCAGATAAGCATCGTAGGCATCGGTCCGGTTAGTTCCCATATCGACACAAAAACAGTTCTCAAATGAATGTCGACAGCCTATCAGAACAAATTTTACTTTATCCCGCAGCCGCTTGTAATAGTGATCTTCACAGCCGTTCTCAAGATAGATAGCATCCAGACGTTTCACCGCATGCAGATCACAACTGCGCAAGAAAATAACTGCTCCCCTCTTCGGAGGATTAGCTTCCTTTACTGTGTCTTCGGTGAAGAAAAACAAAGTTTGTGAAAGCGGCAGCAAAATTTCTTTAAAGGAATAGTCAGATTTACGGTCAAAAATAATTTCTTCCACTGTTTGGATTTCTCCGTATCTGATGCGGTCAGTATCCGAGAAACTACCCCCGTCTTTAAAAAGTTTAGGAGCATAAATGACGTATTCTTTGGCCAATTCCTGCAGTATTTGGTTGAAACCCTCTTTGTCGAAGCAATAACCCATGGTTACACCTCTTTCTTTACTTGATATGGTAGGGAAATATAATAGATGCTTTCCTTGTGTATTTTTTAACAATTCAATTGTATGTTAGAATAAAAAAAACTGCTGTGACTGAAATCACGGCAGTTTGAAATATTTCGAAAGTTTGTCGCGGTCCGGTATAATTATTTGTCCGTCATCAATCCGAATCAATCCTTGTTCAGCAAAAAATTTTAACTGACGGGAGACCGTTTCGCGTCTGGAGCCCAACATGTCCGCGAGATAAGTAATACTCAAATCCAAAGTAATTCTGGTTCCATCTTGGTCTTGACAGGGAACCCCATAATCTCGGGATAGTTTCCATAGTTTGGCGGCAATGCGTTTATCGTTGCGTACTGAGTTAGGGGTATTTTTTAATTGGCGGTAAAGCCGTCTAACTTTCATGGCGAGGGAATCAAACACGCTTTTGGTAAATGCAAAATCCTGCTCCATAACACGCAGAAAGTCCAATCTGTTAAAGCAAAGAATCTGAGCATCTTCGAGTACTTCACAATTGATGGATGCAGTAACATTTTGCAAAATTACTTCATTAATAATCTTTCCTTTATCTAAAACAAAGATAACTTTTTTTTCTCCTTGAGAATCAATCTTATACAGTGTAACAAGACCGCTGATAACAATGCAAATCATGTCTACTTGCTCTTTATCAAAAAACAAATGCTCTCCTTTTGACAGGCGGCGCATTTTACCAATAGATGATAGTGTTTTAACAGAGGCAGGAGTTGCCTGTTCGAATAATTCGATAAGCGCCATTGCATCACTTATGCTTACATTCATTATAATCACCCATTACTTTATTTACCCTAAAGCCAAAGTTTATAATTATTACTCCGCAAAATAATGGCAGGCAGTTAGATTTGTTGGTTGGGTAAACCCGCTACTATCTACATTTATCACATAAATACAAAAGTCCTGCACGGGTTAATTATTTTCAACCAAAAAGCCTTTACATATGACCTTAGCCATAAATAATTGAGGTATAACCGTGGGTGTGGTAACTTAAACCAAAATTAACACATTTTTTTAATCAAAATTGTATATAAATTATGTATAATGTGTTTAGCATTATCTACCAATTGAGGAGGTGTTTAATTTTGACTAAGCTGCTACGAACGCAAAAATTTGCTGTTTGGCTGGTGGCCATTTGCTTTACCCTGGCAATTTTACCGGGGATGGCATCAGCGGCACAAACACCGGTTAAGAATGTCATCGTTTTAATGACAGATGGTACTGGTTCTGCCCACATCACGGCAACACGCTGGTTTAAAGGATCGCCCTTGGCCCTTGATGAGATATTGACGGGTGGTGTGAGAACCTATGGTGCCGAATCCATTATTACCGATTCAGCGCCGGCAGCCACAGCTTTTGCTACCGGCTACAAGACCAGCGACAAATTTATTGGCATCTTGCCTGACAAAATTACTACCCCGGGTGTTGCCGGATTGCCTGATACGCTAAAAACCAAGCCTGTACCTAGTGTGTTGGAGGGTGCTAAGCTTGTTGGCAAGGCTACCGGATTGGTAGCTACATCTAACATCCAGCATGCCAGTCCCGCAGCCTATTCTGCCCATTGGCCTGACCGTAATAACTATAACGAGATTGCCGAGCAACAGGTATATTTAGGTATAGATATAGTATTAAGCGGTGGTAAAAGTTATTTGTTGCCCAAGACACAGGGCGGTCAACGGATAGATGGAGAAAATTTAATTGACGTTCTGAAAGCCAGGGGTTATGGTTTTGTTGAAAATAAGCAAGATATGCTTCAATTTAAGGGAAAAAAACTGTGGGGCATGTTTGCCGGCGAGGACATGGCTTACGATATTGACCGTAAGCAACTGGCTCCCCAAGAGCCTTCTTTGGCTGAAATGACGAAAAAGGCTATTGAACTTCTGTCGCAGAACAAAAACGGGTTCTTCTTATTTGTCGAAGGCAGCAAAGTGGACTGGGCCTCTCATGCCAACGATCCCGTTGGTGTTATCAGCGACCTGATGGCTTATGATGAAGCAGTAAAGGTGGCTCTGGACTTTGCTAAAAAGGACGGCAATACCTTAGTGATGGCCTTTGCCGACCATAGCAATGGCGGTATGGCGATTGGCAGTAAAGCTTCTGACGAAACGTACTCTAAGACATCTGTTGACCGTTTGTTAGTACCTTTGAAGAAGGCCGTCCTAACCGGTGAAGGCGTGGAAGCAGTTTTAGCTGGCAACCTGGAAGCGGGCAATATTCGTCAGGTTATGGATGAGTACTATGGAATTAATGATTTAACCAATGAGGAAATTCAGGCTATTCAAAAGGCCAAAAGCGGTAATCTGAACTATGTAGTTGGCCCGATGATTAGCAAACGGTCGATTGTTGGTTGGACAACAACCGGCCACACCGGGGAGGATATATTTTTCTATTCGTTTGGTCCCAATCACCCTTCCGGATTAATTGAAAATACCGATATTGCTCACTCAGCGGCCAAGGCTATGGGTTTTTCGCTGAAACAAGTGGACAGTAAATTATTTATTGAGGCCGGCGAAGCCTTTAAGGCCATCGACGCCGAATTAAGCCTTGATGCTGCTGATCCTGAGAATAAAGTGCTGGTTGTAAAAAAAGGCCTGAAAAAGGCCGAACTGCCTCTGAGCAAGAACATTATTAAAATTAATGGCAAGATATATGAAATGAATGGAATTACCGTGATTGCTCCTAAAACTGGAAAAGTCTATATTCCGCAGCAAGCGGTCGAACTAGCCAAAGCCGCTGGCATGTAAAGCGCAAAGCGCCTGCCTATAACAAAGGGCAGGCGTTTTTCTTGTAAGATAAGAAAGTACAAAATTTGAGGGTTACCTAACGGTAGCCCTTTTTGTGTGTATCAGAAAATATAAGTTTCGCGAATTGCTGAGGCTATATAAAACAAAGGGTGCCAGGTACAAAGCCCGGCGTAGGCGACCATTATACAACGCTCCGCCGCTGGCGCTTTACCTCCACTTATGCATAACGGCCACCTGCGCCTCAGTAGGGTTTACGCCCAGTTTGAGCCAGGAGACGGTGACTCCGTCAACCCTGGTAACTTCCGTACCCCTCCGGCCTTTGCCGGAAAAAGCGTTCCGCAGGAGAAAAGGCGGGTTAGTTGTCGGATAAATTAATGAGACACCAGGCTGCCAGGGGAAACAAGGGAAGGAAAAAAGTTATGGCCGTGGTGTACTTTTGTCTTGACACAAAAGTACCAAAAAGTCAAGACCTGTACGGAAATGGCCTTGGAAGCAGACCTCCCTTGCGGAAAGGGCAAAACTCGCTGCGCTCAAACAGTTGCCCTTTTAATCCCGCAAGGAAGGCCTGCTTCCACCCTGCGGGACGGCCATTTTCGTAATGGTCGACAAGGACGAAAACAAAGAGCGAAAGAAATAAGCATCGTCTTCTTAGTTCTTCCGGCCATTTCTGAAAAAAAGGCGTGAATCGGTGATGACAGCGGCGCTTTTTAGCTTGCCCTAGATGGTAGAAGTGTTCCTGATACAACCCAATAATTTTTTACCATATCTACTTGCAATCTATGTAAAAAGATACTATTATTAGAAATAGGTGGAAAT
>CAZCEN010000099.1:0-10800 GCA_964497205.1 uncultured Sporomusaceae bacterium
CTTTACCATTAGGAATTGGTTCGTTTACAACCGGATTAGTCAGCATCTGCTTGTCCAACAGTATGGCAATATGTTTACCAACGCTTCTGGCAGTCAGATCAGCAAATTTCTTCGCACCTTCGCTGGTAAATTCGATGGCTACAAGTTTTTGCCCACTTTGATCCGCTTGCGCCTTGGCATCTTTTAAGTCTTTACCTGTCAGTACTACATTTCCACTCTCATCCTGAAAC
This sequence comes from uncultured Sporomusaceae bacterium, assembly GCA_964497205.1. GTDB lineage: Bacteria > Bacillota > Negativicutes > Sporomusales > Sporomusaceae > Sporomusa. Next base: position 231 of record CAZCEN010000099.1, read on the forward strand.
TCCATAAGAGCGGTTCTTCCTAGCATTTCAATCGCTTTTTCCGGGTCTTTTACTCCAGGGAGTTCCACGATTACCCTGCGCTCCCCTTGACGCTGAACTATTGGTTCGGTAAGACCAAGTTCGTTAATCCGGCGTTCAATAATATGAACAGCCCGCTGCATGGCGTCATCATCAACTTTAGCTTCCGGAGTATCGGAAGCCTCCAGAACAACATGAGTACCGCCCTGTAAATCAAGCCCCTGTTTGATGGACAGAGCTAAGGGCAGCATGTAATAACCTGCGACAGCGAGAATTGCCAGAACAACAACCAAAAATTTGGTTAAATTCTCCCACCTCAACTACATTTCCTCCATTCTTACTCTATACATTTTTGCTCATAAAGTATTTATTTTGCTACTAGAGCAATTCGTAGTCATTAATCACTAATTTAAAGGAACAATTTAAAAATTCTGCTGCCCGACGGCACATAACCATACGCAGCAAGAAAATCTCAAAGTATTCCATGACAGGGCAAATTTTAGTGTCAATAGTGACTGCAAGTGTTATGGTGCGTGAAGTCTTGTCAACTAGTAGTTTGCTACTTTCGGCAGCATAATTTACCCTGTCATGAATCTCAAACTTAGCAAAATCACGGTTAGTGACCCGTGCACGATGAACATCCGATTTATCTGCTAATATTAGCGCTGCCGCTACTTGGTTAACAGCATTTCCCCGTTCTTCCTCATGGTTACCGATAGCTGAAATTACGAGGGCAATTTCTTCTGGCGGCATCTCCATGCGGGTTAAAATGTCAAATGCCATGACAGCACCAAAGCCACCATGATTAAACCTGTTAATCATATTAGCAATATCGTGTAAGTAACCGGCTATTGCCGCAAGCTCACAATCACGTGCGGGATATTCTAACTCCTGCAATACTTTATACGCCAAAGCCGAAACAATTCCAGCATGTCTAAGTCCATGTTCCGTAAAGCCTAAGTGACCCAGATATTCGGTACTTCGCGTAAGATAAACCTGTACTTCGTGATCTACTTTTAATTGTGCGATAGTAACAGTTTGTGACATTGACTAATCCTCCATCTATCTAAAAATCAGCCTTTGTCTGCCAAGTATCTTAGAGCCTTATCGGTTAGGCAGAATGCAGGCAAAATGCAACTAATTACATTTTGCCTTACTTGCAAGTAAATATGCCATTTTCGGTAAGTAAATAATTTACTAGACGATCATGAGGATCAGTCGGAACCGAATCAAGGATTTGGGCCGACCAAGCTGCGCCAATTAATTCAGCATTGTTTGCTTTCGGTACAAAGCGGTCATAATAACCCGCACCCATTCCCAACCGTCGTCCATCTTTGGCAAAAGCTACTCCTGGAACAATAATGAGGTCAAGCTCACTTGGTTCCAGCAGTCTTAAGGTGTTTGGATTAGGTACCAGAAGGTTAAACTGTCCCACAACCAAATCATCTAGATTCGAGATGATAGCAGCATCCATTAACCCTCTAGTTTCACGCATATGCGGTACACAAACGGTTTTATCCGCAGCAAGTGCATGCGCAATAATTCTTTCCAAATGAGGTTCATCAGGCATTGCCAGATACAGCATAATTTTTTTAGCGTTTTGATATACCGGCCAAGAGCATAGATGATCTGCAATATGATCGCTTCCGGAGGCAACTTCCTCTAGGGTCATGCCCCGTCTAACAGCTAAAATACTTTTACGCAAATCTTTTTTTGCTTGCTTAATACCTTCCATGATGTTTCCCCTCCCCTTAATAAAAGACTTGGTTTTTATACCAAGTCCTCAGGACGACACCATAAATAAAGGTGACACTATTAGGATTTGGGTTGATTTTGTAAGTGGCTCACAGCAGAACGGGATACGTCAACTTCCACTTTATCGGCGATCTTAATGGTTACGACTTTTTCACTTATTGCAGTGATAGTACCATATAATCCACCGATAGTAACAACTCGCTCACCTTTTTTTAGATTATTCAAAAGTTCCTGGCGGCGTTGTTGTTCTTTTTTCTGCGGACGATATAGTAAAAAATAGAAAATTACGCCCATTAATACAATCGGCCACGAAGCTTGAATGGCTTGCATTACTTCGGGTGAAAACTCTGGCATTATTCAATCACCTCCTGTTACTTTAGCAATATATTCCACACGATTGCTTTAATTCCTCTTATTATTTACGATAATGAGCCCGAAACTCTTCCCGGAAATCTAAAAAGCGGTCTTCAAGAATGGATTTACGCATTTCTTTCATAAAGTTAAGTAAGAAATGCAGATTATGGGTAGTCGTCAGCCGCAGGCCAAATATCTCTTCTGTTTTTAGTAAGTGTCTGATATAGGCACGCGAGAAATTCCGGCAGGTATAACAATTGCAATCAGGGTCAATAGGACGGAAATCCCGGGCAAACTCGGCATTTTTTACAACGAGACGACCACGGCTTGTCATAACAGTACCGTTACGGGCTACTCTTGTTGGAAATACACAGTCAAACATATCAATACCATACATTACACCCTCAACCAAGCAATCAGGTGTTCCTACCCCCATTAAATAGCGGGGTTTGTTTTCCGGCAGCAACGGCACAGTGTGTTCCAGCATTTCGTACATAAGGGATTTGGGTTCCCCGACACTAAGACCGCCAACAGCATAGCCAGGGAAATCAAGGGCAACAAGATCCTTAGCACTCATAGTTCGCAGGTCTTTATACATGCCGCCCTGGACAATTCCGAACAAGGCCTGATCTTTGCGGGTATGCGCTTTTTTACAACGCTCGGCCCAGCGAGTTGTGCGTTCGGTGGATTGCCTGGCATATTCATGGTCAGCCGGATAAGGAACACATTCATCAAAAGCCATAATGATGTCTGCACCTAACGCCATTTGTACCTCTGTAGCCTTCTCCGGAGATAAAAAGTGCTTAGATCCGTCAATGTGCGAACGGAAGGTAACCCCATCTTCCGTAATTTTACGTAAGGGGCCTAAACTGAAAACTTGGAAGCCACCACTATCGGTTAAAATTCCCCTGTCCCATTGCATAAATTTGTGGAGTCCCCCAGCTTCGGCTACTAAATCATGGCCTGGACGTAAATATAGATGGTAAGTATTACTTAAAATTATTCCTGCCCCCATAGCTTTTAGCTCATCCGGCGACATAGCTTTTACTGTGGCCTGGGTGCCGACAGGCATAAAAATAGGTGTGTCAAACACGCCATGCGGCGTATAAATCCGGCCCACCCTTGCCCCTGTTTTTGAGCAGCGTTTTATAAGTTCATATGTAATAGCCAATAATTACACCTCCATTTTAAACAATAAACATGGCATCACCAAAACTGAAAAAACGATAGCGTTCTTCGATCGCCTGCTGATAGGCATTAAAAATAAGTTCCCGGTCAGCCAAGGCACTAATTAACATCAGTAAAGTTGATTTGGGCAGATGAAAATTTGTAATAAGCGCTTTTACGATTTTAAATTCATAGCCAGGGTAAATAAAAATTTCGGTCCAGCCGCTTTTAGCTTCCAAAATTCCATTAGTTCCCGCAGATTCTAGTGTGCGTACCGCCGTAGTACCTACAGCAATAACCCTGTTTCCGGCAGCGAGAGTTTTATTTACTATGACTGCTGTTTCTTCCGGCACTGAATAGTATTCACGATGCATAACGTGCTCTAAAACATTTTCTGCAGTTACTGGACGGAACGTTCCTAATCCGACATGTAATGTAACAAAAGCCAGGTTGACTCCCATTTTCTCAATATTTTCCATGAGATTACGGGTAAAGTGAAGCCCGGCGGTGGGGGCTGCAGCTGATCCCCGCTCCCGGGCGTATACAGTCTGATAACGCTCTTTGTCAGATAATTGAGCCTTAATATAAGGAGGTAATGGCGTTTCTCCTAGCGCATCAAGAATTTCTTCAAATATTCCCTGGTAGGAAAATCGGACTACGCGGCCACCGAAATCGGTAGTATCGATAACTTCACAACGTAATTTCTCACTAAACTCAATAATGGTTCCCGGTCGGGCTCTTTTTCCTGGCTTAACCAGCACTTCCCAATCATCTTTTGTTGTGCGGTTTAGCAAAAATACCTCTACCTTGCCACCTGTTTCCGGTTTAAATCCTAACAGCCTCGCAGGTATAACCCGCGTATCATTAAAAACCAGGGTATCCCCTGGTTGTAAAAATTGTGGTAAATTATAGAACTTTTTATGTTCAATCGATCCGGTTATTCTGTCAAGCACCAGCAGCCGGGATTGGTCTCGCGGTTCTATCGGCTGCTGAGCTATCAGTTCTTCAGGTAAATAATAATCAAAATCTGAAACCAGCATGTAACTCCCTCTTTATGGCCTACTAGTAGGCTTTTTTTATTTCTATACCTTGGTAGTAGTGTTTCAATATCTCTTTAAAATATTCGGCATGGCCTGGTGGTGCTTTTTCAGCCATCGCCTTGGCTCCCCACTGGGATAATCCTAATCCATGTCCCCAGCCTGAGCCGTTAATTACTAATAGATCGGCTGGCTCTCCGGTAAACGGATGAATATTGGGATTATCCAGAGTTGTTGGTAAAGAAAATGAAATTTGTGGCTGTAACAGTTTTTTCTCAGTACTGGCTGGAACTGGTTTAGCGAATTCATTGGATATAACAGATATATCAAATAAGGTACTTTTTAAATCCAACATACTTCGAAATTTCGTCCCGGAAATTTCGATATTGCCACTAGTCCCCAGCAGCCGAATCGTCTTAACCCGCCCCGACACACCACGATCACTACTGGTAATAGGTGGAGTAGCGAGCGGAGATAATTCAATCGCTTTGAGAGCGCCAATGGTGTAACCGGCTTTAACTACAGCCTGATTAAGTTCCGCTATGGTTAGCTTTTTTTCCCATTTAAAATAAGGGCAATTTTGGTCATAGTCAGTAACTCCCCGCAGATAAGGCTGCGATGTTTGCCAGACATTTTCACTGTTTTCCGTATAGCCGCCGGAACTGCTGTGAAAATAGGCTGTAATTAGTTTGCCATTATGAAGCAGCACCAAACCCCTTGTATCGTTTACTGCTTCCAGGGATCTGGGGGCTTCACTCTCCCGGCCGCCATATACTTGGCAATCGGTAGTTGCACACACATCAAAACCATCGGCTTTATGTTTATTATAATTAGCCAATGCATAGGTTCGTGCAGCTACCGCCTGAGCCTTTACCGCTTCCATTGGCCATTCGGGAGAAATCTCATTTTTTATTATACCGTATAGATATTGTTCGATAGGCAGCGTGTTAACAACGGTCATACCTGCCTTGCCCACAGTGCGATGAATACTTGTATATATTGCTCAATATATACCATAACGTCATCTTTTTTTTGAACAACGGTTATACCTGTAGCTGCTACCGGCAGGTCATTAACAGTAAAACCACTATCGTTTACGGAAATTGTTATTGCTTCATAGGGGCGAAAGCTTCCTAATAAGGTATTTGTTCCAGCAGCAACAAGGTCAAAGTTAGCGTCTGCTGAAATATGAACAGTTTGTTGATTGCTCAAAATTCCTACACGGAGAGTTGGCTCAAGACTAGAAGCACCTTCAAGTGTTACAGGCGTCGTAGCTTGTCCAGATAGTGGAGTGAAAATAATTAACAGACTAGCAGCCAGCAGTAACCATTTTAGCATATATTTATGCACTAGCATACCTCCGGTGACTATTTTCTAGATAATAAGTTTAATAGTATCGTTAGTACGATACTTAAGATAATCGAAGTAACTATTGGAAAATGGAAACTAAAGTTACCTTTTTCAAAATGTATGTCACCCGGAAGCCGGCCTAAACTTAGAAACTTACCCCCAAAATGGAATACTGCTCCGGCAATCAATAAAATTAAGCCAATTAGCATTAGCAGCTTACCAAATGAGTCGAATCCCCCAAGCATTCAGCTCTACCCCTTCCGTGGTTTATAATAACGGTCTCTTTCGCTAAAAACACAGCCACAGTAAGGCTGACGATACATTTCTAATTCCCTGCTTATTTTGACGCCTTCCTGCCAGCCTGGTCGAAAATCAATATAGCAAAATTTTATGCCAGCAGCATCTGCGGCGGCCTCGGCTGCTTCTTTTATTAAATCGTGCTGCTGATAGGGACTGACTAATAATGTGGTACTAAAGCAATCAAACCCATTTTCTTTTGCATACTGTGCTGTTTGCTGCATACGAATATCATAGCAGTTACGGCAACGTCCGCCAGGAGCGGTTAATGCCTGCTGCAAAAAAGCTTCGAGAGTATAACTCTCATCAATTACCAGGTTTTTTAGCCCTATTCTTTCTGCGAATTCTTTCAGGGTATCTAACCGTCTGGCAAATTCTTTATACGGGTGAATGTTAGGATTATAAAAATATCCGGTAATTTCATATTCCGGATATTTTTCCAGCAAATGTTTCACCGGAAAAACAGAACATGGGCCGCAGCATACATGTAAGAGCATGCGCATCATAAGTCACCTACCACAATTTTTCTTGCGTATCTGTCTTGTCTTTGTACGGTATATTAAGATGAGAATAGGCAGCGGGAGTGGCTACTCGACCACGGGGTGTCCGGGCTATAAACCCCATTTGAAAGAGAAACGGTTCGTAAACATCCTCAATAGTTTCTGTTTCTTCACTAATAGAGGCAGCCAACGTATCAAGGCCAACAGGACCACCATTAAATTTCTTGATAATGGCACTAAGCATACTTCTGTCGGTTTTATCCAGCCCACGTTTATCTACTTCTAGCAAGGCCAAGGCTTTATCGGCAATCGTATCGGTAATAATGCCATCACTTGTCACTTGGGCAAAATCACGTACCCGCTTTAGCAGGCGATTGGCAATTCGCGGTGTTCCTCTTGATCTTCTGGCAATCTCAAGGGCGCCGCGGGGTTCGATATCAACCTTTAGAATCTCAGCTGCTCTGTTAACGATACACTCTAAATGTTCTGTTTCATAATACTCGAGACGACAAATAACCCCGAAACGGTCTCGAAGCGGAGCAGCCAATGCACCGGCTTTGGTTGTTGCTCCGACCAGAGTAAATTTCGGCAAATCCAAGCGAATGGAACGGGCCGACGGTCCTTTGCCAATTATAATATCAAGCGCATAGTCCTCCATCGCTGAATATAATACTTCTTCAACAGCCCGGGACAAGCGATGAATTTCATCAATAAATAACACATCTTTTTCGCCAAGGTTAGTTAATAATGAGGCTAAATCGCCCGGGCGCTCAATTGCCGGGCCCGAAGTAATCCGCAAGCTTACGCCAAGCTCATTCGCAATAATTCCAGCTAATGTAGTTTTGCCCAATCCTGGCGGGCCATATAACAATACATGATCTAAAGCTTCATTACGGGCAAGTGCAGCCTGGACGAAAATAGACAGGTTATTTTTCACTTGATCTTGTCCGATATATTCAACCAGACGGCGAGGCCGCAGGCTATATTGCCATGAATCAACGTCCTGCTCATCTGGTGCCAAAACTCGTTGTTCTTCCACCAGTTAAATCTCCTCCTAATTACCTCCGGCCAAATTCTTTTAATGTAAACCGAATTAGTTGTTCTACTGACAGTTCTGTTTGTGTTTTGCTCTCCCGTTCGAAGACTTTTTTAATAACCGGAGTAATTTCAGCATTGTTATATCCCAGAGCAGCAAGCGCTAATATGGCTTCTTGCATAACGTTTCCAAGCCCCGTTGTATCTGGTGATAGTTGCCCTGAATCGGTACTAGCAAAATCAGTACTGGTAATACCGATTTTATCTTTTAGTTCTAAGATAATTCTCTCAGCTGTTTTCTTACCGATGCCGGGCAATTTAGTCAACATTGCTGCATTATTTGCGCCAACGGCTGAACGAAAATTCTGCGGTGTAATGGCAGAAAGAACTCCCGCAGCTACTTTTGGTCCGATTCCTGCTACCGAGATAAGACTCAAAAATAATTCGTATTCTTCCTTGGTATAAAAACCATGCAAGGTTAGAGCGTCCTCGCGAACATTAAGATATGTAAATAATGTTGCCGGTTGACCGATTGCTAACTTCTGACGAGTAGAGTTTGGTATAAAAACCCGATAACCAATACCTTGTACATCAACAAAGCAATAGTCGGTAAATAAATGAGTAACTATTCCCTTAACATAACCTATCATTCGATACCCTCATTTTATTTATACTTCCGCAATGCACGGTGCAAATTGCTACAGCTAAAGCATCTGCGGCATCATCAGGATGCGGTTTGTTTGGTAAATTTAAAAGTCGTTGTGTCATGTAGATAACTTGTTCTTTAGTTGCTTTGCCATAACCGGTAACTGCCTGTTTCACCTGCAGCGGTGTAAATTCTGCCAGCCGAAGGTCATTTTGGGCTGCAGTCAAAAGAACAACACCTCTGGCTTGTCCTACAGCCATAACCGTGCGTACATTTTTATTCATAAACAATAGCTCTACGCCCATAATATCCGGAGTATATAGTTTTATAAGACGATCAATCTCCTGATGTATCTTTTTTAGCCGCATAGCTGCTTCCATGTCGGGTGTAGTTTCTATAACACCGTACGCTAGCGCCTTTAATCTGCTTCCTTGTGCTTCGACCAATCCATAACCACATATTGCTGTGCCGGGGTCGATTCCTAATGCTATCATGTGCTGCCCCCTTTACAGCCTACATTCGACAGGTTTACCTTATATTCCTGTTACTATAAGAAAAAAGAGAGGTTTCCCTCTCTTAGCGTGCTTGCATTCCCTCTAGTGTCCTTAGAAGTTCTTCTTTTGTTTGTACGACTAAACCCTGGTTCAACTCCTGTACGTCTTGCGGCATTAAACCGGTGACTGGAATCTTGGTTACTTCCTTTATCAATGCCTTTGGTCCGGGAACACCATGGAAAACAGCGACATAACCATCTTTAATACCAATAAACATATTGTTGGCATGTTCGCGGCACAAACTATCAACTTTCAACGTCATTTCTACTTCTTTAGTATCAAATTTATCGATAGCCCAGCCTGAATAGATTTTTTGAACCTGATTAAAATTGAGACCGATTAAGTTATCCGGTGGTTTAGTCTGAAATACTTCTTCATCTTTGCACTTAGCATAGGTAATCTTTTGCACAATATTTGTATCAGCTGAAATTTTAATTTTTCCATCCTGTTTTACAGCCTCAGTTCCTAGCTCCGGACCAGGGATAGTTATATTTTTGTTAAACTGAAAAACCGAATAACCAATACCGGATAATAATAAAATTAGGCCGCCAATTAGGATAGGCTTAACCGGGATGGGTTTACCAAATATTTTTATTTGGCGTAAGGAAGTAAATTTCGCGATAATTTTTGACAACATACTGACAACACTCCTTTCTCTAGTGTCGCCAGTAGTTTTGCCAAATTATACAAAAAATATACTAACATACCATAGCCTGAAAATAAAAAAGCAGGCTATGCCTGCTAATTAATCTTCCAATTCTTCCGGAATATCGAAATTAGTATAAACTTCTTGGATATCGTCGTGATCTTCCAAGGCATCCAATAATTTCATCATTTTTACGGAATCATCTCCAGATAAGCTGGAAGTTGTTTCCGGTACCATGGTAATCCGCGCAACCTCTGTCTTGATACCGTTCTTTTCTAAAGCTTCTTGCACGGTTTCAAAATCATCCGGGTCGGTAGTTATTTCAAATTGATCGTCAACTGCTTCAAAGTCTTCTGCACCAGCGTCTAAGACCATAAGCATTAATTCTTCTTCATCTAGACCCTCGCCATCAACGACAAATATACCTTTTTGTTTAAACATCCAGGATACGCAGCCAGATTCGCCAAGATTTCCGCCGTATTTGGAAAACAAATGTCTTACATCAGCAGCCGTACGGTTACGATTGTCAGTCATAGCTTCTACCATGATAGCTACGCCGCCAGGCCCATAACCATCATATTTTATCTCTTCATAATTGCTGCCTTCTAGAGAACCCGAACCTTTTTGTATAGCTCTTTGGATGTTTTCTTTTGGTATATTATTTTCTCTGGCTTTTTGCAACGCCAACTTTAAGCGCATATTACCAGTAGGGTCAGAACCACCCATACGTACTGCCACAGTAATTTCACGGCTTATTTTGGTTGTAACTTTGCCGCGTACAGCGTCCATCTTACCTTTTTTGTGTTTAATATTCGCCCATTTTGAATGTCCTGACATTGTAATACTCCTCTCAGACTATGTGAATCGGCAATATTGTAACATAATAGCAAGGAATTGGCAAAGCGCAATTTTGTCAATTCACTTATGAAAGTCCTTTTTTCTTTACAATTTTATAAATTCAGGCTATGCAGTGAAATACTTAATTAGGCAGTAGCATCAAGAGGGGGAACCCTTGATTTATATATACATCACAATGGTATTGTGCTTATGATTTTTAATTAGTTAACACTGTCTCAAACTCCAGATATGGCTTCATAAGCATAGTACCGCCGCCTTCCGAAACAATGCGTAGAACCGCATCAGTATCGCGTACCCGGGAGCCAGCCACATGAGTGATTTTGGTATCATGGAAGACGGCACTGCACAGGGGC
>CAZCEN010000100.1:0-3742 GCA_964497205.1 uncultured Sporomusaceae bacterium
AAGCAGTTACGTTAATGGCAGTAGCACTGCCGACAATGTTTGCCGTTATCGCCGTTTTCATCGCAGCTACTAAAGCTCTGCATGCCGCGTTTCCTGCGCCGGTAGAAGACGATGATGATGAATACGAAGACGACGAAGACTAAAAATTTATATTAAATAACCAGCAAACATGCCTATAAGCATTTGAATTCGTTTGGAATTTCTCTTGCGGAAAAAAATGTAGTTGAGCTGGAATAGTACATGCATTAGGGAGAGGGAAAATTTATGGAGATCAGTACCGCTGCGCTGGCGTCAATTATTGCGTTAGCCATTGTAGTTCTCATTTCCTGCTTTAAGGAAATGAACGTTGGTATTCTTGGCATTGCATCTGCGTTACTTGTAGGCATAATGTTCTCAGGAATGAAAGTTGCTGCCATTTTCAAAGGCTGGCCTGTTGGTCTGTTTATGATCTTAATTGGCGTAACCTTCATGTTTGCTTGTGCTCAAGTAAATGGTACTATGGAAAAATTTAGTGCCTATGCAGTGCGTTTAGCTAAAGGTAACACAGCCTTAATTCCTATAATTTTGTTTGTGCTCATTACAATTGTTACAACAATTGGTCCTGGTAATATTGCCGCAACAGCGCTTATGGCACCGGTAGCCATGGCTATTGCAGGCCGCATCGGTGTTCCTGCGTTCGCTATGACCCTTTTGGTAGTTGGTGCTGCAAACGGCGCTGCTTTCTCACCGTTTGCACCAACAGGTATCATTTCAAACGGTATCATCGCCAAGATGGCTCCAGGACTTGGTATTCCAGCCGATCAACTTAATAGCTTAGCATGGAAAGTACATTTCAATTCAGAAGTTGTACAAGGCATCGTAAACTTCGGCGGCTTTTTCTTACTTGGCGGCTGGGCTTGGATGCGCAAACAACGTGGTTCGGCAGCACTTAATATTGATGAAATTGCACCTAAACCAGAACCATTTGACTCTAAGCAGGTAGCTACCCTAGTTGGTATTGCTGCATTAGTGCTTTCAGTAATCATCCTTAAATGGGATGTTGGTGCAGTTGCCTTTGGTATTGGTTCTATATTTATGCTGTTTGGTATAGCTGATGATGCAAAAGCAGTTAAGGCAATGCCTTGGGGAGTAATCCTCATGGTTTGCGGTATGTCGGTTCTGATTGACATTATGGATCAGGCTGGTGGCTTAAACGCACTTGTTCAAATGATTGCCGTAGTATCTAACCCGACGACTGTAAACGGTGTATTAGGTTTCATTACGGGCCTCATCTCAGCCTATTCCAGTTCTTCAGGTGTGGTAATGCCTATGTTCCTTCCAATGGTACCAGGCATTATTCAGCAAATAGGCGGCGGCAACCCTGTTGCCCTTATATCGTCAATTAACATTGGCTCACATATTGTTGACACTTCACCATTATCTACTCTTGGCGCTTTATGTATTGCTTGCGCAGCTGAGCATGAAGATAAAGCTAAGTTATTTAGAAATTTAATGTTGTGGGGTTTGTCAATGGCAGTAGTGGGCGCAGTGGTTTGCTATGTAGCCTTTGGTATCCTCGGTTTATAAAACAGAATAAAAGGCGGGGGAGTGGTTTTTTCTCCCTCTTCCGTCTTTTTATTGTACTCACTTTTTCGGCAAAGATCGTCGAAATGTGTCGAAACGAGAAAAATTATATCTTTAGTCTTTCTAGAGAAGGTTGAGGTATGATTTTTTTTGCTCCGGATTTTTCAGATTAGTATGTTTTGTCTAAAAATGAGAAAATGCTGTAAAGGGGGTATTGGACGGAACAAAGTGTGGAATATTATAAAAAGCTAGCAGTCATCTAGGGTTCTCTATTTTAACAAAGCTATAATGTGGGGAGGAAATGTAAATGGAAATTTCAATGGCAGCGATAATGTCAATGGTTGCATTGGCGATTGTTGTAATTATCAGCTGTGTAAATGAAGATCTCAACGTAGGTTTCCTTAGTATTGGTTTTGCCATTATTGTAGGTGGCATCTGGGGCGGCTTAACTGGCGCTAAAGTAATGGAATCGTTCCCTCTTAGCTTATTCATGATCTTAGTTGGTGTAACCTTTATGTTCGGTATGGCGCAGACCAATGGAACAATGGAGAAATTAACCTCCTATTCCGTTCGACTCTGTAAAGGAAACACTGCTCTTATTCCCCTGATTGTATATGCTTTGACTACTTTTGTAACAACAATTGGCCCTGGCAATATTGCTGGTTGTGCGCTTATGGCGCCTGTTGCGATGGCTATAGCGGCAAGGGTTGGAATGCCTGCATTTTTAATGACACTAATAGTTGTAGGCGCAGCAAATGGTGCAGCGTTCTCTCCTTTTGCTCCCACTGGTATTATCTCCAATGGAATTATTGCTAAAATGGCTCCTGGTTTAGGTATTCCGGCTGAGCAACTGAACAGTTTAGCCTGGAAAATTCACTTCAACTCAGAGCTCGCGCAAGGTTTTGTAAATATTGGCGGATTCTTCGTTCTCGGTGGTTGGGCATGGATTCAGAAGCAACGTGGTGCCAGCCTGAATATTGATGAGTTAGCTCCGAAACCGGAACCTTTTAACAAACATCAATGGTTGACTCTGACTATGGTTTTTGTTCTGATTCTAATGGTAGTACTTCCCGGTCTTCCAGCCTTTAAACCATTCTTTAAAGCCAATGTATGGCTGGCCAATATGCTTTCTAATGTTGGTACAGTAGCGTTCATTCTCTCCGGAGTATTAATGCTTGCCGGTTCCGGCGACAGCAAAGCCTCTGTTAAAGTAATGCCTTGGGGCGTTATCATGATGGTATGCGGTGTGTCGGTACTTATCGACGTTATGGACAAAGCCGGCGGCTTAAATGCAATGGTAAAAATGATTGGAGCCATTTCCAATTCTACGACTATTAACTTCTTCCTGGGACTTATCCCTGGTATTATTTCAGCATACTCCAGCTCTTCAGGCGTAGTAATGCCTATGTTCCTGCCAATGGTGCCTGGTCTTATTAAGGAAATCGGCGGTGGTAATCCGATTGCCATGATTTCTTCTATTAACATCGGCGCTCACCTTGTGGATACTTCACCACTGTCTACTCTTGGCGCATTGTGTATTGCCTGTGCTGGTGAGCACGAAGATAAAGCCAAACTGTTCCGTAACCTTCTTATTTGGGGCTTGGCTATGTCCGTAGTCGGTGCTGTCGTGTGCTATGTTTTCTTTGGACTGCTTGGTTTCTAAAAGAAATGCAGTATGAAATAGGCCGGGCTAATAACCCGGTCTATTATTTTTAAGAAATGTCATAAGAATATAGGCGAATTTGCCAAAATCTTTTATGATAACTACCCAGGATTTTATTGGATTTAGCGAGAAGTATAGAAGTATATTGGTATAACAGTTTTATGGAGGATTTATTATATTGAAAAATTTAGTAGTACAATCGGAAGCCAGCAGAAAAAATGTTATTGTTATGACTATAGCAGTTTCGATCTTCGCCGCTCTTGTTATTTTTTCACTATACAAATGGTTTGTTATAAAAATATTTCAGCCATTAGAACTAATGGCCGAGGCAATGGTTTTATTTGTGCTTATCGAGCGGATGTCAGCAAAATATACCTACGAAATGGATAAAAAGGTTTTGAAACTTACTAAGCGTGGTCTTTTGGGCAGTGTCAGTCATGAAGTACCATACCATGATATTTTTGGTATATATCAGTATAAACCGCAACTCATCGGCGTTATAAAATTTCGCCGGAC
>CAZCEN010000100.1:3842-10676 GCA_964497205.1 uncultured Sporomusaceae bacterium
AATTTTTCTGAAAATCTGGTATTGTATGTACAGTTAGAATTTTTTAAATATACCGAAATAAATTAACTAAAAATGTGAAAAAAGTAATTTGTGATAAAATGAAGGTATATAATTTTTTGACGCGAATATAATAACCCGTTTTCACCAGAAAGGATTCAAGGCTAATCCTGCCAAAGGAGGAATTACACTGGAAAAGCAGCAGGAAGGAATAGTTGTAGAAGTTCTTGGTGATATGGCCAAAGTAAAAGCCAGTCGCCACAGTGATTGCGAAAATTGCGGGAATTGCCCGGGAAGTACTGCAATCGTGGTGGAAGCGCTAAATCCAGTAGGAGCGAAACGAGGCCAGCGCGTAGCCATCGAAATTAAAGAAGTAAACATGCTTAAAGCCGCTTTTATTGTCTACATGCTACCGCTTATTGCCGCTGTTGCGGGAGCATTTGCTGGCAACTATATTGCAAATCTTCAACATGCAGTTGATCCATTGTGGTATCAACTTGGCGGCGGTTTTGTGGTTTTTGGTTTATCTATTATCTACATTAAGTTTTTTGATCGCAATGCCAGAACCAATGACAAAATGAAACCGGTAATTGTCCGTATTTTGTCGTAGGCAGGCTAACATAGGCGATTAAATTGTACCAAACAAAAGGAGTGAAATCATGGCAAAAAGCTTTCGCGGGGGGGTTCATCCCGACGACCGCAAACGGTATACGGCTGCTAAAACGATAGAAGTGGCATCAATACCGCAAAAAGTCATCATTCCTACCAGGCAGCATCTGGGAGCGCCCTGCGCACCCATAGTCAAGGTGGGCGATCTGGTCAAGAAAGGACAGGTTGTTGCTGAGGCTCAAGCCTTTGTAGCTAGTCCTATTCATGCTTCAACTTCTGGTAAAGTAGTAGAAATTGCTGAATATCCTCATCCTGTTTTTGGCACTTGCCAGGCCGTTGTTATTGAAAGTGACGGTCAAGATGAGTGGCTACCCGGTTTACCGTTAAGCCGTGACTGGCAGTCGCTTGACGTTAAAGAACTTAAAGACATTGTTCGGCTTGCCGGCATTGTAGGTATGGGTGGAGCAACATTCCCGACGCATGTTAAAATGTCGCCACCGCCGGAAAAAGCTATTGACTCCTTCATTTTAAACGGAGCAGAATGTGAACCATATTTGACTGCTGACCACCGGGTAATGCTGGAACAAACAGAACGTATTGTTACCGGTATGGAAATCGCGATGAAAATTCTTGGCGTTAATAAAGGTTATGTCGGTATTGAAGAAAACAAGCCGGACGCCATCGAAGTTATGCGTAAAGCTTGCGCTGGTTCCAGCATTGAAGTAGTTCCTCTTAAAACCAAATACCCGCAGGGGGCAGAAAAAACCTTAATTAAGGTTATTTTGGACAGAGAGGTACCGTCAGGCGGATTACCAATGGATGTAGGTGCTGTAGTACAGAACGTTGGAACTCTGGTAGCTATCGCAGATGCTGTTGAAAAAGGCATTCCGCTGATTGAGCGTGTTGCTACCGTTACCGGCGGCGCTATCGCTGAGCCGAAAAACATTTTGCTTAGAGTGGGGGCAACCTTTGCGCAGGCAGTGGCTATGTGTGGCGGTTTTAAAGAACAACCGGTCAAAGTTATTATGGGCGGTCCTATGATGGGTATGGCTCAAAGAACACTTGACGCGCCGGTTATAAAGGGAACATCCGGTATCTTAGCGCTGAGTGCAGCTGACGTTAATGTTGGGCCTGAGCGTCCGTGTATTCGCTGTGGTCGCTGCGTCGAGGCTTGTCCGATGTGACTTGTTCCTAGTATGCTGAGTATTCTTGGCGAACGGAGTGCGTTCTCCACTGCTAAGGAAGAATATGACCTCTTGGACTGCGTAGAGTGTGGTTCATGTGTATATGTGTGCCCGGCAAAACGCAATATTGTTCATTATATCAAGTTATCCAAAGCTCAAAACGCGGCAGCTGCGGCTGCGCAAAAGAAATAGGGGGTGGGCGGTATGAGCGCAGAAGTAAAACTTGACACTGGTACTTTAACAGTTTCAGCATCACCGCACATCAGGTGCGAAGAATCTATTGCCAAGATTATGTGGGCGGTTAACCTGGCCTTAGCGCCGGCAGCGCTATTTTCCGTCTATCGCTTTGGTATGCCTGCTTTAGCAAATATGCTGATATGCATTGTTGTGGCTGTGGTTACTGAGTATTTAGTTCAAAAATGGCAGAACAAACCAATTACCGTTAATGATGGTAGTGCTTTTTTAACAGGTCTTTTACTTGCTATGAATATTCCGGCAACTTTGCCTTGGTATATGCCTGTATTTGGTACTGTGGCAGCTATTGCTATAGCTAAGCACACCATGGGCGGCCTTGGCTATAATATCTTTAACCCTGCACTCGTTGGCCGTGCAATAATGCTGGCTTCCTGGCCGGTAGCGATGACCACTTGGCCGGAAATGGCGAGCAAGTTGGATGGCGTTACCTCTGCAACTCCGCTTGGTATTTTAAAGCTGCAAGGCTATGAAAAACTTGTAGCCATATTTGGCGATAAAGTAGAAATGTATAAGGCGCTCTTCATCGGTTCCCGCAGTGGCAGTATGGGTGAAACCTCTGCATTGCTGTTGATTCTTGGCGGCATATTCCTAATCTATCGTGGTTATATCAACTGGCAGATTCCAGTATGTATGATTGGTACGGTTGGTGTATTAACAGCCGCCTTCGGACATGACCCTGTCATGCATATGATGTCAGGTGGATTAATTCTGGGTGCATTCTATATGGCTACCGACATGGTTACTATTCCTATCACCGTAAAAGGTCAAATTATCTTTGCCGCAGGAGCAGGTGCTCTTACTGTATTAATCCGTTTATTAGGCGGGTATCCTGAGGGCGTTTGTTATGCAATTTTGCTAATGAACTGTGTGACACCACTTATTGACCTTTGGATTAAGCCTGCAAAATTTGGGGCAAGGAGGTAACGACCATGGCACATGATGCACACGCACATGACGATAAGAATAATAGCATTTTTAAAATTGCTATGAACTTAACCATAACCTGTTTTATTTCAGGGGTCATTATTGCGGGAACGTATGCTATTACCGAACCGACTGCGGCCGAGCAACGTGTTAAGGCTAAGAACGACGCTATGAAAGAACTTGTTAAAGATGCCGAGGCCTTTAAAGCCATTGATGGCAAAGAAGGCTGGTATGCTGGTATTAAAGGCGGTAAAGTTATTGCCTATGTTGTGCCTGCTAGCAGCAAAGGCTATGGTGGCAGCATTGATATGCTTGCCGCTGTGACACCTGAAGGTAAGGCTATGGATTTCAAAGTGTTAAAACATAATGAGACTCCTGGTCTTGGCGATAAGATGGTGGAGCCTAAATTCCGTAAACAGTTTGCTAATAAAGCTGCAGCTGATATGGAAGTAGTCAAAGTTCCTACGGATAAAAATATTCAGGCGCTGACTGGTGCAACCATTACTTCCCGAGCCGTCACTAAAGGCGTAAGAGAAGCTGTAGAAGCGGTTGCCGCGTATTCGGCCAGCCAGAAGAAGTGAGGTGTGGAATATGAATTATTGGCAAATATTTAAAAAAGGTATTTTCGAAATGAACCCCATATTCCGCCTTGCGTTAAGTCTTTGTCCGGCGCTGGCGGTTACTTCCACTGTATTTAATGCATTAGGAATGGGGCTTTGCGTTATGGCAGTTATTACTGCCAACAACATTACAGTTTCCATTGTAAAAAACTTTGTTAATCCCAAAGTCCGTGTACCTGTGTTTATTACTATTATTGCTACAATAGTTACCTTGATTATTTTAACTTTGGAAGCCTATTTCCCGGCAGTATACAAAGAATTAGGTCTTTATCTAGAACTAATCGTTGTATTCGCCATTATCTTGGCGCGTGCTGAAGTGTTTGCTATGAAGAATGGCGTAATACCGTCGGCAATAGATGGATTAGGCATGGGAGCTGGTTTTACTTTAGCCATGCTGTTTATCGGAGCTATTCGTGAACTGTTTGGAACAGGTATGCTTTTAGGCGGAACTTCTATGGCTATGCAAGTGTTTCCTACTTCCTATGATGGCCCGATGATTATGATTCTGGCGCCTGGGGCGTTTTTGGTAATTGGTCTGATGATCGGTATGTTTAACGTTATCGGTGAATATCAGGACAGACAAGCCGAAGCCAAAGCCAGCCAAAATGCAGTGCAAAGGAGTGAGGCTGTATAATGGAATACTTTACTCTATTTATGGGCGCAGTAATTGTTAACAACTTCGTTTTAACACGTTTCTTAGGTTTATGTATTTTCTTCGGTGTTTCTAAGAGTCTTAGTGCTTCTGTTGGTATGGGCATGGCAGTAGCATCCATCCTTACAGTATCATCGGCACTGGCATGGCTTGTATATAATTTGGTGTTGGTACCTTACGATCTGGTATTTTTGAAAATTGTAGTATTTGTTGTGTTAATTGCCTGTTTTGTACAGTTCTTAGAAATTGCAATTAAAAGATATGCACCTGCACTTTATGAGATGTGGGGAATTTATCTGGTGCTGATTGCTACAAACTGTGTAGTTTTAGGTGTACCGCTTATTAATGCTTCAGCTAATTATGACTTTATCAAGAGCGTTATTAACGCTTTCGGTTCTGGCGCAGGTTTTGCCCTCGCAATTATCCTCATGGCCAGCTTGCGGGAAAAACTGCAATATGCTGATGTTCCTAAATCTCTGCAGGGTCTTGGAATTGCCTTTATATTGGCAGGCATGTTAGCCTTGTCTTTCTTAGGTTTTTCAGGAATGATTCCGCTATAAGCTGAATAGAAAGGAGCGTGAGAAGTAAATGGAACATGGAGTTGTCCAACATTCACTTGTAATACTTGCTATTATGACAAGTCTGGGCGTAATATTTGGCTTAGTATTGGCATATGCCAATAAGAAAATGGCCATAGAAGTTAATCCGTTAATCCATCTTGTAGAAGATGTACTTCCTAAAGGACAGTGTGGTGCTTGCGGCTATGCTGGTTGTATGAACTATGCCGAAGCAGTTGTAACAAATCCTGATGTACCGCCAAATCTCTGTACCCCTGGTAAAGAGCCTGTAGCTAAATTAGTAGCAGAATTGACTGGTAAGGCTGCTGCTGCCATCGAGCCGCGTATTGCGCAAGTAAGATGCGCAGGTTCTCATGCTAAAGCAGTTAAAGCTAGTGAGTATCATGGTGTACAGGATTGCGTGGCTGCAAATTTATTGTTTGGTGGTCCTAAAAGCTGTAAATATGGCTGTTTAGGACTTGGTACTTGTGTTAAGGCTTGTCCGTTTGGTGCAATGACGATGACAGAAGATGGCTTGCCGCTCATTAATCCTGAAAAATGTACCGGTTGTGGCAAATGTGAAACAGTATGCCCCAAAAAAGTCATCAATATGATGCCGCTGGGTGCTCATGTCCGGGTTAACTGCAATTCCCATGATAAAGGTGCTGTTGCTAAGAAAGCATGTAGTGCAGCTTGTATTGGTTGTACCTTGTGTCTGAAAGAGTGTCCGCATGGTGCCATTACTATGGATAACAGCTTGGCAGTTGTAGATGCAAAAGTATGTAAGGAAAAATGTGATAATCCTACTTGCCTGGCCAAATGCCCGACCAAAGCTATAAAAAAAGCTGTGCTTGGCGTAATTCCAGGCAATGAAGATCCCGTAGCTTGATTAAAAAAAAGTACACGTAAGAGGAGGGAAATCCCTCCTCTTTTTTCTTTTCGCAATAGAAACACTGATAATAGATTAAAACGGTAAATATTTTCTTCATTATTCATCAAATTTTTACTTTGTGTTTATTTGCATAACGCGGTGTTTTAATGTAAAATATAATAGAATATGAGCAGGGTGGCAAATTAATGCTGACAAGAGCTGACAAATACTTAGTTGCAGTGTTATTGTTATTTGCACTAACAGGAATTGGATTAAATATGTACCATCTTACGGGAAGTAGCGATCAAGAACGAAACGTAGTTATTACTGTAAATGGGCAGACGGTAAAAACAATTCCGTTACGACAAGGTTATGTAGGAGAATTTAGACTGGACGGAGATCATGGGTTTAACCTTATTGAATACGAAAATGGACGGGTGCGGATAAAAGATGCAGATTGTCCGGATCAGATCTGTGTTCGTTCAGGTTGGATAAGCATTCCTCCCCAGCAGATTGTCTGTTTGCCATACCGCGTTGTTGTCAAAGTAGTGGCCGCAAGTCCCATAGACGTCGATGATATTGTGAGGTAGTCATGAGTAGAACAAAACGTCTGGTTCTTTTGGCTTTACTAGTAGCGATGGCTAGCGCAGTTCATGTGCTGGAAAGCCGTTTTCCGCTTCCTGTTCCCGTTCCTGGCGTTAAGCTGGGGTTGGCAAATATAGTTTCGCTCTTGGCAATCGTTATTCTCGGTTGGCAGGATGCAGTCTATATTGCTGTAACTCGTGTTACTATAGGTTCATTATTTGGCGGTTCATTACTTGGACCGGCATTTGTCATGAGTTTGGGCGGAGCGCTTGTCAGCATTTTTATAATGGCTTATATTCGTCGTAGTTACCAGAAAGTATTTTCGTTAGTAGGAGTAAGTCTGTTTGGTGCAGCCGCTCACAATTTGGCGCAAGTAGTTTTGGCAGCTGCCCTTGTAAATAGTTCAGGGCTTTTGTGGTATTTGCCTTATTTACTGCTCTTTGCTGTACCAACAGGTTTATGTACTGGTTTAGCGGCTAACTACTTTTTAGTTGGCTCAGGTAAACTATGGTTCCAGAATTAGAAATACTGATTGGGTAAATAAATAATGTCCTTGTGAAAAATGCAAGGATTATTTTAT
>CAZCEN010000101.1:0-10571 GCA_964497205.1 uncultured Sporomusaceae bacterium
CGGTTAGCCAAGCTGGAGAGCGGTTTAACCCCAGAACTTATTTTTCATACAGACGGCAGTATAATAGCTGCTGCTGTACAGGAACATTGGTCTGAGTATCAATCGCAGGCCGGCAAATATGCCAATCCTTTAAGTCCGGCTTTTGTTATTGGCAGTTCTCTGGACAGGGAACTGGCTAAGGAACTTGGTGCCGGCCATCTCAGTGTGAGTTTTCCGGTAGCCAACCGGGCGGTTTTAGGCAGGGGGTACACCGGATATCATGGTGGTCTAACGCTAATTGAAGATTTAATCGGCATAATTATTGCCGGCAGGTAATGATTGTGAAAGGCGATGATGGGGATATGCTGCCCAAGGACAGGGTTATCCATGCGTTACAGGTTAAAAGCAATATACCCTCCTGCCAGTCCCGGATTCCGGCAGCTCTCCTGTCCGGCGGAACTTGGTCTTTCCGGCAGAAAGGCTTAACACTGCTGGATGTGCTGGAAAAGCCGGAACTGGGCGCTCCTGCAATTGTTGAAGTAAACCAGTTGATTCATTCAGATATTGTGTGGCCCGGGTCGGGGTATCATAATTTGCTGATACATCTCTTTGGGGGAAAAATAAAATTTCGGACGCAAGGAAATATTGATGTGCTTGAACCGGTGTTTACCAAGGTGGCGGCAGTCGATTTGCTTGATTTGAGCCGGATTGACAATCACGAATGGATTAGGGCCATTCGTTCCGTAATTGAAGTTGTTGATGCTCAAATTGGCAATGCTGTGCTGGTGGGAACTTCCAGTTGGGGGCCGTTCACGCTAGCCGGGCAATTTTACGGCGTGGAAAGGTTAATGGCTGGTTTATATAAAGACCCGGCAGCCATACATGCACTGCTGGAAGTTATGACTGAGATTTGCATTGCGTATTTGTTACCGGCTGTCGATAAAGGAGCTATTATGTTATCCATTGCCGAACCGACGGCTTCCGGTGATCTTATTTCGCTTACGCATTTTACGGAGTTTGCCGCCCCCTATATTACAAAGGTGGCTGAACGCCTAAAACGACGCGGTGCTTTTGTTACATTGCATATTTGCGGAAATATCAAAAACAGTCTGCGGCTTGTTCCCTATATGAACATTGATCTGTTATCCCTGGATTATAAAGTAGATCTGAATTTGGCGCAGCGTGTACTGGATGGAAAAGTAGCCATAGCCGGCAACCTAAACCCTGTGCTCTTAAAAGACTTGGCAGATGATGAGGTAAGTCAGGCTGCCAGACAATGTATTAAGCAGGCTGAACGGGGTGCTAACTACATTCTTATGCCTGGCTGCGATATTCCACCCAGTGTTCCTTTAACTAATGTTCAGGCATTTTTAAGTGCCGGACGGTAAGATACTGCGGAGGTCTCATGACAGTTAAAATTATTGCTTGTGAAGTTATGAAAGAAGAATTGCTAGGCATTAAGCCAAAGGAAACAGTTGATTATGAGTTTATTTCCATGGGACTTCATTTGCACCCCAGGAAATTAAATTGCGAGCTGCAACGGATTATTGACCAGTCGCCAGGGTATGACAAAATCATTTTGGCTTTTGGTCTTTGCGGTGGGGCTGCCAGAGACCTAACTGGGTCAGATAGCCCGCTCATTATTCCGCGCGTTCATGATTGCATCTCAATACTTTTGGGTTCTAAGGAAAAACATGAAGAGTTCAGTCAAGAGGAAAAAGGCACGATTTATCTGAGCTATGGCTGGATGATAAGTGAGAAAAATATAATTTCCGAACATCAGCGGATTGTCGAAAAACATGGTGAGAAAAAGGCGCTGCGCCTTCTTACCCGGATGTATGACGGTTATCGTAGAGTACTTTTTATTAACACAGGCTGCCGCCAGGAAGAAGATAGTCTCAGAAAATCGTGCCAGATAGCAGAGCTGCTTGCATTGAGGCATGAGACAACACAGGGTGACAGCGCCTATCTCTATAAACTGGTTAATGGTCCCTGGTGCCAAGACGAGTTTATTCACATACCCCCCTATGAAAAAGTGCGGGAAGAACAATTTGGGATTGGCGTTAAAGTAGATAATTATAGGAGGGCTTAACATGCCGGTTAACAAGGAAGAATTATTTAAAAAATTATCAGATGCCGTCGTTGCTATGAACGAGGATGAAGTGATACGTCTGTCACAGGAAATTGTAGCAGCGCAAATTAATGCCTATGAGGCTGTGGAAAAGGGACTCTCGGAGGGGATGGACCGAGCAGGAAAGCTGTTTGAGGAAGAGGAGTATTTTATTCCGGAATTGCTGTTATGCTCTGACGCTATGTACGCCGGGCTTGAGGTGCTGAAAGGGCATATTAAAACGGAGGGGCATGGTGAAAAGCGCAAAGTAGTCATCGGGGTTATAGAAGGTGATACCCATGACATTGGTAAGAACTTAGTAAAAATAATGCTGGAAACATCCGGTTTCGAAGTCTATGACCTGGGGAGAGATATTGCGCCGTCAGTCTTTGTTGATAAGGCCCAGGAAGTCGATGCTGACATCATTGCCCTGGCGACTCTTATGACCACCACGATGGAAGGAATGGCGGCAGTCGTGGATAGATTGAAAGAACAGAGTATAAAAGACCGTTTTAAGGTGATTGTCGGCGGCGGACCTATTTCACAAAGTTTTGCCGATAAAATCGGAGCCGATGGGTATGCAGCCAATGCTGCTGATGCAGTAAGACTTTCACGCCGGCTTTTGGAAATATAGGGATGAGAAGAGTGTACTAATACAAAACAAATATAACAGAGGCTGTATCCTGGATGCAGCCTCTGTTATATTTGTTTCGGAGTTATTAGCAAGATAGTGGACTTACTTCAGCTAGGGTTTTAAGTCCATCTGCAGCTAATCTACTCTATCTGGGGCTTATGTGCCCGCAGGGGTAAACACGCGCTTATAGAAGCAGGTGTTTTAGAACGACTTAGTCATCGGATATTTTAGTGGGATCGCCATAAAGTTACCGCTTTACTTTGCCGTTTTGTTAGCCATCCAGTTACCAAGGCAGTAAGCTCATCATGTTTTCCTGTAAAGACATGATCGGCCTCCATACGGACAATCTCTGTATCGCCTTTATAGCTGTCATATAAAATTTCTGATCCGGATGGCGGCACGACAGCATCTTGTGAGCCGTGTACAATAAATAAAGGGATGCCGTGCAATGCTGTTTGGGACAAAATATCATAACGATTCTCTAATAAATCATTAACAAAATTGGAATTTATACTAAAGCCTTTACCTAAAAAGTTGGCTATTGTCTGGCCGTCTAAAGAACGTTGCCATAAGTCGGGGCCAAAAATAATGTTTTGGAAATTCTCGATAGGCTGAGTGACTGGGGCCAGCACTACCCGGCCGGCTATACCGCTGTCCTCATGACTCAGCACAATCAAGCCACCCAAACTGTGCCCCAAGAGATAGATTGGCAGGCCTTCAAATTCGGGCAAGCTTTTTACCCAGGCAATGACATTTCGCAAATCCGCTTGCCAATTTTTTATTGTAGTATCTGCAGCAAATTCACCATCGCTTTCGCCTGAACCGCTAAAGTCAAAGCGAATAGCGATAAGACCTGCAGCCTCAACCGCATTTGCTAGATGCAGCATTAGTTGATTGGTGCCGACTTTCTCACTGGTAAAACCATGGCAGCAGATGACTACAGGGGTTTGTTTCACAGTAAAACTATGTGTCTGAATCATAGCAGATAAACGGCGGTTTTGGCTTACTATCCATTCATGTTTTTTCATATCCTATCTCCTCCTAAATAAAAAGGCTAAAAAGCGACTTGCATCGCTTTTTAGCCTTTAGTTTTCTAATCAGCTATATATTAAATTAATATAAAAAAGGCTAGAGTATAGTTATTTTAAACCTATACTTTAGCCTTCAGTTCTCTGATCAGCTAACACCGAAATTTACTATTTTCATTATGCTAACACTACCCAGGGGCATTGTCAAGAGAAAAAGTAATGTTACGCTAGCGCTTGTGCTAAATCGGTAATAATATCTTCCACATCTTCGATACCGACCGACAAGCGCAGCAGACAGTCGCTAATCCCTAACTGTTCTCTAATGTCAGCCGGAATGTCGGCATGGGTCTGTATTGCCGGGAAGGTAATTAAGGATTCGACACCGCCCAAACTTTCAGCAAACTGGAGGACCTTTACCTTGCGCAGTATCTCACCGGGCAAGCGGGGATGGTTTACTACAAAGGACAGCATGCCGCCATACCCGGAAGCCTGGGCGTCTTGAATTTTTTTACCCGGGTGGTCTGTCAGACCGGGGTAATATACTTTAGTAACCCTAGGATGGGTGGTAAGCCATTCGGCGACAGATAATGCATTTTTTTCGTGTTGACGTGACCGAACTGCCAGCGTCTTGAGGCCGCGGAGCAGTAACCAGCTATCCTGAGGTCCGAGAATAGCGCCGGTGGCATTTTGGATAAAACCGATTTTTTCACACAGGGCCGGATCTTTAGCAACGACTAGGCCGCAGATAACATCATTGTGTCCGGATAAATATTTGGTGCCGCTATGAATGACAACATCGGCGCCAAGCGCTAAAGGCTGCTGGAAATAGGGAGATAAGAAGGTGTTATCAACAATAGTATGAATAGGGTGGGGGCTGTGCTTACGGGCTAAAGACGTAATAGCCCGGATATCGGCAATCTTCATCAGCGGGTTGGTAGGTGTTTCAAGCAATATAGCTTTAGTGTTAGGTTGTATCGATTGGCGCACAGCTTCAAGTTTGCTGGTATCGACAAAAGTAGCTGTCAAGCCGAATTGGCTAAATAACTTGTCAAGAATGCGATATGTCCCGCCATAGCAATCCTCGGTGATAATAAGATGATCTCCTGGCCGGTATAACATAAGTATTGCCGTAATGGCGGCCATGCCTGAAGCAAAAGCAAAACCGGCATACCCTTCTTCCAGAGCGGCTATAGCTTCTTCGACTGCTTTACGGGTGGGGTTTTGGGTGCGGGAATAATCATAGCCGGTACTACGGCCAAGTTCGGGATGACGGAAGGTTGCTGTCTGATAGATCGGGGTACTGATGGCACCGGTAGTCTTATCAGTTACCAGGCCGGCATGGACAATTTTGGTTGACAATTTCATATGATCCAACTCCTTACCTTAATATGACAATAATAAAGAAAACATGGCTTGCGCCGAGCCTTTGGCGAAAGCAGAAGTCGATGTTGCCCTTATCCAGGCGAAAGTTATACTTTCTATCAGGACAACAAAAAACGGCTCTTCCGTAAGAAGAGCCGTCTACTAAACATAATAACTCATCTTCCGGATTGCTCCGCTGGATTTAGCACCTTGCATAAAATGCTGGTTGCTGGGTGTCATAGGGCCAGTCCCTCGACCACTCTTGATAAGTTCGATATTATTTGTAATTTTTAATGACTATTATTTTGACATAGTCGATCAAGTTTGTCAATAAATATTTGCTTACCAGAAAATATCTAAGAAAGATACCCTGGTTGAAGGTCCTTTAGGTAGGATTATATCATAAACTATAATTGACTAAGAAATATCAATATACTATCATATAAATATATTCACAATCATAAATATGATAATATATCTATTATAACTACATCGAACAATGTTTTCTGACATTAATATCAAAAAGCTTGGAAATGAGCCAGGCGGATGACTGCAATTATTGCTATATTGGATTTTACATGTAGTGAGTTAATATTTTTGGAGGTGGGAAAATAAGTGAGTGAAAAACGGTTAGACTTTTTTGAAAGGTATTTGACAGTTTGGGTTGGTCTCTGCATTGTAGTAGGAATTATTCTAGGAAAGTTATTTCCTGATGCGGTCAATGCGCTTAGCAAAATGGAGATCAGTCACGTTAATCTCCCTATTGCGATACTAATATGGTTGATGATCTATCCGATGATGCTTAAAATTGATTTTTCGGCTATTTTGAAAGTGGGAGAAAAACCCCGGGGATTATTTATTACTTTATTTGTTAATTGGATAGTAAAGCCTTTTAGTATGGCATTTTTAGCCTGGTTATTCTTTAAGCACATTTTTATTGGTTATATCGGCGATGAGTTGGCGAATGAATATATTGCAGGCGCAATTATTTTAGCGGCTGCTCCTTGTACCGCTATGGTTTTTGTTTGGAGTTACCTAACCGATGGTGACCCTGCATACACATTGGTTCAGGTTGCGATTAATGACTTGATTATGTTGGTATTATTTGCTCCTATCGTAATGTTTTTATTAGGAGTATCCAATATTGTTGTGCCGAAAGATGTATTATTTATGTCGGTCTTGTTGTATATTGTTATTCCGCTGGCTGCAGGGTATTTGACCCGGCGTGTGTTATTACAGTCAAAAGGTGAGGAATGGTTTAATACCAAGTTTTTAGCACCGTTAAAACCGGTTACTATTCTTGCTTTGTTAGCTACGTTAGTAATTATTTTTGCTTTCCAGGGTGAAATTATATTAAGCAACTGGTTTAATATTATCCTAATTGCTGTTCCGATCACAATCCAGGTGTACTTTAATTCTTCGTTAGCTTACGGTTTGTCAAAATTCTTAAATGTGCCTCATTCTATTGCCGCACCTGGCGCACTGATTGGTGCGAGCAATTTCTTTGAACTGGCTGTAGCAGTTACGATTTCGCTTTTTGGCCTGCAGTCCGGAGCTACGTTAGCCACTGTTGTAGGTGTTCTTGTAGAAGTACCCGTGATGCTGTCCGTGTGTAACTTCTGTAATAGAACACGCTATTGGTTTACGAGCGAAAGCAAGCAAAAGTCGATGTAAAATAACCCATGAAGTGCGATCTTGTTCAGATTGTACCTAAGTGGCATTAGGGCTTGTTTGATTAAAATTATAGAATCAGTTAAGACTAAGCGTAAAAAAAGGAAGATTACCGAAAGGTAGTCTTCCTTTTGTATGCCTATTGACAGGTAAATTGATTAAGTATATTGTAAAAACGTATCAAAAAGTTGATTAACTGCAATTGGAGTGTTGGATATGAGGAAGATAGCTGAGATTTACAAGGCCTTGGGTGATGAGACTCGCTTGGAGATTATTACTATGCTTCTTGGGAAAGAACTATGTGTCTGCGATATAATCGATGCTTGCAATAAATCTCAGCCTGCAATTTCCCATCATTTGAAGATTCTAAAACACGCCGATTTATTACAAGACCGAAAAGAAGGTAAATGGGTATTTTATCGTATCAACTATGAACAAGTAAAAGTAATTAAGAATTTTGTCGATAATATAATGACTCACGAGGATGAAAATATTATCTGTGTGCCATGTTCGCCTAATCGAATGATATAGCAGAAAAACTCCCTTTAATAGGGAGTTTTCTTAATCTTAAGCTTCAATTTTAAATCAATCCTAGAAGATCGTGTCCTTGCAACTCTTCGCCATGCCACTTAATTAAGACAGTATGCCCCTGAGAGGTTTCAACGACTTTATTA
The DNA here is from genome assembly GCA_964497205.1 of uncultured Sporomusaceae bacterium. GTDB lineage: Bacteria > Bacillota > Negativicutes > Sporomusales > Sporomusaceae > Sporomusa. The sequence continues at coordinate 7,459 of CAZCEN010000101.1, forward strand.
ACCCATTCAACTTCACTTTGCGATTTAGCTTTTAATAATGGGCTTTTGGTTTTCGTAAGATAAAGGCTTGAGTTTACGACCCACCATTTGGCATGAATACCTGCTCGCTTTAGATCATCGGAAAGTCTCATCGCCTCGTGAACGGGAGTAGCTTCCGGAAGGGTTACAATTACGACTTCTGTTTCAGCGGCATTCCTTAATCTGGGCAGTAGTTTTTTTACGCTTTCGGGAATATCACCTTGGCTTTTTTGAATTTCTTTATGATAGCTTTGTGTAGCATCCAGTAATAAAAGAGTGTGCCCGGTAGGTGCCGTATCAATCACTACTACTTGGTTGTCTGTGGCATGTTCTACAATTTCAGCAAAGGCTCTGAAAACAGCAATTTCTTGGGTACATGGCGATCTTAAATCTTCCTCAATATAAGCTAAGTCTGCATCACCTAGCGATTCCCGGGCCTTAGCAAGTACTTCTTCCTTATACTTCTCAAGTTCATGGGCTTCATCAATATGGCTGATTTTTAAACTGTCGCTGTCACTAAGCATAAATTTTAAGTGATGGGCCGGGTCGGTGGTTGTCAGGTGTACGTTGGCGCCTTTTTCTACTAATCCTAGAGCAATCGCTGCCGCTAATGTAGTTTTGCCTACGCCGCCTTTACCCATAGTAAAAATAACCTTTTTGTGCGAAGTATACATATCTTCAATTAGCGTGCTTAGCGAGTAAACGTCTTTCAACTTATCAGGTGCTGGATTTATGTCTATATAGTTATCAACCAGCATTTTTTGTATATTTTTTACCCCATAGACATTATAAGCGCGTAGAGGAATATAGTACGTTGTAAGGCTGCGCAAGTAATCCGGCATGTCACGAAGCGCTTGCTGCTGTTTATTGTATAACCTGAGTGCTATCTCATCGTCTGGAGTGTCAAGTTCCATAACTCCGTTAATAATTAAAGTCTGATTGTTAACGCCAAGATCTCTCAGTTCTTCTGATGCCCGTTTTGCTTCTAACAGTGGAGTTTTCTCCGGCCTTGATACCAGCATAACGGTTGTCATACTGCGATCAGCCAAAGTTTCAACCGCGCTTTTGTACATCTGTTTGTTTTCTTCTAAGCCGGATAATTGTCCTAAGCAGGAGGCACCATGCTTGTTTTCACTGATAAAATTACTCCAGGCCGAAGGAAGTTGGAGCATTCTCAGCGTATGCCCGGTTGGAGCTGTATCGAAGATAACAAAGTCATATTTATCTTTAATCGTTTTGTCAGTTAGATAATGGGAAAACTCATTGAATGCGGCGATTTCTACGGTACAGGATCCGGATAACTGTTCTTCCATATTGGCAATTGCCGCTTCTGGTAATAATCCTTTATATGGTCCGATTACTTTCTCTTTATATTCATGAGCTGCTTCTATCGGATCTAAGTTAACAACGGTAAGATGGGGAACTTCAGGTATGGAAGTTCCTTTATTATCTAATGCAATGCCAAATACATCCTGTAAATTAGAAGCAGGATCAGTGCTGATTAACATTACTTCCTTACCACTATCAGCGAGGTTAACGGCTGTGGCACAAGCGGCAGATGTTTTGCCAACGCCTCCTTTACCTGTAAAGAAGAAATACTTTGTAAGATTTAGCTGCAATGGTTTATAGGCATGCATCGTCGTGTCTTCTTTTGACATGATTAACAGCACCCGCCCTCGCAGCAACAACCGGATTTTTTCGGCTTAATGTTTAGTGCTACTCCGGTCCATTCTGCGAATTCTTCATTGGTAGGGTAGCTCTTGGTCTTTGCTATCTGACCATCTACTAAAGTAATTGGCAGTATCTCAGGGCCATATTGTTTTAATTGCTCATTTATTAATTGGTTTTCTACAAAGGCATTAGGTTGACCGGAAAGGTTAAAGCGGTTGATATCTGCACCGTTTTGTTTGAGGCTTTCAATAACGGTTGCTACTCTCAGTAGTTCCGGGTCAACGCTTGCACCGCAAACTCCGGTAGAACAGCACATGGCTGGGTCATAAATCGCTAATTTCTTCATAGTATCACGCTCCAGTATTTTTTTATTATCTATCCATTAGATTAAATCGGATTTTATCCGATGGATAAGATCGTCCATTTTGTCTTTTATTATATTGCGTACAATCCTGAACTCTTCATCCGCTTTCCCGGAGGGATCATCGAGGCCCCAATCCTCACGATGGCTGCAAGGGATAGTAGGGCAACTCACATTGCAGCCCATTGTCACTACAATATCGACAGTTGGTATAGCCTGAAGCAATTTAGGTTTTTGGTGAAGCTCCATATCAATGCCGATTTCTCTCATAATTCGTACTGCGTCTTGGTTAATTTGATCCCGTTGTTCGGTTCCTGCGGAAAAACACTCGAATGCTCCAAGTCCTAAAACCTTGCCGAAAGCTTCAGCCATCTGAGACCGGCATGAATTATGAACACAAATAAAGGCTACTTTTTTCACGCTATCTACTCCTAAATTTATTTTAGCAATCGTAGAATTTTTTTACTTTACTTGTATCAAACACATAATGCTTATTCGCATCGGAGAGCAGGTTTTCCAGGAATGGATATTCGACGTAGATGTCATCGGGAATACTATAGTAGACCCATTGCGCCTTTTTTTCCGCTTTAATAAGACCTACCAGGCGTAACTTGTTAAGGTGCTTGGAGGTGGCGGACTGGGTTATTGATAAGATTTGTTCAATTTCGCAAACGCAGCGTGTTCCACTTTGCAGATAACACATAATAGCTAAGCGGTTGTAATCTGCCAGCGCTTTTAATACATCGACGATTTTCATAAAAATCACCACCTAATAGTAGTATATTCCCATATTGGAATATATATTTCCATTATATGATGTAGATTCGGGTAACGCAACCAATTCCTAAAATAAAATTCAGTAGGGAAGTATTTAAAAAATATCTGTTGTAATTACCAACTGTTTCATGATACAATCAAATTGGAAATATACGGAATGACGTTTAAAAGAATAACGAAGGAGAGTGTGTATGAACTGTAGTGAGAATTGTGGTAGCTGTGGGAAAAAGGAAAGCGAGTGATTGGTTTGGGAGACGCGAATAGCGGCCAAATTTTTCGGGAAATC
>CAZCEN010000102.1:0-6309 GCA_964497205.1 uncultured Sporomusaceae bacterium
ACCACTTGCCGAATATTATCAATGGGATGATGAAACTGATCCAGCCACACCGTAAGTTCTGACTCAACCATCTTAATCGCGTCTGCTGAAATTCCTCGCTGTCGCATCTTTTTAATTAGCTCTTCTGATGTTGTATGAGCGATACCGCAATCCAAGTGGCCGATGACCATTATTTCTTTAACACCAAGCTCAAAAATAGCTACTAACAGACTGCGGATAGTGGCTTCAAATGGGCCGGTAATTGTGTTACCCGCATTTTTTATTACTTTTGCTTCGCCTCGCTTAATTCCCATAGCCGGTTCAAGAAAGTCTACCAACCGAGTATCCATGCAGGTAAAAATGGCTAAATGACGATTGGGAAGTTTACTCACAGACTCGTCACTTTGGTTTACATATTCGGCATAGTGGTTTACAAACTTGTGATTTGCATCTAACACTTGGTCAAGAATGGTCATTATTCAACCCCTCCGAATTACTCTAACTTGGTTTCTGTACTATGTATTGTAACCAACACTCCTACATAAAGCAATTGTAATTTAGAGGGGGTGTTTCGGGGTCAGGCTTGAGTTAAATGTTTTTTGACTTATTACTACTCTTTTTCTACTAAAATAATCTGCAGTTAGCATTAAATAAGTCAAGCCAGCTAATAACTCAAGCCTGACCCCCATTTTTAAATAAAACGGCCCAATCCCCAATATAGGGGTCAGGCCAGTTTTAAAATTCTTAGCATAGTGTAGTCTTACGATAGACTAAGCTTAGCAATTGCCTCATTAATTTCCGGCAGCAAGCCATTCTTAGCTGCCGAAAGTAAAACTACAACATCCATTGTTTCAATCGGTCCGGAAACGGGTACAAACTTACCGGCAAAATATTTTTCCGAAATACTGCGTCCCACCCGCTCTTCGGCTAACACATAATCGAGATTACCAAGGTTCAACTGGCTGAAACACTCCATATCAGAGAGATATGTATTTATTTTTGCTCCAGCCTTGGACAAATAGGCCATGCTTCCGCCTATTCCGCCACTAATTGTACCGACACGGCTTCCGGACAATTTTACGATGCCGCCATTATCTGCTTCACGACGAGTTCCGAATACAACCACCTTGAATTGAGCATACGGACGTGTAGGAAGCCACCCCTCTGATGCCAGCTCGGGATTTGGCCAGCCTACATTTATTAACGCATCAATTTCGCCTTGCTGCATAAGCTTATGGACTTTGGCCCAAGGCCGGCCGATAAAGACTGTAGTTTTCCCGATCTGCTGGCCTACGCGTTTAAGAATATCGATACTATGACCAGCCGAGCTGCCTTTTTCGCAATAAACCCAGGGTGGGAATTTATCATCATGCCCGAAATACATAATTTTACCGTCCGGATTATGTTTAGAAAGGACAAACATCCTGTCCCCGATATCGCCCACGTCCTGTTCCAGCTTTACCATGCTCGAGTGGTATTCGCCAAATCCATGCATCATCGATTTCAGATCGGTTACTATTTGCGCGGTCGCATCTAATGTTGAATCAAGTTCATCGACAACCGCTTTTAGCTGAATTGCTTTCTCGTTAGAAGCACTAATAACTGTCTCGATCCGGTCACCCATCAGTCGTATATCCGAAGTTGCATGTTTGACCTTACCATTTACTGCAACTACTTCTTCACGCATAATTTCTTGATTTACATACCCGGATTCCACTACAGCATTCAGGGAATCAGTCACCGTTTCCATGTTTGCCATCGTTGTTTGAATGGATTTGGCTGCTTCTTCACTGGATGCGGCCAGTTTTCTTACTTCATCCGCAACAACGGCAAACCCCTTACCGGCTTCTCCTGCTCGGGCAGCCTCAATAGCAGCATTGAGCGCAAGCAAGTTGGTTTGGTTAGCAATATATGTTACCGAATTACTCGCCTCATTTACTTGTTTGAACGAGGCCGATATATTATTTACAGCAATACGAATATCGTCATACATATTTCGCAGATTTTCCACTTTATCATTAAGAGTGGATATGCGCGCTTCTATTTCCGCCATACTTTTGGTTCCACTTTCAGCTGCCACTGTAAGTTCCTTGCTCTGCTCAGAAATTCCCAGAACCGCCTCCACCGCTGCAGCAACTTCGAATTGAAACTTTTCACTCTGCTTGCTGCCCGTAGCCAGTTGGTCTATTGACTCTGATAATTGCTGTCCAAACGAGAGAATAGCATCGCCTGCTCCGCTAACAACGCCATGCAGTTTTGTTTGCAAACCACGTATTTCGGCTTTCGTGGCCGAATCGTCCGGAAGCGCTTTGGGTGCCCGCATTACATCACCAGTCGTTTCCATTAACGTTATTTGGGCCGTAGTGTTTGATTTCTTCCAAAATGCACACATCTTCAGCACCTCTTTATGATAAAATTGCCAAGCGGCTCCCGGAACCCAGGAACTCCATCCAATTTTTGCAGGACTATGCGTATATTTCTTGCTAGCAGCACATTATCCTTTGTGTATTTTTCTGAAAATTCGACAAAAATAACCCTATAAATTGTAAAAATTAACTATTCCTCCGGAAAACGCCAAAACAATACAAACATACCCATCCTGTTTTATTTATTGTGCAAGTTTATCTACCGGTTGGGGACACTATAGCCTGAGGTGAACCTCCCGTCGACAAAATTGAAAGTTGAGGCGATTTTTATTGACTGACAAACAGCCTAAGGAAAATAAGCTGTCATCGCTAGCTGCCGCGTCGTCAATCACAAATACCAATACTGACAACGAAGAAAGTAAGTATTTGCACACCTTAGAGCAAGTAATGAAAGACCGCTCCGCAGAATAACCGTTGATCATAAACTGCCAAACCGCTCTTATCCGGCTGAAGGATAAGAGCGGTTGTATTTTACTTCCACCATGGAATGTTTTACAATGGTGGAAGCGCGTCTAACTAGGAATTTTGTATAGTAAAGCTTAGTTGAGAGGTATTATTTTATGGATACGGCTAAAAAATCATTGGAAGAATCTAATTTCGAATATGAATTCCTATATCACGAAAAACAACTTTCCACAGCAAGCGAAGGAGCCGAATACTTTGGCATTGAAGCCGGACAGACTGCCCCCACGTTAATTATCAAAACCGACAAAGGTTATTTCTCAATTATTTTTTCAGGTTGCCGCAGTCATATTGATTTTGAGCAAATTGCAAAACTGTTAGATGTTCCCCGGGTTAAACTGGCAAACAGGGACAAGATTAAAAGCATTACCGGCTTCTCTCCCGGCGATACGCCCATGGTAGGCCTTACCCTTTCAACTATATTTGATAAGAAACTTTTACAGTATCCATTTGTTTATGGGGGCTCTGGACACCCCAACAGAACTTTAAAAATATCTCCCGAAGCATTAGTAAAGCTTAATAACGTTGTTGCCTACTTAGAAAACAACTAGGCTATTATTAATCTTTTCCATCCAACTTAGAAAGCAAGCAAGACCCCGCTTTTCAACGAAAGGGGGTCAGATCGTAGACAAAGAACCTCTATTGTTATCCACAATAGAGGTTCTCTTCTTTTGTAAACAGGCTTCGATGCCTTGCCACTTTATTCCAATGCCTTTTTTAAGATGTTTAGCGTAATGATGTCGTTAACGTTTTCTACAAAAGGAATGTTTGACGGATTTATACTGGCGAGGGTCCCACGCAGCAATGCGGGGGTTAAATCCTTATCTAGCGCACCGCGATAGGTGGACAAGACGCAGTATTCGGCACAAAAACCGCTTATGATGACTGTATCAACGCCTAACTCGTGCAGTACCGATTCCAGTTCGGTTTTGGTAAAAGCGTTGCCATATGTCTTATAAATGCGCCGGTCGGCAGGCACGATGTTGAGCGATTGCGGCAGTTCAAAACCCGGGGTTTCAGGGACTAGGCCTTTTGCTTCGTCAATATGCTGTATGATGATAATCGGCAGCTTCTTTTCCCGAAAAAATGTGAGTGCTTCGTTAATAAAGTAGATTGCTTTGTTCAGTGAATTCGCTACTTCAGGACCAAATTCAAAGAATTTCTGTTGGACATCAATCACCAATAGAGCAGGTTTCATAGAGATCACCTCAATCTTTCAGCAGTGACAGTGGTTACCGCCGCAGCCGGATTTCTAAAAAATGGGTTCGACATTCTTTCATTAAATTCCTTTAATCCAACGCGGGAGAAAACTTCTCTCGGGAGTTTTGGGGTCAGGCTTGAGTTAAACGTTTTTTTGACTTATTACTACTCTTTTTCTACTAAAATAATCTGCACCACAGCATTAAATAAGTCAAGCCAGCTAATAACTCAATAACTCAAGCCTGACCCCCATTTTTACGGATTCTGACTATAAGTTACCTAGATAACTGGCATGACAATCTTGGTCAGAAGCTCATTTTCAGGAACATCCTGCGGAGAATTAAAGTAGTATTCATAGGAAATTCCGGTAGGGGTATAACCATTTTCCTTAATCCAGGCTGTCATCTCATTATAGGGCTGTTCCATGCCGCTGTAAGGGCCTTTGTACATTGCGGATACTACTTTGCCTGCAGGAATTTCCCGAGCTTTTATAGGGTCTTTTTCCGGCAGTAATTTAGCAACCGGAAAACCCATTTCAACATCAAGATTTTGCATGTCCAGGTTATAGTAGGCAGTAAAGGGGGCAAATACCGGTTGCGCGCCAAGCTCCTGCATATAGGCCATAATCTTGGTGTAACTTTCGCCGATAACCTGGGGCAATGATTCCAGGTTGGTAGTAGTTCTTATTGATAATACCGGTTGCGCCTTTTCCTCAGTTAATTCAATCTTCAACATAATTCATCTCTCCTTGCGGTTGATTTCCGTGTAGCTTGCAAGCTACCCGTTACCTCGTAGACATGTTTTATTACTATGTCCTTTCAACGCAATAATAGCATTCTGAATATGACAACTGTATGTCATATTCAAATTGAATCTTCATATATTTTTAAAGTTTCCCTGGTCCGTTTAATAATGTTACTCCTGATATGAGATGGTTCCAACACTTCAACGAAGCTGCCGTAAGACAAAATATAGCCGTACAGCCATTCATCTTCAGGCCATTTTACTACTACCTCTAGTGCTCCATCAGCTTTTTTGGTAATTTGGGATTCGTCAAATTCATCATAAAGACGGTTGAGCACCTTGTCACTAAACCTTAACTTTATTGATATTAACGAAGGAGGTTTTTCCAGACCGTCCTGCTCCCAATCCGGTATATCTTTTGCACTAAACACCTCAGAAGTAACTCGAACATTCTTGATCCGGGATATACGGAACAAACGATGGCTGCCCCGTTTGCGGCAAAAACCAACAAGATACCACGAACTGCCTTTATAAAATAGCTTGAGCGGTTCGACAGCGCGACTGCTGCGTTCGCCGTTAGTATTAACGTACTCGAAGCTGATTACTTGCTTGTTGATGATTGCCTGCTTAATATCACTGAATTTGTTTTTTTCATTGGGAGAACTTCCCCAATGCATAAGATCTATATCTACCCAGTCGTTAGCCTGGGTATTCTTAAAAACTGCCGTCAGCTTCTCGAATATCTTTTCAATTTCCGGATACTGCGTAGCTTGCAGGGTCTTAAGGGCCAGCAGAATATTGCCGCTTTCCTGCTCTGACAATAATGTTTTACTGAGTATATAGTTTTCTAACAGCGATATGCCGCCGCCATTGCCTTTGCTCATATAAACGGGAATGCCGGCAGCCGCTAACTCTTCCACGTCGCGGTAAATCGTTCGAACAGAAATACCGAAGCGTTCTGCCAGTTCCCTGGCGGTGACTGTCCGCCGGTTAAGCAATAGTGTTGTAATCTCCATTAATCTGGCTAATTTCACTGAAACACCACCAAACACATTCCCCTATGTAATCATCGATAATATATCCAAACTTCTTTAAGCCTGCTACTTTTTCCTTTTTCAGGTTTAAAATCTTGAGACTAACCTACTAAGATTAGAAGCCTCCCTACAAATTGCGCTAGAAGGTAATCTAGATTAACTTTTGGGGAATATCAGGACCCTCCTCCCAAAAAATAAAGACCTTGGTCCCACTACACATTTGGTATAATTTTACTTGTTAACCTTTGTCAGTATTCATCATACAAAATTCAAACCGCAGACTTTAGTCCTAGTAAAAAATTCACTTCTAACAAAAAGCAATATATATCTAGAAATATAACTTCTATCCCGCAAATCCGCTCTTATTACTAACTCAAAATGAAGCTGACATAAGGCATGGCTGGTGTGGTATAACTTATTACCTACCAAACAACCATGTCTTTTTGGTTTGGTAATTTGCCAAA
>CAZCEN010000102.1:6409-9492 GCA_964497205.1 uncultured Sporomusaceae bacterium
CAATAGTTATCCCATGTGAGGACAATAAAGCTGTGGTAATAACCAAAGATTTCATAGCCGTTGATGTTACACAGGCGGAAGCGGCTGAATTTATGGAGAAAGCTTCAACTGACGAATCGGGCGAGCTTATTCTGTATACCGAAATTGATGAAATTACATCAACCCAGGAATCCGTTGAGATTGACATTGGAACAAGAAAAGCTGAAGGATACAAAATCCATACGATAACCCTGCAAAATCTAATCGACCGCGATACGTGCATTGATAGTATCTATAGCCAACTATCGCCTGACTTTGCACGTACCGTTCAAAAACAAAAACTTTTTGATGCCTTACTGTTACCGGCTATTTGCCTTATCATCGTCCTGGTAGTTGGCGGCTTTACTACATGGTTTTTCCAATTAGCCCAGGAACCGGTTCAACGGACACATATTGTAAAAGCTTGGGTTTACTATGCACATAGTATTGGCAGATTTATCGGGCCTACCCCTCCGGCTATCCTAACCGGGCTGTTATCCTTAGTAAGCCTATTTTTCCTTGTGAAAAAGTTATTTGTTCGCCCACTTGTAATTACACTCGAAAAAACTAAAACAAACGTACAATAAAGAAAACAGCTCTCACTCGGTGCGATAAATAAAAACTGCCAAGACAGCAAAACAGTGTCTTGGCAGTTTTTTATAAGCAGGCTATAAATTTAATTTATCAACACCAAACTTTTTTAATATAGGTCTAAGTTGTTTACTGAAAAAACCCATTAGCATGCCATTATCTCATCTATTTCTTGCGGCTGTAAGGAGTCTCAGGTAGCGGCAGACTGGTGCGAATCTTGCCGTCCCGGTGGTAATAGGCAGCAGCTACCGCCGGAGCTGTAGGAACACAAACAATTTCACCAACCCCTTTAGCTCCATAGGCAAGGGTATTATTATTTTCCTCAATAAGCACACATTGAATTTCCGGCACAGCAGTTGCCCGGAACAAGCCCAATGTACCAAATTTTGCTGTTGGCCGACCATCCTGTAAGGGAAAATCCTCTGTCAATGCATAGCCCAGGCCCATAACCACGCCGCCTTCAATTTGTCCTTCCACTGTTGTAGGGTTAATGGTTTTGCCCACATCATGGGCGGCGATTACTTTGGCAACTTTTCCATCCTCAGCCAAAATAACCACTTGGGTGGCATAACCATAAGCCACATGGCTGACCGGATTAGGTTTGTCAGAGTTCATCGGATCGGTGATTCCTTGATATTCCCGGTAATATTCCTGGCCTTCCAACTCAGCGAGCGGATATTTCTCTAAATCTTCCTTCAGCGCCAACGCGGCCAATCTGGCCGCTTCCCCATTGAACAGTGTTTGCCGCGATGCTGTTGACGTGCCTCCGTCCGGTGTTACCGCAGTATCAGGATCATGCGTTGTTAAAAGAGTACCTGGCAACCCTGTGGTCTCAGCAACAATTTGCAATATAATTGTCGCTAAGCCCTGTCCCATACAAGCGGCACTGGTGCAAATCACGACTTTCCCCTGGTCTACTTTGATTTTGACCCGGCCGGCATCAGAATTGCCTACCCCCAAACCGCTATTTTTCATTGCACAAGCAATACCGGAGCCATGATTAGCCTCAAAGACATCTTTTACGGCAAGCAGGGTTTCTTTTAAAGCGGTCCCGGCATCGGCTATCTGCCCATTGGGTAATGTCTTGCCTGGCTCAATGGCGTTACGGAAACGGATTTCCCAGGGAGAAATGCCGATTTTATCCGCCAATAAATTGATATTAGTTTCCATGGCAAAACAGGATTGGGTAACACCAAAACCTCGAAAAGCACCGGCCGGCGGGTTATTAGTGTAAACACCCAAACCGGTAATATCGACATTTTCAATTTGGTAGGGACCTGCCGCATGGGTACAAGCCCGCTGCAATACCGGCCCGCCGAGCGAAGCATAGGCACCGGTGTCAGCCAGCAGATAACCCTTCATGGCGATAATTTTGCCAGTTTCATCACAAGCTGTGGTAAATTCCATTTCCATAGCATGGCGTTTGGGATGTACCAGGATGCTTTCCTGACGACTCCAGGTCAGCTTTACCGGCTTTTTGGTATGCCATGCTAACAGCGCTGCATGATGCTGCACGGAAAGATCTTCTTTACCACCAAAACCGCCGCCTACCAGCTTACTGATAATTCGTACCTGTTCTCCCGGTACCCCGAGCATAGCGGTAATACCATGATGCTCATCGTAAACACTTTGGCTGCCAGTGTATACCGTAAGCTTCCCGTCTGCTTCCGGTACGGCCACAGCGCTCTCCGGCTCCATAAAGGCGTGTTCGGTAGGCGGGGTTATATATTTTTGGCTTACAACATAGGCAGCCTTGGCAATTGCTTCATCCGCATTCCCACGTTTAAGCACGGTTTTGGCCAGCAGGTTTCCTTTAGGGTGAATGGCGGGAGCATCTTCCGCTAGTGCAGCCTGCGGACTTAAGAGCGGTGGAAGTTCCTGATAATCCACCTTAATTAACTGCAAGGCCTCCCGGGCAATTTTCTTGGAAACGGCCGCCACAAGCGCCAGCGAATCGCCGACATAGCGGGTCTCTTCACCCTCAGCAATCATTACCGGCCAGTCGTGGACAATGTGCCCCAGAAAGCGTTTACCCGGTACATCTTTTGCCGTTAGTACGACGGCCACACCAGGATATACTACGGCCGCTCTAATATCTATTTTTTTCACTAAAGCGCGTGGGTATTGAGAACGCAAGACAGCAGCATACAGCATGTCAGGCAGCTTTATATCATCGGCATATTGCCCGGTTCCGGTTACTTTTTCCTGAGCATCTACCCGCGGCAAACGTTCGCCAATACGGTAACTGCCGGTTGCCGGAGGAATAAAGCCCTCACGCAGAGCCTTAGCGGCCATGAAGATAGCCTTTTCAATTTTTACATATCCTGTACAGCGGCAAATATTACCCTGCAAGGCTTTTTTTATTTCCCGCGCATTAGGAGCCGGGTTTTGATCTAGCAGGCCTTTTGCGCTTATAACCATACCGGGGATACAAAACCCACACTGTACGGCTCCGGCTTCCGCAAAGGCCCAGC
>CAZCEN010000102.1:9502-10533 GCA_964497205.1 uncultured Sporomusaceae bacterium
CGCTTTTTCCAGTTCGGATAAACCTTCTAGGGTTATGACCTGTTTATCGTGCACCTTAGCAAGAGTAAGCAAACAAGCGCGCATAGCTTTGCCGTCAACCAGCACCATGCAGGCCCCGCAGGCCCCTTCCCCACAACCGTTTTTCACCGAGGTCAGCCGCAGCTCTTCACGCAAGTATTCAAGCAAGTTCCCGTCTTCGGGAACGGAATACAAGCTGCCGTTAATGTTTATTGCAAACATGCCCTACACTCCTTTTTGAGGAAATGGCTTGCGGAACAAATATTGTCCTTGGGGGTTACCGGTACAAAGTTTTCCATCCTTTACTACTTGCCGTCCTCTGAGAAAAACATGTACAGCCTGCCCCTGCTGCTCCATTCCTTCATAAGGACTGTAATCTACGTTATGGGCATGGGATGAAGCACTGATGGTAACTTGCCGCTGTTCATCCCACACGACTAAGTCAGCATCACTGCCCGGAGCAATCGTACCTTTTTGCGGATAAAGCCCAAATAGCTTTGCGGGTTGTGTCGCCAGTTTATCGACAAACTGGGTAAGGCTGAGTTTTCTTGCCTTTACACCATAGGTATATAAAAGTCCTAATCTATGCTCAACCCCGGGAGCACCATTAGGTATCTTACTGAAATCATCGCGTCCGAGCTCCTTTTGGCCTTGAAGGTTAAAGGAACAATGGTCTGTAGCCACAATGTCCAAAATTCCGGTTCTCAGTCCTTTCCACAAATGCTCCTGGTTGGCTTTAGCCCGAATTGGCGGTGATATGACATATTTGGCACAGTCAAAACCAGCATCCTGATACACACTGTCATCAAGCACTAAGTACTGCGGACACGTTTCTGCAAATACTCTAATTCCCCGGGCTTTGGCTGCAGCTACCGTTTCCAGCGATTCGCGGCAGCTCAAATGTACAACCAACACGGGAGCACCCGTCATCTCAGCCATTACCGTGAGCCTGTTTACCGCTTCTTGCTCAACTTGCGGCGGACGGGATAAAGGATGAAAGCAGGGAGCCAGTT